>NZ_JAKVLR010000001.1:1666842-2000211 GCF_022484265.1 Companilactobacillus sp.
CAAGATGAATTAAATCGTAGCAATCAACTAGAAGATGCAGGTGGCATTGCCTATTTAGCAGAGCTTGCTAACGCAGTTCCAACTGCAGCTAATACTGAATATTACGCTAAGATCGTTAGTCAAAAGTCGGTCCTGCGTAGTTTGATCAATGCTGCGACCAATATCGTTAATCGAAGCTTTGATGAAAACGAAGACTTAGATTCGATCATCGATTCATCAGAACGTGACATCATGGACGTTTCCGAGAATCGAAATCATAAAGGTTTTCGAAAAATCAGTGATGTAGTTAAGTCGTCTTTTGCCGAAATAGATAAGTTGTATGAGGAAGGTAGCGATGTTACTGGACTATCAACTGGTTATAAAGATCTTGATGCAATGACGACTGGTCTGCACGCAGATGAATTAGTCATTTTAGCAGCCCGTCCTGGTGTTGGTAAAACTGCCTTCGCATTGAATTTGATCGAGAATGCTGCGGTCAAGGACAATGCAACAGTCGCAATGTTCTCTTTGGAAATGAGTGCGGAGTCATTGGTCAACCGTATGCTATGTTCCACAGGCTCGATTGATGCTAATTCATTAAGAACTGGACAACTAGATGAAAATCAGTGGAACAGTTTGATCGTTGCCATGGGTAGTTTGTCGAATACAAATGTATATATCGATGACACTCCTGGTATTAAGATGGCTGAGATCCGTTCCAAATGCCGTCGACTTGAAAAAGAACAAGGTCAAGTTGATCTAGTTGTGGTCGATTACTTGCAGCTGATCGAAGGTACCGGTCAAGAAAACAGACAACAAGAAGTCTCAGTAATTTCTCGTAACATGAAAAAATTAGCCAAGGAATTACATTGTCCGATCATTGCATTGTCACAGCTATCTCGTGGGGTGGAAGCTCGACAAGACAAACGTCCAATGCTTTCTGACTTGAGAGAATCAGGATCAATCGAACAGGATGCTGATATCGTATCCTTCCTTTATCGTGATGATTACTATCGAGATGAGGATGAGGATGGCAACAGTGAACCACAGGACCAAGAGGATCAAGATGTAGGTGAAGTAGAAGTAATTATCGCGAAGAACCGTTCAGGACCTCGTGGTACGGCAAAACTCTTATTTGTAAAGTCGTACAACAAGTTTTCTTCGATCGCGAATATTCCAGAAAATTAATAGTATAGGTGGATAAGAAATGACAACAGTTGTAGTAGTAGGTACCCAATGGGGTGACGAAGGTAAAGGTAAGATTACTGATTACTTTAGTGGCGAAGCAAACATTATTGCCCGTTATCAAGGTGGAGATAATGCGGGTCATACTTTAAATATCGATGGCAATGTTTATAAATTAAGATCTGTTCCATCAGGTATTTTATATTCAGACAAAGTAAGTATTATCGGAAATGGTGTCGTATTAAATATTGAATCCTTGTTGGAAGAATTAAAACGCTTACATGAACAAGGAGTCGATACATCAAATTTACGAATTTCTAACCGTGCTCATCTGATCATGCCATATCATATCCAATTAGATAAATTACAAGAAGCTTCTAAGGGAGATTCTAAGGTCGGTACGACTAATAGAGGTATAGGTCCTACTTATATGGACAAATCAGCGCGCGTAGGAATCAGAATGGCTGATATCCTTGATAAAGAGCTATTTAGAGACCTTTTGAAATCCAATTTGGATGCAAAAAATGAATTATTCACTAAAATTTATAATGCAGAGCCAATGAGCTTTGATGATATGTTTGAAAAATATTACGAACTTGGTCAACAATTAAAAGATCGTGTAATCGATACTTCAGCATATTTGAACAAAGAATTAAAGGCTGGCAAGAATGTATTATTTGAAGGTGCTCAAGGAATCATGTTGGATATTGACCACGGAACATATCCTTATGTAACTTCATCTAATCCAGCTGGTGGTGTAACAACAGGTGCAGGTGTCGGTGCTCCGTTGATCGACAAAGTAATTGGCGTTGTTAAAGCTTATACGTCACGTGTTGGTGCTGGTCCATTCCCAACTGAACAAGACAACGAGACAGGCGATTTCTTACGCGAAGCGGGACATGAATATGGAACAGTTACACATCGTCCAAGACGTGTTGGCTGGTTAGATACTGTTGTGCTAAAACATTCATGTAATGTATCAGGAGTAACTCATCTTTCACTTAACTGTTTAGATGTTTTGACTGGCTTGAAAGAAATTAAAGTTTGTGTAGGATATGATTACAACGGTAAACAAATTGATGAATATCCAGCCAACTTAAACATGCTTGCAAAATGCAAACCAGTATATAAAACATTCAATGGTTGGGACGAAGATATTACTCAAGCTAAGAGTATTGATGAATTACCAGATGCAGCAAAAGCATATCTTGAATTCTTGAAAGAAGAATTAGATGTTGAATATGCAACTGTTTCTGTTGGCCCTGATAGAGATCAAACAATTATTGTTAATGATGTGTGGAAATAAATAACATTATTTCCCGGGAAATATAAAAAGCATCCTCAAAAGAGGATGCTTTTTATTTTGTCATTCGATTGGAAATTATATTTTTCTGGAGAGAAGTGAAATTGGATGTGTTCCGATTGTAGGTTAACGTATAATAATAATTAACGTTCTTGTCGATTTGTTTGATATAGATTTGACTGCTTCTAGGAACATCTGAGATCTCATATCCCGTAATAGCAAAGTTAGTTAATCTTGAATTGGCATGTTTGGTCAGGGTATATAATCCCTTATTGCTTTTGTCACTGTTCAGACCAATGTTATTAGCGATTTGATTAAAGTCTCCAGGGATAATATCGTTGTTCGAGATGAGACCAGAATTGATAATTGCAGTTCTTATTTCTTGCATATAGGTTTTGGATTCTTTAATGCCGTTGTCACCAACATTTATACCATCCAAGGTGAATTCAGGAGGATAGGTATTCTTAGTTGCTCCAATATATTTCGAGGTTTTAATTTGATCTCCCTGATAGTGTAAAATATATCGATAACTAACAATGGTTTTGGTGTCATTATATTGATTACAACTGATGGTGAAATAATCTCCACTGTAATCACGTCCAAAATTTAACAACGTGATCGAGTAGATATATTGGTGAGGTTGCTTTGAAATTTTTTGTTTCAAATCAGTTTGCTGTTGCTTTGATAAGAAAAAAAGTTTCTTATCATCTTTATAGGATGTATTAATATTATCGACTAATGATTGAATATGATTTTTTTCAGAATTCAAATCTTTAACATTGGTGCTAATTGATTTAGGTGTGACACCTTCATCAATGTTATTTGGATTCACAATCAGATTAAATGGAATAGTTATTTGTGAGATTGCATCGGTTGTTTTGGTTCTGATTTTACAGGTATTGCTTGCAAAGATAAAAACCAAAACAATTAATAGTGAAATCCAAATAATTCGTCGAATTTGTTTTTTGGTTAAATTTTTCAAAATGTACCACCTTTATGCGCTCAATCTTTTAATATATATCATATACGAAATGTAACTAATTTAATGGGGGAAATGATGAAAGATAAAAAAGTCTTACGAAAAAATACCAAGACAACTAATCATCTGATGATCATTGCTAAAGTGGCCGCAATAGTCACTGCGGTAGTTTTTTTACTTGCCCTTTTATATGGGACTGCCAATGCTGCAGTTTCAAAAGAATTATCCAATCAATATCAGGATGAACAACTAGGAGTCCTTAAAAAGAATACTAATAATAAAACGTTGGATTTCATTGGGGCTCTGATAAAAGTCAGTGATGGAAAAATCATCACTGGGGATAATGTGACTAAATATCGTAAGATCCAAAATCAATTAGCGATTCGCCAGAAACAAGTTAAGTTAGTTACTGGCTTATATGATGGTAAAAACTATTATCAAAACACGGTCACCAAAAAAAGATTGGATGATATCGACAAACAATTGTTGAAAGAAAAAAATCAAGATGTCTACCAGGTACAAAAGAATAAGCTCGATACTATTCGGATTTGGTTTGAGCAAACTAACGATGCAATCAAGTATATTGATGAAATTTGGAATGAATACAATGATGATAAGTCATCACTGTCGATCAAGAACATATCTTTGGTTAATACATACGCGAAGTTGATAAAGAATAAACAAGTTAAGCGTGATTTGGATTATAAAATTCAGGAACTTAATAAATATTATAAAGCTCATTCAAATGATGATATCAAAGTCAAAGATGCTAAAGCTAAATTGACTGCTTTGAAAAACTCACCACTGACAATGAAGTACACACCAGCTAACGTCGATATCATCTCTGATTTGGACAATTCATCTAAGGCGACTGATGAATTGTCTAGTGCAGGAATTACAGCTAAACATGTCTTATATTATGACAAGAGTAAAGGTCGTATCTCGTATATGACATTAACGGATGGTAACTATGTTTCCGATGGTTCAGACATAAGCGTTACTTCGGGTAATGTGGCATCAGGACAATATCAGATCAAAGCTATTATAGACTCAGCATCAGATAATGCGGCAATCATAACTGATAGTTCGTCTGGATCATTTGGAAAATATCTAAGTAATGCATCTGATGATACTCTCAGTAATTTAGGTATCACGAATGCGGATAATAGTACTGCAAATTATAATCAAGCATCGCCAGTCTTTTGGTTCAAAAATAACCCTTCGTTGGAGAATTCAATTTACTTTGGCGATTCAAGTACTATTGGATTCATTTCGAGCGGCGGTTCGAGTTATCAAAATGGAGTCAAGATATCAACTGGTGATTTAAGCACGATCAAATCAAAAGTTTCAACAGGAACAGTTTTCTATGTTAAATAGGAGAGAATATGCGTGAAACAACAAAAAGGAAAACAATAAAACGAAGGCGAAAATGGCCTAAGGTACTTTTAGCTATACTGGCAGTGTTAGTGATTTTAATTGCGATTACTTGGCTAAAATTCGGCTCTCAAATAAAGACGTCAATTGCTGATGGGTATGCCTATAGTAGTCATCTAGATGCAAAAGATTTCTATCCAAAAAATTCGACTGTAGTCTATGATAAGAATGGTAAACAACTAGCTAAATTTTCGAGATCAGATGCCAGCTATACTAAAGAGAAAGATATCAATCCTCTGATCAGCAAAGGCCTAGTTGATGTGGAAGATAGTCGTTTTTATATTCATCATGGAGTTGATATGTATGCCATACTACGTTCAATTGGTTCTAGAGTGATCCAGCATCGGGTTCAAGGAGGGTCGACTCTAACACAACAATTAGTTAAGAACGTTGTATTGAAGGATCAATCTCAGACTATGTCCAGAAAAATCAAAGAGATGGTTATTGCCCAGGAAATAGAAAAGAAATTCAGTAAAAAGGATATTCTTGAATTCTATATTAATGATGTCTACATGGGACACGCTAGCTATGGATTTAGTAGTGCGGCTAAGTATTATTTTTCAAAGGATCAAAACGATTTGAGCTTGGATCAGATTGCGATGTTAATTGGTATTCCAAATAACCCTGTGTATTATGATCCAGTGTCTTATCCTGAACGTTCAGTTAAACGTCGCAATATGGTTTTAAACATCATGAATAAACGTGGGTTGATCTCACACAAAGAATATATGTCTGCTCGAAAGAAACCATTAGGTCTGAAAGTTAATCAACATTCATTCGACAATGACATTTCTAAAAATTATGCAGTCAATTATGCAGTCTTTAGTGCGACTGAGGAATTAATGAAATCATCAGGATTCTCTATGAAGTATAACTTCAAAAATAATGATGAACGAAATGCTTACTATAAATCATATGGCCAAGCTTTTGATATTGCTCAAGGACAATTATTGAACGGTGGATACAGTATTAGAACCTCAATCGATCCAGGATTACAAGCAAAGGTTGAACAGTTAGTTGAACAAACCTATGCTGATAATTCTGTTAAAGATAAGGATGGCAAATTACAACCACAAGTATCTAGTACAGTGATCGACAACAAAACAGGAAATGTCCTAGCTATCGTTGGTGGTCGAGGTACTGAGTATGATCAGTTGAATCGGGCTATCAATGGATACCGTCAGCCAGGTTCTGCTGCTAAGCCTTTAGTTGCCTATGCTCCAGCATTCGAACGAGGATACTTGCCTCAGAGCTCGGTTACGGACTCTGCAGTTGGTTCAATTACGAACTGGTACTCAGGATTCACGGGACAGACAACTGTCAGACACGCTCTAGAAAATTCAATCAATACTGTTGCCTATAAACTGGCTTCTCAAGATAAGCAAAAAAGCTACTACAATGATCTAGCAAAGATGGAATTCGCTCGTCTGTCTCCAAATGACCGAAATCCAATCTTGGCTTTAGGAGCATTTACATACGGAACAACGACAACTGAAATGGCATCTGGTTACAGTAGCTTTTCTCGAAGTGGTAATTTTATTCATCCCAGTAACGTCTCTAGTATTTATGACGAATCAAATGAACGTATGATCTACGAGAATCGTCACCTACCAAAAAAGGTTTACGCAGCTGATGCTAGTTATCTGATGCTCAATACAATGCAGTCTGTTATTACAAGCGGTTTGGGTAAAGCAGCTAGTTTAGATAACTTTAAATATACAGCTGGTAAGACGGGTACAACTGATGATTACAAGGATAGTTATTTTGTCGGCATGACTCCCGATTTTACGATCGCAAATTGGACAGGTAACGATCATGGCAATTCATTAACTGGTGGTCAGGAGGGATTGCCGATGGCAACCTTTAAGGCGGAAGGTCAGTACTTGGTCGATTACTTAAAGGAGAAACAACAGAACTTTAAAAAGCCTAGCACAGTCAAAGTGTCAGGCAGCAATTTGTCGATCGATGAAAGCAAAAGGAAACAGACTATTCAGGATATAATCGACTTAAACTTTAATGACTTTAAGACGACACAAGAAAAGCAAAACCAAGAACGACTTTTTAATATGGATTACCGGATCATTTATCATCTTTCTAAAAAGGAAGAATTCAAACGTGAAGCTAAGGTACAGCGAGCAATTGATAAGTACAATGATTCACCGATGGTCAAGGAATCAGATTATTCTAAGAAGTTAGATGAGCTACAGAATATCCGTTATTTAAACATTAACGTTAAACGTCAAAAGGCTAAGAATAAATTCACTGATCAAATTGCTGATATGCAGAAGCAATTGAATTTGCAGCAGGCAACATTAGCAGCAGAAAAAGAGAACGGAAAACTAGCTAAATACAATACTGAAAAGCGTCAGATAGAATCCCAGCGTGCTACCGATCGTAAGAAGATGGTCGACAAGCTGATGCCACAGTATAACGAACAAGTCCAAAAGGTCAAAGAAGCATATAAAAACAATGACTCTGACAAAGAGGACCAGAAACAAGAACTGATCAACTTAATGAATGAGATCAGAAGTTATGGCGGAACAGTACCTGATTTAAAACTTTATATCAATAACTAAAAAAGCAGCCTCCGACAGGAGACTGCTTTATTTTTTCGCACGAATCATTTTTAATCGTTTTACTGATGCTGCCGTATATGGTGTGGTGAATAATCCAATTGCTAAAAACGACGCAATCAAGAAAGTTTGGAATCCTTGGTTGATCGAACCAGAGTAATTGTTTTGGACCATGTATAAGATAGTCCGATAAGCATTACCCCCGGGAACAAGATTAACTAAGCAAGGGATAACGATAATATTTTCTGGCAAACGATATCTTCTGGCCAGAAAGTATGCCATTACTCCGATGATCAAAGCTCCAATATAATTGGCGATCAGTACGTTCATATGAAAGTAATTTTTTAATAGATAAAAGACGGTCCAACTCATTGCTCCAGTTAATCCGATGATTCCGGCTGCTCGTCTTGGGGCATTGGTTATCAATGAAAATCCAATTGCCGATAGAGCACCTAATAGAATATTTAAAAAGATATCCATGATAGCCTCCTAAAAAATAATTAAAGCGGTTGCAATGCCGAAACCAATGCTGCTAGCCACTAGTAATGAATCGAGAAATTTGACGGAACTACTCAGAGCGTGCCGCATAACTAATTCCCGAATAGCATTAGTGATTGCTACCCCAGGAACTAACGGCATGATTGCTCCAATGATGATCGTGTGGTATTGGGTCACTAAACCGATTCGTTTGAGCATTATCGCCGATAAGGCAATTACGAATCCAGCAATAAATAAATCGGCGTATGGAAGCATTGATAGTTGCGACAAGTAAGAAGAGATCGTATAGCCGATCACTCCAACGACGAAACAGTAGAGGAAGTAATACAATGGCATTTCGAATAATAGCATCGGCGCCATCGAAACTAATCCTGCACCAAAGGCTTTTAATAGAAATGGAAAATCAGCTGTCCGCTTGTACTTATATAGATGGTTGATGTGTCGCGTAAAACCATCGATCGAAATGGTCTTATTTGCTAGTTGCCTGGACATGGTATTGATCTCATCGATCATCTGCAAGTTGGTACCGCCTAAGCGAGATTTAATAAATTTAAAATTCTGATGATTGATTTCGATGAAGATAGCTGTTACGGTTACGTAGCATTTGACCTCAAAACCTAAAGATTGTCCGATACGTTCAACAGTATCTTCAACACGGTAAGTTTCAGCACCGCCGTTAACTAGTAGATAAGCTGTTTTAAGGCAAAGCGCAGACAAGTCGTTTTTGCTAATAGTTTCGATGTTTTCCATTTGATCACCTGCTTTGATGGGGATAGAATTTGACAGAAGATATGAATCTTTTATAATTATTTGAGGTACTTAACGGGAATGACTATCAATCAATCATATATGAAAAAATTGATAGCGGCTCCTATTAATAATTTATGTTTACGTTTAATATATAACAAATATACTGACGGTAACTATAGTTAAGCTGTATAATACAACTTTATTAAAGATTTCCGCTCGAAAGTATTTAAACTCACGGAGTTAATTCATGAATAATAATAACAACAACATGTCTAGACAGAGACGTAAGCTTACGCATAACAATGCTTTAGCTTCCAACAACTCAGGTCCAGTCAACAAAGCTTTTTTAAAGATATTAGGTTTAGTTTTGCTGATAGCGATATTTGTTACTGGCGCCTATGGATTTAGACTATATGCTCAAGCTCAAGGCTCATTGGATAAGACCTTTAAGCCTTTATCAGGCAAGCCAACCTCAACTAAGATCGCAGACAGTCAGCCAGTTTCTATCTTGCTTCTAGGTGTAGATACTACCGATAACGGGGTCAGAGATACGGAGACCAACTATAAAGGTAATTCAGACACGATGATCGTTGTCACAGTCAATCCTAAGACTAAGAAGACTACAATGATGTCTATTCCTCGTGATACTATGACTCAGATCTGGAAGAATGAAGATAACAATACGAGAAAGATCCAGAAGATCAACTCAGCTTACAATATTGGTACAGAAAACAGTGCGGTCGTAACGACGGAAAAACTGATCAATGTACCGATAGATTACTACGTTAAGGTCGATTTCAACTCGCTTGAAAAAATCGTTAATAGTGTCGGTGGAGTAGATGTTAACGTTCCGTTTAGTTTTTCATATGGTGACGTTGGCGAAACTCCATCTAACTTCACTAAGGGTGAGATGCACCTTAATGGTAAACAGGCTCTAGATTACGCTCGTATGCGCCATGATGACCCTAACGGTGATTATGGACGTCAACAACGACAAAGACAGATCATTTCTGCCATTATCAAGAGTGCAGCTAGTGCTAAGACGTTTACCCACTTTAAAGATGTGTTAGACAGTATTTCGGATTCAATGACAACTAACTTGAGCTTTAATGATATGCAGACGATGTTCTTTAATTATCGTGACGCATCTAAGAGCATTGCATCTGATCATTTACAAGGGTATGGTCAAATGGTCGGAGACGTTTCATACGAGTTAGCTCCAACTAAGGAGATCCAGCGTGTATCTAACAAGTTAAGAAAACAACTTGAGTTGCCTCACGAAACTATCAATAACGAGGAAACCAAGCTCAATCGATTAAATGAACGACAAGGCTTCTCATTTGATTACGATGGGGACCAAGAACAGACGTATAAGATATTTAAAAACAATCAAACGTCAGAATAAATAATGTTTGAGGCTGAGGCAATCGAATTGTCTTAGCCTCTTATTATGTAGAGGATAAAATTTTATGAGTGTTTTAGAAGTGCAACATCTCACGCAACAATTTTTAGATAAGCGGTTGTATGATGATGCCAATTTACAAGTTAATAAAGAAGACCATTTAGGTATTACTGGTCAAAACGGTGTGGGTAAGAGTACCTTCATCAAAATACTGACAGGACAGCTGGAACCAGATGAAGGAAAGATCACTTGGCAAAAACATTTAACAGTTGGCTATTTGGATCAGCAAGCTAAGCTTACCGAAGGGATGACTATCCGTGAGTATCTAAAGACAGCTTATTCCAATTTATATGAAGCAAACGACAAGTTGACTGAGATCTATATGAATGATCCAGACGATGACGACTTGGAACAAGCTGGTAAATTGCAGGAATTGTTAGATGCTAATGATTTTTACGAAATAGATACTAAGATCGACCAAGTTGCTACCGGACTAGGATTAGATGCAATTGGTTATGATCACGATGTTTCTAAATTATCAGGTGGACAACGTTCAAAGATCATCTTGGCAAAAATCTTACTAGAGAGTCCTGACATGATCCTATTGGATGAGCCAACTAACTATTTGGATACTAACCATATCGAATGGCTATCGGATTATCTCAATAACTTTGAGGGCGCATTTATCGTAATTTCCCATGATTACGGCTTTTTAGATAAGATCGTTAACTGTATTGCTGACATCGAATTTGGCAAGATCACTAAGTATACGGGTAGCTTGAAACAAGTTATGAAGCAAAAGGCTGCTAATAAAGAAACCTATATGAAGGCCTACACTAAGCAACAAGAAAAAATCGCTAAGACGAAAGCTTATATTAGAAAATTTAAAGCTGGTTCTCGTTCAAAGAGTGCTAAGAGTAGAGAGAAACAACTCTCACATATGGATGTCTTGACGCCACCTGGTAATAAGACTATCGCTAGCTTTAATTTCCCATATAAGGAAATTCCAAGTTCACGAATGGTATTGGAAGTAAATGACTTAAAAATCGGTTACGACAAGCCTTTGTTTGATCAGGAGCTTAATTTCTCACTAGTAAGTGGGGAAAAGATGGTCATTAAAGGATTCAATGGTATCGGTAAGTCTACTTTGATCAAAACCTTATTAGGGATGATTGAGCCCAAAGCCGGTAACTTTGATTTTTCAGAAGTCGTTAAGGTTGGTTACTTTAAACAGGACTTAGTGTGGAAGAGTAACTTGGAAACACCATTTAAGGTAGTAAGTGAAGACCATCCAGAGTCGGATAACAAAGAAGTTCGTCAGCTATTAGCTAGAACTGGACTCACTAACCAACAAATCATGTCGCCACTTAGATCGCTATCCGGTGGGGAGCAGACTAAAGTTAAATTGGCTGACTTGATGTTTGAGCCAACGAACTTTCTATTTATGGATGAGCCAACGAACCATTTGGATGATGAGAGTAAAGCATCGCTACGTAAAGGATTAAGAAACTACCCAGGGACTATGATCTTAGTAACCCATGAGGAGGATTTTTATAGTAGCGATTGGATAGATAAAGTACTGGATATTGAGCAAATTAAAAAGAATTAAATTAATTGCAAAAAAGTACTTGCAAAGGTCGAATTAAACTTGTATAGTATTATTTGTTGTCGCGACAGAGTGGCAACGAAGTCAAGCGAGACAAGCGATAGCGAGTCGAGTTTGAAAAATTACTTTAAAAAAGTTGTTGACATCATGTTGATATCTTGATATAGTAATTAAGTTACTTGTTAAGCGCATTTCGTTCTTAACAAGTGGGTAGACCTTTGAAAACTGAACAAAGTTTTAACGCAAATTGTGTAGGCCTTAAGAGATTAAGGTAAACAAAGCAATAAATAACGAAGTCAGTTCGTTAGTAATAATAAATGAGTCACAAACAATCAAAATATGAGAGTTTGATCCTGGCTCAGGATGAACGCTGGCGGCGTGCCTAATACATGCAAGTCGAGCGAACTCTGGTAACTGAATGAAGGTGCTTGCACCTGAGTGATGATACATTTGAGTGAGCGGCGGATGGGTGAGTAACACGTGGGTAACCTGCCCTAAAGTGGGGGATAACATCTGGAAACAGGTGCTAATACCGCATAACAACACATTCCACATGGAGAGTGTTTGAAAGATGGTTCTGCTATCGCTTTAGGATGGACCCGCGGCGTATTAGTTAGTTGGTGAGGTAACGGCTCACCAAGACGATGATACGTAGCCGACCTGAGAGGGTAATCGGCCACATTGGGACTGAGACACGGCCCAAACTCCTACGGGAGGCAGCAGTAGGGAATCTTCCACAATGGACGAAAGTCTGATGGAGCAACGCCGCGTGAGTGAAGAAGGTTTTCGGATCGTAAAACTCTGTTGTTGAAGAAGAACATGCGTGATAGTAACTGATCATGTATTGACGGTATTCAACCAGAAAGCCACGGCTAACTACGTGCCAGCAGCCGCGGTAATACGTAGGTGGCAAGCGTTATCCGGATTTATTGGGCGTAAAGCGAGTGCAGGCGGTTTATTAGGTCTGATGTGAAAGCCCTCGGCTCAACCGAGGAAGTGCATCGGAAACCGGTAAACTTGAGTGCAGAAGAGGAGAGTGGAACTCCATGTGTAGCGGTGGAATGCGTAGATATATGGAAGAACACCAGTGGCGAAGGCGGCTCTCTGGTCTGTAACTGACGCTGAGGCTCGAAAGCGTGGGTAGCAAACAGGATTAGATACCCTGGTAGTCCACGCCGTAAACGATGAGTGCTAAGTGTTGGAGGGTTTCCGCCCTTCAGTGCTGCAGCTAACGCATTAAGCACTCCGCCTGGGGAGTACGACCGCAAGGTTGAAACTCAAAGGAATTGACGGGGGCCCGCACAAGCGGTGGAGCATGTGGTTTAATTCGAAGCAACGCGAAGAACCTTACCAGGTCTTGACATACCATGAAAAGCTAAGAGATTAGTCTTTCCCTTCGGGGACATGGATACAGGTGGTGCATGGTTGTCGTCAGCTCGTGTCGTGAGATGTTGGGTTAAGTCCCGCAACGAGCGCAACCCTTATTATCAGTTGCCAGCATTAAGTTGGGCACTCTGGTGAGACTGCCGGTGACAAACCGGAGGAAGGTGGGGACGACGTCAAATCATCATGCCCCTTATGACCTGGGCTACACACGTGCTACAATGGTCGGTACAACGTGTTGCGAACTCGCGAGGGCAAGCAAATCACTTAAAACCGATCTCAGTTCGGATTGTAGGCTGCAACTCGCCTACATGAAGCTGGAATCGCTAGTAATCGCGGATCAGCATGCCGCGGTGAATACGTTCCCGGGCCTTGTACACACCGCCCGTCACACCATGAGAGTTTGTAACACCCAAAGCCGGTGGGGTAACCTTTTAGGAGCTAGCCGTCTAAGGTGGGACAAATGATTAGGGTGAAGTCGTAACAAGGTAGCCGTAGGAGAACCTGCGGCTGGATCACCTCCTTTCTAAGGATAGGTACTTAGGTACCACGGAATACACAAGTTAAAACTTTGTTTAGTTTTGAGAGGTCTACTCTCGACAAGGCTTATTGGGCCTATAGCTCAGCTGGTTTAGAGCGCACGCCTGATAAGCGTGAGGTCGATGGTTCAAGTCCATTTAGGCCCATAAAGAATGAAAACATAATATAAAGCACCATGGGGGTTTAGCTCAGCTGGGAGAGCACCTGCTTTGCAAGCAGGAGGTCATCGGTTCGATCCCGTTAACCTCCATCGGTGGAAATTTCTGACAGAAGTTTCCACCACCTCGTACCTTGAAAACTGGATATTAAGAAATAATGAATTAGAGAAACACCGAAAACTGCGGACAGAGTAAAATCTGTCAAAAAAGAATTACCTTTGTAATTTAAGGTTAAGTTATAAAGGGCGCACGGTGGATGCCTAGGCACTAGGAGCCGAAGAAGGACGTAACTAACGACGATACGCCTCGGGGAGCTGTAAGTAAGCTATGATCCGGGGATTTCCGAATGGGGGAACCCAATCATCGTAATGGATGATTACTTGCAAGTGAATACATAGCTTGTAAGAGGAAGACGCAATGAACTGAAACATCTAAGTAGTTGCAGGAAGAGAAAGAAAAATCGATTCCCTGAGTAGCGGCGAGCGAAACGGGAACAGCCCAAACCAGAGAGCTTGCTCTTTGGGGTTGTAGGACTGATGTAGTGAGAACAAAAGGCAAGGATAGTAGAATCAGTTGGAAAGCTGAGCCAAAGAGAGTGAAAGCCTCGTAAATGAAATCCGAACCACTCCAATCAGTATCCTGAGTACGGCGGGACACGAGAAACCCCGTCGGAATCTGGGAGGACCATCTCCCAAGGCTAAATACTCCCTAGTGACCGATAGTGAACCAGTACCGTGAGGGAAAGGTGAAAAGAACCCCGGAAGGGGAGTGAAATAGATCCTGAAACCGTGTGCCTACAAGTAGTCAAAGCCCGTTAAGGGGTGATGGCGTGCCTTTTGTAGAATGAACCGGCGAGTTACGTTAACATGCAAGGTTAAGATGAAGAGTCGGAGCCGGAGCGAAAGCGAGTCTGAATAGGGCGACTAAGTATGTTGATGTAGACCCGAAACCAAGTGACCTACCCATGTCCAGGTTGAAGATGCGGTAAAACGCATTGGAGGACCGAACCCATGTATGTTGAAAAATGCTGGGATGAGGTGTGGGTAGCGGTGAAATTCCAAACGAACTTGGAGATAGCTGGTTCTCTCCGAAATAGCTTTAGGGTTAGCCTCGGGGAAAAGGATCGTGGAGGTAGAGCACTGTTTGGACTAGGGGCCCGTCTTGGGTTACTGAATTCAGATAAACTCCGAATGCCATAGATCTATACCCGGGAGTCAGACGGTGAGTGATAAGATCCATCGTCGAAAGGGAAACAGCCCAGATCACCAGTTAAGGTCCCAAAATTCATGCTAAGTGGAAAAGGATGTGGAAATGCACAGACAACTAGGATGTTGGCTTAGAAGCAGCCATTCATTCAAAGAGTGCGTAATAGCTCACTAGTCGAGTGATTCTGCGCCGAAAATGTACCGGGGCTAAGCATGATACCGAAACTGTGGATGTATCGTAAGATACGTGGTAGGAGAGCGTTGTAAGAGCATTGAAGCTGTACCGTGAGGAGCAGTGGAGTTCTTAGAAGTGAGAATGCCGGTATGAGTAGCGAAAGATCAGTGAGAATCTGATCGGCCGAAAGACTAAGGTTTCCTGGGGAAGGCTCGTCCTCCCAGGGTTAGTCGGGACCTAAGATGAGACCGAGAGGTGTAATCGATGGAAAACAGGTTGAGATTCCTGTACTAGTTTATATTGTTTGAACGATGGAAGGACGCAGGAGGATGATGTGTGCATACGGCTGGAAAAGTATGTTCAAGCAGAAAGTCTTGGAAAGAGTCAAATGCTTTTACCTATAAGGACAATCTGTGATGAGGAGCGAAATTTAAGTAGCGAAGCACAATAACTCACACTGCCGAGAAAAGTTTCTAGTTAGATATAAACTACCCGTACCGCAAACCGACACAGGTAGTCGAGGAGAGAATCCTAAGGTCAGCGAGTGAACTCTCGTTAAGGAACTCGGCAAAATGACCCCGTAACTTCGGGAGAAGGGGTGCTGGTGTAACAGCCAGCCGCAGTGAATAGGCCCAAACAACTGTTTATCAAAAACACAGGTCTATGCTAAATCGTAAGATGACGTATATGGGCTGACGCCTGCCCGGTGCTGGAAGGTTAAGAGGATCAGTTAGCTTATGCGAAGCTGAGAATTGAAGCCCCAGTAAACGGCGGCCGTAACTATAACGGTCCTAAGGTAGCGAAATTCCTTGTCGGGTAAGTTCCGACCCGCACGAAAGGCGTAATGATTTGGGCACTGTCTCAACGAGAGACTCGGTGAAATTATAATACCCGTGAAGATGCGGGTTACCCGCGACAGGACGGAAAGACCCCATGGAGCTTTACTGTAGCTTGATATTGAGTTTTTGTGTGACATGTACAGGATAGGTAGGAGCCATTGAATTCGGAACGCTAGTTTCGAAGGAGGCGTTGGTGGGATACTACCCTTGTTATATGAAGGCTCTAACCTACACCAATAATCGTGGTGAGGGACAGTGTCTGGTGGGCAGTTTGACTGGGGCGGTCGCCTCCTAAAAAGTAACGGAGGCGCTCAAAGGTTCGCTCAGAATGGTTGGAAATCATTCGCAGAGTGTAAACGTATAAGCGAGCTTGACTGCGAGACTGACAAGTCGAGCAGGGACGAAAGTCGGAGTTAGTGATCCGGTGGTACCGAATGGAAGGGCCATCGCTCAACGGATAAAAGCTACCCTGGGGATAACAGGCTTATCTCCCCCAAGAGTTCACATCGACGGGGAGGTTTGGCACCTCGATGTCGGCTCATCGCATCCTGGGGCTGTAGTCGGTCCCAAGGGTTGGGCTGTTCGCCCATTAAAGCGGTACGCGAGCTGGGTTCAGAACGTCGTGAGACAGTTCGGTCCCTATCCGTCGCGGGCGTAGGAAATTTGAGAGGAGCTGTCCTTAGTACGAGAGGACCGGGATGGACATACCTCTGGTGTACCAGTTGTTCTGCCAAGAGCATCGCTGGGTAGCTACGTATGGACGGGATAAACGCTGAAAGCATCTAAGTGTGAAGCCCCCCTCGAGATGAGATTTCCCATTCCGTTAAGGAAGTAAGATCCGTTAAAGAATATGACGTAGATAGGCTGCGGGTGGAAGAGTAGTGATACTTGGAGCTGAGCAGTACTAATAGATCGAGGACTTAACCGCAGTCAGCAGTAAGTAAGAGTTTGTTTAATCATTATAATTAATATCTAGTTTTGAAGGTACGAGGGAACACCAAAGTGTGGTGGCGATAGCAAGAAGGATACACCTGTTCCCATGCCGAACACAGAAGTTAAGCTTCTTCACGCCGAAAGTAGTTGGTGGGAAACTACCCGCGAGGATAGGTAGTTGCCACGCAAGGTGAAAGAGAGCGATGAGAGAGATCTCGTTGCTCTCTTTTTTTGTCCTGTTTTTTCAATTGATAAACTCTTATGATTAGGATATAACATCAATTTTTACGAAAATGACAAACAAATGAAACTAGTTGCTAGTTGTAGGAATCAGCATCAATGCTCAATAAATGAATGTTGCGATTATGTCGCCCGACAGTGACGACTTCATCTTTCAAGACTCGTTTTCAAGCAATCTAAATGGCGTCGATCAAGTTAAGGATCAGATCATAAATCTTTGCAGTACCAAAACGATTGATTCTATCATCGTCGGCCAAGAATTTATTCGTTTTTATCAATTCAGCCCGGCAGTCATACTCCAAAATTCTACCGAACTTTCTGATTATGAGATCGAACTCGTCAGGGTCAATTCCAACGAGATCATCAAATTCAACGATGGCGGATCTAGGTCAGATGCATACTACATCGCCGAACTTCTCAAATCAGATGGACACTCGGAAAACGTTTTGCAAAACGAGAAATATTTAGCCTTGCAGCGACTGACTCGCTTACGCTGCGATTTGGTTTTTTCCATGGTCAGAGCTAAGAAATGTTTTATCAATGATCTCTTTTACAAAGTAAATCAGTCTTCTGAAACTGATGATTTAATGTCGAATTCCAGGATCATTGCGATTATAACGGAAGACCTGACCTCCGAAGGGATAATGAAAATGTCTATCGATGAGTTGCTGTCTTATGCCAACAATCACGGAGAGGGATCAATTGATTTAAAAAATTTTGCTCGATCGATAAAAGATGTTAAGCATCACGCGTATGTCTTGGATCAATCAAACAATAATTCTTTAGACATCGTTTTGTCAGTCTATTATAAAGCGATTCGGACTTATCAAAAAACTCTTCGTGAGCTTGATGACAGTATTGAACATATTCTGAATTCATTATTCGAAGTAGATATTTTAAAATCATTGCCAGGAGTCGATTACGTATACGCTGCCGGAATCATTGCCGAAACCGGAAATGTAGAAAGATTTGATAAGGAATCACAGATTGCAAGTTACGCCAAGCTAGGAGGAAACAATCGATCATCTTCGGTAAATTTAGATAGTACCTCACGACCGCATTCAAGAGACATGTACCTGCATCAGTATTTAGTTGAAGCGACAAATCAGTTGATAGTACATGATCAGATGTTTGCCGATTATTTTGAAAGACAAAAGCAAAAAGCTCTCACTAATCCAAGAAGACGGGCACTGACTCTTGCGACCAGAAAATTCGTCCGAGTACTAGATTACTTGCTTAGAGAGCATCAGACTTTTGATCCTAGCAAACAAGGTTAAGAATGACAATATCGTCAGAGTAGTTCTGTCTTTTAATAGCCATAGGTAGCAAATAATGTCGATTTGAATCAATCTGTCGAGTGATTGCATCAAATACGCGTTTGTTGATACAGTTTCTTCAGTGGAGTTATACTGTTTAATTCATAGGGGTAAGGAACAACTAGTATAAGTCTGCAAAGAAGTATTGATGTTTGAAAAAAAATTTTCATGAAGTAAAATGAGAATAAATGCTGGTATAACAATGTTTTTTGATCATTAAATCTTGCATGTCATGAATTTATTTTGAAAATGTAATATTTAATAGTGACAAATGGAATTTCGTAATATATACTAAGTATCTAGATATTTCCAGTAGGTAATGTATACCAATAATGAATTTGGATTTCTGATTCAAAGAATTATGTAGTGAGCATTTGCTGATGTGGGAAACATAGCGTTGCAAGTGATGCAACACCCGTAAGGGTTCTGAGTAACTGTTAAATGAATTTTGAAAAAAAGTTTCAAAAGTTCTTGACTTAAGTTAACTTGGTTGTTATGATTATCTAGTTGCTTGTTGAGACACATAAATGTCTAACAAGTGGGTAGACCTTTGAAAACTGAACAAAGTTTTAACGCAAATTGTGTAGGCCTTAAGAGATTAAGGTAAACAAAGCAATAAATAACGAAGTCAGTTCGTTAGTAATAATAAATGAGTCACAAACAATCAAAATATGAGAGTTTGATCCTGGCTCAGGATGAACGCTGGCGGCGTGCCTAATACATGCAAGTCGAGCGAACTCTGGTAACTGAATGAAGGTGCTTGCACCTGAGTGATGATACATTTGAGTGAGCGGCGGATGGGTGAGTAACACGTGGGTAACCTGCCCTAAAGTGGGGGATAACATCTGGAAACAGGTGCTAATACCGCATAACAACACATTCCACATGGAGAGTGTTTGAAAGATGGTTCTGCTATCGCTTTAGGATGGACCCGCGGCGTATTAGTTAGTTGGTGAGGTAACGGCTCACCAAGACGATGATACGTAGCCGACCTGAGAGGGTAATCGGCCACATTGGGACTGAGACACGGCCCAAACTCCTACGGGAGGCAGCAGTAGGGAATCTTCCACAATGGACGAAAGTCTGATGGAGCAACGCCGCGTGAGTGAAGAAGGTTTTCGGATCGTAAAACTCTGTTGTTGAAGAAGAACATGCGTGATAGTAACTGATCATGTATTGACGGTATTCAACCAGAAAGCCACGGCTAACTACGTGCCAGCAGCCGCGGTAATACGTAGGTGGCAAGCGTTATCCGGATTTATTGGGCGTAAAGCGAGTGCAGGCGGTTTATTAGGTCTGATGTGAAAGCCCTCGGCTCAACCGAGGAAGTGCATCGGAAACCGGTAAACTTGAGTGCAGAAGAGGAGAGTGGAACTCCATGTGTAGCGGTGGAATGCGTAGATATATGGAAGAACACCAGTGGCGAAGGCGGCTCTCTGGTCTGTAACTGACGCTGAGGCTCGAAAGCGTGGGTAGCAAACAGGATTAGATACCCTGGTAGTCCACGCCGTAAACGATGAGTGCTAAGTGTTGGAGGGTTTCCGCCCTTCAGTGCTGCAGCTAACGCATTAAGCACTCCGCCTGGGGAGTACGACCGCAAGGTTGAAACTCAAAGGAATTGACGGGGGCCCGCACAAGCGGTGGAGCATGTGGTTTAATTCGAAGCAACGCGAAGAACCTTACCAGGTCTTGACATACCATGAAAAGCTAAGAGATTAGTCTTTCCCTTCGGGGACATGGATACAGGTGGTGCATGGTTGTCGTCAGCTCGTGTCGTGAGATGTTGGGTTAAGTCCCGCAACGAGCGCAACCCTTATTATCAGTTGCCAGCATTAAGTTGGGCACTCTGGTGAGACTGCCGGTGACAAACCGGAGGAAGGTGGGGACGACGTCAAATCATCATGCCCCTTATGACCTGGGCTACACACGTGCTACAATGGTCGGTACAACGTGTTGCGAACTCGCGAGGGCAAGCAAATCACTTAAAACCGATCTCAGTTCGGATTGTAGGCTGCAACTCGCCTACATGAAGCTGGAATCGCTAGTAATCGCGGATCAGCATGCCGCGGTGAATACGTTCCCGGGCCTTGTACACACCGCCCGTCACACCATGAGAGTTTGTAACACCCAAAGCCGGTGGGGTAACCTTTTAGGAGCTAGCCGTCTAAGGTGGGACAAATGATTAGGGTGAAGTCGTAACAAGGTAGCCGTAGGAGAACCTGCGGCTGGATCACCTCCTTTCTAAGGATAGGTACTTAGGTACCACGGAATACACAAGTTAAAACTTTGTTTAGTTTTGAGAGGTCTACTCTCGACAAGGCTTATTGGGCCTATAGCTCAGCTGGTTTAGAGCGCACGCCTGATAAGCGTGAGGTCGATGGTTCAAGTCCATTTAGGCCCATAAAGAATGAAAACATAATATAAAGCACCATGGGGGTTTAGCTCAGCTGGGAGAGCACCTGCTTTGCAAGCAGGAGGTCATCGGTTCGATCCCGTTAACCTCCATCGGTGGAAATTTCTGACAGAAGTTTCCACCACCTCGTACCTTGAAAACTGGATATTAAGAAATAATGAATTAGAGAAACACCGAAAACTGCGGACAGAGTAAAATCTGTCAAAAAAGAATTACCTTTGTAATTTAAGGTTAAGTTATAAAGGGCGCACGGTGGATGCCTAGGCACTAGGAGCCGAAGAAGGACGTAACTAACGACGATACGCCTCGGGGAGCTGTAAGTAAGCTATGATCCGGGGATTTCCGAATGGGGGAACCCAATCATCGTAATGGATGATTACTTGCAAGTGAATACATAGCTTGTAAGAGGAAGACGCAATGAACTGAAACATCTAAGTAGTTGCAGGAAGAGAAAGAAAAATCGATTCCCTGAGTAGCGGCGAGCGAAACGGGAACAGCCCAAACCAGAGAGCTTGCTCTTTGGGGTTGTAGGACTGATGTAGTGAGAACAAAAGGCAAGGATAGTAGAATCAGTTGGAAAGCTGAGCCAAAGAGAGTGAAAGCCTCGTAAATGAAATCCGAACCACTCCAATCAGTATCCTGAGTACGGCGGGACACGAGAAACCCCGTCGGAATCTGGGAGGACCATCTCCCAAGGCTAAATACTCCCTAGTGACCGATAGTGAACCAGTACCGTGAGGGAAAGGTGAAAAGAACCCCGGAAGGGGAGTGAAATAGATCCTGAAACCGTGTGCCTACAAGTAGTCAAAGCCCGTTAAGGGGTGATGGCGTGCCTTTTGTAGAATGAACCGGCGAGTTACGTTAACATGCAAGGTTAAGATGAAGAGTCGGAGCCGGAGCGAAAGCGAGTCTGAATAGGGCGACTAAGTATGTTGATGTAGACCCGAAACCAAGTGACCTACCCATGTCCAGGTTGAAGATGCGGTAAAACGCATTGGAGGACCGAACCCATGTATGTTGAAAAATGCTGGGATGAGGTGTGGGTAGCGGTGAAATTCCAAACGAACTTGGAGATAGCTGGTTCTCTCCGAAATAGCTTTAGGGTTAGCCTCGGGGAAAAGGATCGTGGAGGTAGAGCACTGTTTGGACTAGGGGCCCGTCTTGGGTTACTGAATTCAGATAAACTCCGAATGCCATAGATCTATACCCGGGAGTCAGACGGTGAGTGATAAGATCCATCGTCGAAAGGGAAACAGCCCAGATCACCAGTTAAGGTCCCAAAATTCATGCTAAGTGGAAAAGGATGTGGAAATGCACAGACAACTAGGATGTTGGCTTAGAAGCAGCCATTCATTCAAAGAGTGCGTAATAGCTCACTAGTCGAGTGATTCTGCGCCGAAAATGTACCGGGGCTAAGCATGATACCGAAACTGTGGATGTATCGTAAGATACGTGGTAGGAGAGCGTTGTAAGAGCATTGAAGCTGTACCGTGAGGAGCAGTGGAGTTCTTAGAAGTGAGAATGCCGGTATGAGTAGCGAAAGATCAGTGAGAATCTGATCGGCCGAAAGACTAAGGTTTCCTGGGGAAGGCTCGTCCTCCCAGGGTTAGTCGGGACCTAAGATGAGACCGAGAGGTGTAATCGATGGAAAACAGGTTGAGATTCCTGTACTAGTTTATATTGTTTGAACGATGGAAGGACGCAGGAGGATGATGTGTGCATACGGCTGGAAAAGTATGTTCAAGCAGAAAGTCTTGGAAAGAGTCAAATGCTTTTACCTATAAGGACAATCTGTGATGAGGAGCGAAATTTAAGTAGCGAAGCACAATAACTCACACTGCCGAGAAAAGTTTCTAGTTAGATATAAACTACCCGTACCGCAAACCGACACAGGTAGTCGAGGAGAGAATCCTAAGGTCAGCGAGTGAACTCTCGTTAAGGAACTCGGCAAAATGACCCCGTAACTTCGGGAGAAGGGGTGCTGGTGTAACAGCCAGCCGCAGTGAATAGGCCCAAACAACTGTTTATCAAAAACACAGGTCTATGCTAAATCGTAAGATGACGTATATGGGCTGACGCCTGCCCGGTGCTGGAAGGTTAAGAGGATCAGTTAGCTTATGCGAAGCTGAGAATTGAAGCCCCAGTAAACGGCGGCCGTAACTATAACGGTCCTAAGGTAGCGAAATTCCTTGTCGGGTAAGTTCCGACCCGCACGAAAGGCGTAATGATTTGGGCACTGTCTCAACGAGAGACTCGGTGAAATTATAATACCCGTGAAGATGCGGGTTACCCGCGACAGGACGGAAAGACCCCATGGAGCTTTACTGTAGCTTGATATTGAGTTTTTGTGTGACATGTACAGGATAGGTAGGAGCCATTGAATTCGGAACGCTAGTTTCGAAGGAGGCGTTGGTGGGATACTACCCTTGTTATATGAAGGCTCTAACCTACACCAATAATCGTGGTGAGGGACAGTGTCTGGTGGGCAGTTTGACTGGGGCGGTCGCCTCCTAAAAAGTAACGGAGGCGCTCAAAGGTTCGCTCAGAATGGTTGGAAATCATTCGCAGAGTGTAAACGTATAAGCGAGCTTGACTGCGAGACTGACAAGTCGAGCAGGGACGAAAGTCGGAGTTAGTGATCCGGTGGTACCGAATGGAAGGGCCATCGCTCAACGGATAAAAGCTACCCTGGGGATAACAGGCTTATCTCCCCCAAGAGTTCACATCGACGGGGAGGTTTGGCACCTCGATGTCGGCTCATCGCATCCTGGGGCTGTAGTCGGTCCCAAGGGTTGGGCTGTTCGCCCATTAAAGCGGTACGCGAGCTGGGTTCAGAACGTCGTGAGACAGTTCGGTCCCTATCCGTCGCGGGCGTAGGAAATTTGAGAGGAGCTGTCCTTAGTACGAGAGGACCGGGATGGACATACCTCTGGTGTACCAGTTGTTCTGCCAAGAGCATCGCTGGGTAGCTACGTATGGACGGGATAAACGCTGAAAGCATCTAAGTGTGAAGCCCCCCTCGAGATGAGATTTCCCATTCCGTTAAGGAAGTAAGATCCGTTAAAGAATATGACGTAGATAGGCTGCGGGTGGAAGAGTAGTGATACTTGGAGCTGAGCAGTACTAATAGATCGAGGACTTAACCGCAGTCAGCAGTAAGTAAGAGTTTGTTTAATCATTATAATTAATATCTAGTTTTGAAGGTACGAGGGAACACCAAAGTGTGGTGGCGATAGCAAGAAGGATACACCTGTTCCCATGCCGAACACAGAAGTTAAGCTTCTTCACGCCGAAAGTAGTTGGTGGGAAACTACCCGCGAGGATAGGTAGTTGCCACGCAAGGTGAAAGAGAGCGATGAGAGAGATCTCGTTGCTCTCTTTTTTGTCCTGTTTATGTTGAAATTAACACTCCTAAATTCAAGTAATGGCTTAAGAACAGTGATAACAGGAGAATAATTTGATGTAATCATTAATTTAACGCATTCATATAATTGGTGGTCTTAAACATTGAACAAGTCTTTAGAATACGCATCTCAGCATTAGGACAATAATAATAATTTTAAGTTCTGTTGATAAGAACTGAGTTAATAAATAAGAGTGGTTTGACCTAAGAAGGAATATTTTGATTAAATGTGAGATTGCCTATGGAAGTAAAATGTCAATTAAAAAAACGTACTTGCACAATGCGATACTTATGAAATCAAAGGGGGATTATACAAACAAGAAGGAAGAACAATTTCATGTTTTAAAAGAAGTCTCGTGATCAGGTGCAGTTCGAGACAGTATAAAAACATGTAGCTTTGAAAATACACTTATGATGACAACGATAATAATTTTGCATAAAGGACAAAATGAATGGTAGAACTAGTGGTGCAAATAATTGTATTTTTGTGAATAACATACGATGAATAATAACAAACGCGCAAATAAATTATTTCCTGGGAAATGTCGAATCAAATGTCACTTGGTAATTTGATGAGTGCAGCAAAATTTCCCGGGAAATAGTTTTACTTAGTTATTAAAAGTAATCCGTATTTGAATGAAGCCTTAAATATCTACCAAAGTCTCTGAATAAATCAATTGTGCACAAAAGAATATCTGAGATATTAGGTACTCTTGAATTCTGAATTAAAATTGCAAATGCATGTTTTATGATGTTACTTGTGAGTGATTAGATTATAAAAGATGCAATTGACGTTTGATTATAAAACCAAGCCTGCTACGAACGTTTTCAACAATTCAACATAAGTACAACAGACATGTCGAAATTGGATAGAATTCGATTTCGATGATTAACTAATCATACAATCAAATCATATTGATTTTTGATGTACATATACTTATACACTTGCATTCAATTCTCTGAGTTCAAATAAACATGAATCGGAGTTGAATGATGATTTATATCTAATCGAATTGATTGAAGTTTGCAAAAGGGTGATTTGAATTAGTGAGATTTGTATTACTCTAATTTTTATAACATGCTTTCATTATTAAAATGCCACGACTTGAATTTTTACTTTTAAGGCTTCGTACTTGAATACAGTCAATGACTGTTTACTTTGATTGATCAATACGTTTTGAATATCATTAATTCCTAAAAATACGATTGTTATACATTAACACTTTTATCGGCTGTTTTTAAATTCGTAAATCTAAGTATACTTATTCAGGATTATTTCAAAACAACAGGGAATCAAAATCACTTGAAATTTTGATTTTAAGAAGTCCTTTAACATTGATTCTTACATCTCCTTTATTCAGTTTGTTTTTGAAAAAACATTTCTCAGTTTTAAATGTATGTCTAGTTATAGATCCGATGATATTGATTGCTAGTTTTTTAAACATAAGTTTATTTCATATCAGTTTAATTATCGTTTGATTCCTTCAATTGAGTTGAAAAAATTAGTGATTCATTTGTTTATCTACTATATGTGTCTTTCAAAACAAAACGCTTAAAAACTTCATTGCAACAAAGTTTACTTTGATACATAATTATCCATTAACTCATAATCATTTTAAATGTGTTATAACTTTTACAATTCAGAGTTGATTAAATATATGTTCTGCAACTATGCACTATTGATCTGCTAATCTACTTATGTTGTTTAAGAATCAACATATCAATTCATGCTTTGATTCATTCCTTACAAAACAAAAAAACACTTCCGGATAAATTGAGGAAGTGTTTTTTAATACATTGATAGTAAGGTGCTTATTGCAACGGTCCAAATTGTTATTTTAAATGAAAATTTTACCTAAGACTACAATTATGGGTTTCACGCAAAAACGTCTTATTTAACCGATTTGGTTGATTTTAGATATAGATATAACCATCTTAAAACGAAAGCCGGCTTTTAAATGATCACTTAATACGTGTTCCCTAAATATAATCTATTTAGTTTCTTAGTTCTTTTATGGAACGGATACATTATGATTTGCTTTTCGTTATGCCTCATTAAAATGCTAAGTTGCTCCATATTTTCCTAATTTAAAATTCTATCTTTATAGTACATTTTTCCTAGTTAGAAGTGGGTACATTTATGCAAAATTTAGGATTTGTTTTTACATCAATTTTTAACTTAAAAACGTGTCCAGTTAAACTAAAAATTCAGTGAATTTAGTCTGTTTAAGATGGATTGTAATGTTCAGCGCAATATGAAATGTAGATATTTTTATCAGCTTTCTTACTGTTCAACTTTAACTGTTTAAAAGGCTTGGCGGTAAAAACTCTGTTCATTAGTAGATCAACAAATTTAACTAAATTATCACCGCGGTTGATAAGCTACAGAACTATATTCAGAGTTCAAATGATTATCGACATACATTGACTGCTCTTACCACTTACCAGTGTGTTAAATACTTTGCATACTTTTACTGCAAACATTACCGAAATGTTTTGCCTTTTATATGATCAACTTTTAATACCGTACGTTCTATATTTGTTCAATAAATGATGAAAGACTCATTTTGATATTCGTCACTTTGTACTATTAAGCAGATTGGCTATTACTTTCTTAAATATCAAAATCATCCTGAATAGTTCGTTTGAATTCATGAGTCGTGTTTTCTCAATTCAGCCTATCCTTGATTAGATATTTACGAACGTGGTCTTAGAACGCGCGTGATTTTTTGATTATGTGTGTCCAAATACCTCGTTGTTGAGCCGATTGATTGTAATATTTGATTCGTTTTTTTACCGAACTAATACGTTTAAACTTTGAAATGATGACACTGCTTGTATTCATTTATTAAAAATAGTGGTGTAAAGACTTTATTCTTTAAACAAGAGTATATGTTCTGACCCAAACGGACTTGTTGTTAATATCAGGTAAATAAAATTACTCATTTCAGGAACATGATTTCTTATCAATGTAATTCTCAGTTCTTTGTGTTGCTTCTTCATATAGTAGACAGATAATTCATATTTTTTGAATAATGATGCTACTTATTGAATGTTTTATAGCTTAGTATGGGACATCCATTGAGACATTGAGAATCTTTGTTATACCACATGATTGCCGTTGTAGAGCCTTTGAATGATTTTTTTAAAAGAATTTCAAATTACTTTATCATTGGATAAACGTACAAATATCAATGTTTTAATTAATATTTAAATAAAAGCCAATGTATTAATTGATAAAAATTGTCAAATTGCTCTTGATATTATTATTTTTATGAACTAGTATTGAAACATAACTTATACGGCGGACATGTATTACCTTTGTATGTGGATACTGGGATTCACATTACAAACTGTCAAATACAGTTGATCACTGGGGTTCAGCTAGATTTGATGATGTTGCGCATATCAATTATGGGGAGTTTCACATTATGAGTACACTATTTGGCGAAGGTTCACTCATTAAAAAAATTATCACATGGATTTCAGCAATTGTGCTGATATCACCTATAGTAGCTTATTCAACCGTGGAGGTTGCGCAAGCCGCGCAATACAACAACATAGGTAACGTCAAGGATGTCGATCCTAGCGTTCCGTTAAAGACAACAACGAGAAATCCGGATAACATCGTCGGACTTTCAATGACCGAGAAAAAGGGCGTCCCAATTATGAGGATGAACATATCGGCATCGAATCACGATGTGATCAAGAAGGGTGATAAACTTGATATCACGTTCAATAAGAAGAACGTTGATACAAGTAAAATCAAAGAGCTGGCTTCTCAAGACAACAACAGCTTATATGACATTACCAAAAAAGGTAACGATCTAGTCGTTAACTTCAAGAAAGATGCCACAAGTGGTAACTATCAAGAAGTATTCGCAATCGCTACTAAGAATGTCAAAGCTGATACAAAAGCTTCAGCTTCCTTCGCCGGTAAATCTATAAAGATTGATAACAACAATATCAATTCAACTTATAGAGCTCCTCAAAAACAACAACAAACAAATCAACCACAAAAGGTTGCAAATAATTCAAACAGTAATTCACAACAATCAACAAATGGTGCTCAACAAGCATCAACACAATCAGCATCATCAAACGATGGCGAATCACAGGCGACAACATCAAATGGACAGACTAGCCAACAAGTACAACAAAACCAAGCAACACAAAATGGTGGAACAACAACACAACAACAAGCTAACCAATCGGATAGCCAAAATGTAAATCCATCATTCTCACAAGCTGAAGATGCAGTTAATACAAGAACAACTATTCAAGTAACAGGAACTGCAACTTCAGATCCAACCGCAAATGAAAGTCAAGAAGCAAGCAACGCAGTTGCCGCTTCAAATGGCACACAAACTACAGCAACTAACAGCAGTACAACAACTGCCGCTACAACTACAACACCAGCAACAACTGAAACACAAACATCAGCTAACGTTGCTAGTGATGCACAAGCAACACAAAGTTAGACTACACAACAACCAGCTGCTGCAACAACTACAACACCAGCTACAACTGTTGCACCTAGTCAAACTACAACTTATGAAAACAACAGTGCAACTACAAGCACACAACCAACAACAAATGTACCAGCTACTACAACAACACAAGTAGCTCAAAGTACATTTGAACCTCAAGAAGTAACTGCACCAGCTACACAAGCTAGTGACGATTCAGGTTACATTGAGATTGCAAACCAAGGTTATGTTTCACCAAAGACTACCTTGGATAATTATCTAACATCAGACCAAGATTTGGATAACACAGAAAATGCATCTGATGAAGATAACTATGAAGATAACTCTCAATTTGAGGCTATCTATGGACACGTACAACAAAAGGCCCAAGGTGCAACGACTGAAGAAGTCAATGAGATCACTAAAGACCTTCCAAGTATGTGGAACTATATCGGAAAGAACGATTCCGATAGCGACACACAAGGACAAGTATGGAGATTCCACTCTGTACTATCCACAGGAAGAGATCTGTTCGTCACAATTGATGGAACAGCTCAACCAGATAGTACTGATGCTCTTCAACAGCAGATGCCTAAGCTATTGAGAGCTATGGGTTCAAGTATCGAACCCGGTGCTCTTAATGAGGCTGTCGACATTGACGCCTTGAAGAGATCAGACATCTATCAAGACTATGTCGATGGCAAATATGCTGGACCTAATGCTGATAATACAGCAAGTACAGCAGACGCAGTTGCTTCATTGTTGAAGCACACAACCATCAGTCTTGACAAGCCTACAAATGGCGCTGACATTACGCAATTGCCAGACGTTGCTAAGGTTGATCCAACTACTTTGTTGAATTTAGCAAAAGAAAATGCGCAAAATAGTGATCAAACCAACTCAACAACTTCAAACGATGCTGACAGTCAAGCTGTTTATGATGCCATCAAACAAGATACATACAGCAAGATGACACCATGGGCTTCAGATGACGAAAAAGCTGAAATGCTCAAATCTGTTCCTTCTATTTGGAATGATGCATCATCTAAGACAACTAAAGATGATAAAGTAGGACAATTCTACAATTATGTCCTCAATACTTCTGATGGAAGACCAGTATACTATACAATTGATGGTCGCGTTATCCCTAACGGTAACAAATACGAACAACAATTGCCAAATATCATTATTTCGCTTGGTAAGAACATGACAAGTGGAGAATTTGATCCTTCTGTTAATAATGACATTTTAAAGAATTCACAAGCATATAAAGATTACACTTCACAACAAAACGGCCAAGGTAACGCCGCTACAACCGCTGCTACAACGGCTGCAACCGCCGCACCTGCAGCAGCCGGTGGTCTTGGTGGCTTAGGATTATTGCCTATGCTTCTACCTGTACTTGGTGCTCCATTGTTATTAGGTGGATTATTATTAGGCTTGCCTGCCACAGGACTTGCTCTTGCTACATTACCAGTAGCATTAACACTTGGATTACCAGTAGCATTGCCTGCAATTTTAGGTGCTCCAATCGCACTTTCATTGCCAATTGTTTTACCAGCTCTAGCTATTGGCGTTCCATTATTACTGGGTGCTAAGTTACTCAGCTTGCCAATTAAACTTTTAAACAACTTATTATTAAGCACTATTGGTGCTGTATTGTTAACAGCTCCAATCACTCTATTTAACACTGTTGTTGGCGTTGGACTAGGTCTAGTTAACACATTGATTGGTTCGATCCCACTAGCAATCTTCGACTTCGTTGCTCCTTTAGTTGTCAACTTCTTGATTATTAGAGCAGTGAGTCACTTAGTACAATTGACATTATTTAATGTCTTATTACTCTCAACCCTTGCCAAAGCATTAATCAATGGCGCTATCGATTTGGCATTAGCTTTATCATTCATTGGTTTGCCAATCGCATTACTTAAGGGTCTATTCGATCTTGCTAAACTTGGACTAGGTTTGATCAATGCATTCTTACTCCCTGTATTAGCTGGAATCGGAACATTCTTGTTATTAGCTCCACTTGCATTGTTTAACACAATCGCATTAACGTTATTTAATAGCTCAATTCCATTATTGTTAGGATTCTTAACTGCATTATTATTAAGTAACTTAGTTTCTGCATTAACATTCTTCACATTACTTGGAATTAAACTATTCAACGATTTATTGAGAAATGGATTCCAGTTACTTATCAGACTATTAGCTGCTGGAACAATCCTCGTAGGACTTCCACTATTAATCATTGCTGCACAAGTATTGAATTTCTTCTTATTGCTTGTTGCAACAGCTGTAGGTGGATTGATTCTATGGAATCTTCTCACATTAGCTATGACTTTGATGCTAGCCGGATTAGGCATTGCATTATTCTCACTTCCACTTGCTGGTCAATTCTTGATCAACACAATTGTTAAGTGGAGTATCAGAGCATTGATCCACATCTTCAGATTCTTCTTAGGACTATTCAAAGTAGGTGCTAGATTAGTACTTTCATTCGTATTAGGACTATTGAACGCAATTGCCGGAGTGGCAAAAGCAGCTTCAGTAATTACAGCTGTAGTAAGTGGAATCGCCGCAGCTCTAACAGCATTAATTCCAGTTGTTGGACCGGTCCTTGCTCTATTACCATTACTAATTTCATTATTATCAATCGCAAATGCATTGATCCTTACACCAATTAAATTGGTACTTGGATTATTAAACTTATTAGTATTAGGACTAAACTTATTAGCATTACCTGTTTACCTATTTATCAGACCATTGGTTACAATCGGATTGGCACTAGGCGCAGGATTGTTATCAGATATCTTGATGCCATTGCTCACATTGCCATTAGTACTATTTAATCAATTGACATTGTTCAACCTGGTGTTCTTACCATTATTGTTGTTCAACTTGCTAAATACATTCTTAATTTAACCAATCGTATTAGCTGGTCTAGGTCTATTGAACGCATTAGCACTTCCATTCATCTTTGCACTTTCTGCACTTGGATTAGTTGCATTACTAGGATTGTTGTTATTGTCAATCAGACTTCCATTGATTGCATTAGCACTATTAGCATTACCAAGCTTCATTCCATTCTTTAACTTAATTATGGATACGATCTTCTTAGCACCATTAGTAACAATGGTTCTTTCAGTATTGAACTTATTTATTGGTTTACCACTAATGATGTTAATTGATACAATTATTGATTTAACTGTTCCATTCTTAGTATTCCTTGCTGGTTTACTACTTTTGGCACCAGTATTTGGACCATTGGCATTCTTGAATCCATTAACATGGATCAACTTGCCACTAGTAACATTAATTGGAACATACTTAACGAAGTTGGCCCTTAAACTTATTTCATTGCCAGTTATTTTCTTCTTCAACGGTTTGATTAGTTTAATTCCAGCAGCAATTGTCGCATTCTTCGTTGGATTGTTACGTGCATTGTTCGGCGGACTTCCATTCATGTTACTAGCACCATTATTCTTATTGCCAATTGTCCTTAACGGATTCTTGACAGCATTAGTACCAGGATTGAACTTATTCACAGTTCCTGCAGCATTGATAGCTGGTCTTATCGGCTTGCCACTTGCATTAGCTGGTCTATTGAATAATGTTCTTGGAAGATTGATTTGGAGAGTTCTTTCATTCGTAACAGCATACTTAGCATCAAACGTATTGAAAGACTTGTTAGCATTGATTGGCGTTCCATTAACGATCAACTTGTTAACACCACTTATCTTCATCAACAAATTCTTAACAACACAATTCTTGATTTTCCCAGCTCTATGGCTTGGATTACCATTGTTAGCACAATTGTTAACTTCTGGATTATTGTGGGGAATTACATTCATCAAAGGCTTTGCACAAGTTGCATTAGATCTATTCAACATTGGTGCAACACTTCTTACATTGCCACTATGGACTATCCTTCCTGGACTTAACTTATTAAGAAGATTGGCATTAGCATTTGTTGCTTTTGTAAGTCTTCCACTTAGATTACTAAAGAACATCTTACATTTCGTAAGAGCAATCGTTGAAATCGGTGCTATTTTGGCACTTCCATTACTAGTTGGTTTACCAGCATTCTTGCTTCTACTACCAATTACAACATTCAACTTCTTTGCATTGAAACTATTGAATGTCTTAATTCCATTACTATTATCATTGTTCAACGCTTTGGCATTGTCATTGATAGTTGCTGGAATCACATTCATCGCATTACTCGCAATTCACTTATTAAACAAATTCTTATCATTAGCTGCTAAGTTGTTGGCATTAGGTGCAATTACACTTCTAATTCTTGGTGCATTACCAATCTTATTAGGTGCAGCATTATTGAACTTCTTGTTATTAGCTGGCTTGAATGCATTTATTGGATTCAATGCATGGTTGATCACAACATTAATCAATAACTTATTAATCGGAGCATTACTATTAGGTCTTGCATTATTACCATTAGTAAGTCAATTGATCATCAACACAGTAGTTAAATGGACAATCAGAGCAGTCGTACACTTGATCAGATTCTTTGTAGGATTGTTCAGATTAGGTGCTAGATTAGTACTTCAATTCATTATTGGATTAACTAACTTAGTACTTGGAGTCGCAAAGGCTATCTCTGTAGTAGCTGCCGTAACAAACTTGTTATTAGCACCTATTTCATTATTAGTTCCTGTCGTCGGCCCAATCCTATTCTTATTACACTTATTAAGAGCTGGATTAGCAGGAATCAACTTCTTGATCCTACTACCACTCAAATTGTTAGCTGGTTTGATTAACTTCTTAACACTAGGCGGATTGTTATTATCAATTCCATACTGGTTATTCATCAGACCATTAACATCAGTATTATTAGCTATCGGTGCCGGAATCATCTCAGACATCGTTATGACATTATTGACATTGCCATTAGTATTATTTAATACATTGACATTGTTCAATCTTGTAGGAATTCCAGCCTTACTACTTAAAGCATTCAACAACTTAGTAGTATTGCCATTATTAATCAACGGAATCGGCTTATTATTAGCTCTTGGCTTACCACTAGCATTATTGCTTGGTGCATTAGGTCTATTGAATCTATTGGCATTAGGTCTATTAGGACTTAACTTCCCATTGATTGCATTGATCTTATTGTCATTGCCAAACTTGATTCCATTCTTAGACTTGATCATGGTAGCTATGAACCTCATCGGTTTAGCAAGCTTGCTTCTAAACGGATTGAAACTATTGTTATTACCAATCAAGATTCTAGGAGACTTGTTCAATGACTTCCTTATTCCAGCATTAGTAGCAGGATTAACATTCTTACTATTATTACCATTGCTTGGTGTAATCACATTCTTGAACCCACTAAGATGGTTGAACTTAGGTATCCTTTCAGCTATCGGAACATTCTTAGCAAAACTATTGTTAGGATTGCTCGCAATTCCATTTATCCTTGTTAAGAACTTATTAACAAGCTTGATCCCAGCTGTATTAGCAGGATTATTAGTAGGACTACTCAGAGCATTATTCGGTGGACTACCATTCTTACTATTAGCACTTGGATTGTTATTACCATTGATCCTTAATGGATTATTAACAGCCTTGATCCCTGGATTGAACTTATTAACAGTTCCACTAGGACTCTTAGCATTATTAGCAGGATTACCACTAGTAACATTAGGTATCCTAAATAACTTACTCAAACAACTTGTATGGACAGTCTTAGGAACAATCCTTACACAATTAGCTCTCAACTTAGCTAAAGACTTGTTAGACTTGCTTCTATGGTTACCATTACAATTATTACTTGCATTACCATTGTTCTTATTGAACTTAGCATTGAATGCATTATTATTAAGACCATTGTTGTTATTCGGACTACCATTGTTGGCAGCACTATTAACACAAATCGCCTTAACATTGTTCAATTTGATCAGAAGAGGTCTAGAATTAATCGCTGAATTGTTAACATTAGGAGCAACTCTTCTAACGTTGCCTCTATGGACAATTCTTCCAGGAATCAATTTCTTAAGAAGACTACTTAAGACCGCAATGATCTTTAGAATTCTAAGAAATATCCTTGTAGGATTACTTAAGATGGGTATCCTTATTGGACTTCCATTTCTAAATGGATTATTCGCAATTCCATTAGCACTCTTCAATGCTGTTGTTGCATTTATTTTGACCAAACTATTCTTTGCAGTACTCGCCGTTATCCTCGGTGCTGTATTTACAGCAATTGAAATGTTGCTATTGAAAGCATTACTATTGCCTTTGATCTTATTGAATAGTGCATTACTTGCATTAATCCCTTCATTGCTCAATGGTCTCATCGTAGGATTACTTAGATTATTCTTTGGTGGATTGCCATTCTTCACATTAGCTAGATTGTTTGTTATCGTTCCAATGATTTTAATTGGATTACTAACAGCATTAATTCCTGGCTTGAACCTATTGACACTTCCACTAGGATTATTGGCATTATTAGTATTATTGCCACTTTCAATCTTAGGTACAATTTGGAACATTTTGATTAGTCTACTTGCTGGTAATTGGGCAAGATTGATTAGTAAACTTCTACTCAATGCATTTAATGATATTGCCGCAGTCGAGTTAGCATTAGCTGGACTTCCAATTCTATTATTGCTTGCACCAATTATCCCATTAGTACTATTGATTCCTGCATTGATCATCATGCTTGGATCACTTCCATTTATTCTATTATCAATGCTATTGTTGCTACCAATTTCATTACCAATCTTAATCTTCAACTTATTGTTGATTCTTCCTGTATTGGTATTTGGACTTCCACAACTTTATACATTGTTATGGTTCTTCGGATCAGCATTCTTGGTTCTTACAACAGATCCATTGGAAGATTTGAAAGCATTCATCGTATTGATGTACACAATGGTTACAGAACCAGTACTATACTGGGCATTTAACCTAATCATGATTCCAATAACTATTGGAACATTTATCGGATCATTTACAAACTGGTTGAATCCACTCAACTGGCTAAACAAAGCAATTACTGCATTCGCATTATTTGCTGCTCCAATTGCTTCACTTCTAGCATTACTAAATATTGACTTATTAAGATTTGGAATTCTATTAACATCAATTCCACTATTAAGTATTCCAGCATTCATTGTATTAACAATTGCAAAACGCTTAATGTTATTACTTTCTGGAATCTTCTTCCTTAATTCGTTTATTGCATCAGCACCTGTTGTTATTGAACCATGGGTTGCATTGCTAATTATCTTCATTGATGACTTAGTAGGTGGTATCTTATCACTTGGTATCAGTGTTCCTGATGTACTTCTTACATGGGGTATGTTAGTTCCAGCTGTTGCATTCCCAGTATTCTTCGCCGTTGGTGGAGTTGGCTTGATGCTCAGTCTAGATAGTATTGCTGTTGCACTATTGTTGCCAATAATCACTATCGTATTGAACATTGGTCTTGTATTATCCGCTATTGCAAACCCAATAACAGCTCTAATTGCTATTAATCTATTTGCCACGATCGGATTAGCATCAATTGTTGCCGGACTTGCCGGAGCATTCATGTTAGCTTACGTATGGATGCCATTCGCATTTAACTTGCTACCATTCTTGCAATATCTAATCTTTGCAAATCCTGCATTCTATGCAATTATTGAAGGTTCACTTGTTCCTGCTATTGGTGCAATTGGACTAATCATTGGTGGTGTTATCTACTGGATCTTAGGTAACTTTGGTTCTGGTATGTTAACAGCTACATCATTCGGAATATTTGTTCACTTACTATTCCCATTAGTCTTAAACGTTGTATTCGGAATTGCTGAATTATTGTCAGTACTACCAGTATTATTACTAGTTCTTCCATTGGCATTGATTCAATCAACAATTCTTCTCGGATTAATTAATTTACCAATCATCATTTTCAACATTTTAAATGTATTACCTGTATTAGTTATTGGTGTTCCAGCATTAATTTCAATCTTCTGGTTGTTTGGTTCAGTATTCTTACAACTTCTTACAAACCCTGTTGAAGATATCAAAGCATTCTTTGTTCTCTTATACACAATGGTTGAAGAACCAGTATTCTACTGGGCATGGAATTACATTACAATTCCTATGACAATCGCAACATTCGTTGGAATGTTTACTAACTGGGTAAATCCATTTAACTGGTTAAACAAGGCAATCTCTGCCGTACCACTATTGGGTATTCCATTAGTATTAATCGGTTTGTTGTTAACAATTGATATTCTTAGAGTCATTTCACTCGTTGCTACTATTCCATTGTTGAATATTCCAACGTTGATCTTATTGACAATTGCTAAACTTACAACACTTACGTTCTTAACATTACTAGTATTGAACTCATTTGTAGCCACAGTACCAGTTGTATTAGAACCATGGGCAGCTCTAGTAATCATCTTTATCGATGATTTAGTCGGAGGTATTTTATCACTTGGTATCAGTGTTCCTGATGTTCTTCTTACATGGGGAATGATGATCATGGCGGTTGTTGCTCCAATTCTATTCGCTGTTCAAGGCTTAAACGCAATGTTGAGCTTAGATATTATTGCAGCACTCATCCTTATGCCTATCGTTGCAGTAAGTCTTAATTTAGGATTGTTATCAATGGCATTTACACATCCATTTGCAGTAATTATTGCTATCAATAATCTTGCAGCAATGGGTATCACATCATTGGTACTTCTTGTATTAGGAATCTTCATGTTGGCATATACATGGTTGCCAATAACATTTAATGATTTAGCATTCTTACAATTCTTTATCTTTGGTAATCCTGGATTCTATGCAATCATCATGGGATCACTAGTACCTGCAATTGGTGCTATCGGACTTATCATTGCTGGTGTATTATTCTGGATCTTTGGTAACTTTGGTTCAGGTTTGATTACAGCTAACTCATTTGCATTGTTCGTACACGTAATGTTCCCACTAGTATTCTCAATGCTCATCGGTGTTGCTGCACTTGCATCAGTATTACCAGTATTATTAGTTGCATTACCAGCAGCCTTAATTAAGACATTGTTGTTCTTTGCACTAATTAATATTCCTATTATCTTATTTAACCTTCTAATCCTTATTCCAGTTGCTCTTATTGGTACAGCATCATTAATTACCATCTTCTGGTTCTTTGGATCAGCATTCTTCCAACTACTAACAAATCCTCTTGAAGATTTGAAGACATTCATTGTTCTACTTTACACAATGGTTACAGAACCAGTATTCTACTGGGCATTTAACTTAATCACTGTTCCAATGACAATTTCTTCATTTATCGGAACATTTGTTAACTGGTTGAATCCATTTAATTGGTTAAACTTAGCAATTACTTCATTCGTAATCTTAGGATTACCTATTACTGATTTATTAATTATCCTTAATGTTGATATCTTGAGATTTGCAATCCTATTCACTTCATTGCCAATCTTCAGCATTCCTGCATTCTTTGTTCTTGGATTAGCCAAGAAGGAACTATTGTTAATGTTTGTCTTGTACTTCTTGAATTCATTCGTTGCATCAGTTCCAGTTGTTCTAGAACCTTGGGTTGCATTGTTAATCATCTTTATTGATGATCTTGTAGGTGGAATTCTTTCACTTGGTATCAGTGTTCCTGATGTTCTTGTAACTTGGGTAATGTTAATTCCTGCAATTACATTCCCTGTAATCTTCGCTGTTGTTGGTGTTGGACTTATGCTCAGTCTTGATGCATTTGTTACTGCACTTGCATATCCAATCCTAATTACAACATTGAATATCGGACTTGTATTATCAGTTCTTTCAAATCCATTGGTTGCATTATTGGGAATCAACGCATTTGCTACGATCGGTCTCGTATCAATCGTGCTTGGTGTACTTGGAATCTTCATGTTAGCTTACACATGGATGCCAGCTTCATTTAACTTATTAGCATTCTTACAATATCTAATCTTTGCTAACCCTGGTTTCTATGCAATTATTGAAGGTTCGCTTGTACCAGCTATTGGTGCTATTGGACTAATCATCGGTGGTGTTATCTACTGGATCTTTGGTAACTTTGGTTCCGGATTAATCACTGCTAACTCATTTGCACTATTTGTCCACACAATGTTCCCATTGGTACTCAATACATTACTTGGTGTTGCAGAGCTATTATCAATACTTCCTGTATTGTTACTCGCATTGCCAGTTGCATTGATTCAAGCAGCATTATTATTAGGATTATTCGCATTACCAGTTGTCATCTTTAATGTACTTAACTTGTTACCTGCATTAATCGTTGGTCTATCTTCATTGATCATCATCAATTGGTTCTTCGGATCAGTTGCTTTCCAACTATTAACAAATCCTATCGAAGATCTTAAGACATTCATTGTTCTCCTATATACAATGGTTACAGAACCAGTATTCTACTGGGCATTCATTTGGATTACATTACCAATGACAATCGGTGCCTTCTTAGGTGCATTCGTTAACTGGTTGAATCCATTGAATTGGATCTTCAAAGCAATTTCTGCATTTACAATCATTGGCATTCCAATCACAGTATTGTTGTCAATTCTTGATATCGATATTATTAGAGTCCTAGCATTGCTTACAACTCTTCCAATCGTTGGTATCCCAGTTGCTGCATTACTTGGAATTGCTAAACTATTATTATTGAACTTAATCAATATTTACTTCTTGAATTCATTTATTGCATCTCTACCTGTTGTAATCGAACCTTGGGTTGCTCTATTGATCATCTTTATTGATGATTTGGTAGGTGGAATCTTATCACTTGGTATTAGTGTTCCAGATATTCTATTAACATGGGGCATGTTAATTCCAGCAATCGCATTCCCAGTATTGTTCGTTGTATTAGGCTTAACAATTATGTTATCTCTTGATGCAGTCGTAACATTACTTGCAATTCCATTGATTGCACCATTGATTAATATTTCATTATTAATCTTGGCACTTGGTTTCAACCCATTACTTGCATTAATCGGAGTAAATCTATTTACTACAATCGGTATCACTTCAATTGTGTTAGCAATAGCAGGTCTATTCACTCTTGCTTACACATGGATGCCATTCTCATTTAACGCATTAGCATTCCTTGTTTACTTCATCTTTGTAAACCCAGGATTCTATGCAATTATCCAAGGATCATTAGTTCCAGCCATCGGTGCTATCGGACTAATAATCGGAGGTGTCCTTCACTGGATCATTGGTAACTTTGGTACAGGATTGATTACTGCTAACTCATTTGCAATCTTTGCACATGTTGCATTTACTGCTGTTCTTTCATTAGCTATTGGTGTTATTGAATTAATCTCAGTATTGCCAGTCGCATTGATCGCATTGCCATTAGCAATCATTCAAAGCTTGTTGTTACTCGGTTTGTTCGCATTGCCAGTTGTATTATTCAACTTAGCAATCTTCTTGCCAGCATTGATCATCGGTGCCGCAGGTATGTTGGCTGCATTCTGGTTCTTCGGATCAGCATTCTTCCAGCTATTAACAAATCCTATTCAAGATTTGAAAGCACTTGTTGTATTAGTTTACACAATGATCACTGAACCAATATTCTATTGGGGCTTCCAATTCATTACGATTCCAATGACATTTGGAGCATTTATTGGAACATTCCTCAATTGGGTAAATCCATTGAATTATATCTTCAAAGCAATTTCTGCATTTGCCATTCTTGGTACACCAATTGTTGAATTGAATTCATTCTTAGCACTTGAACTTCTAAGATTTGGTTCATTGTTAACATTATTACCAATCTTTGGTATTCCAGCATTCCTTGGCTTGACTATCGCTAAACGCATGTTGGTAAGATTGCTTGTATTATTTGTACTAAACACATTCCTTGCAACAGTTCCAGTTGTCTTAGAACCATGGGTTGCATTACTAATTATCGTCATTGACGATGTTGTTGGTGGAATTCTATCACTTGGTATTAGTGTTCCAGACATCTTGCTTACATGGGGTATGTTGATCCCTGCAATTGCATTCCCAGTATTATTCGCTGTACAAGGCGTCGGAATCATGCTCGGATTTGATATCATTGATATCTTAATCTTTGCTCCATTAATTCTAATACCTATGATTTTCGGATTGTTTAATGCAATCCTTGCAAATCCATTACTTGCAATAATTACTAAACTATTCTTTGACTTCCAAGGAATCGTTTCAATTGGTCTATTGTTAGCTGGTATCTTTACACTTTCATATATCTGGCTACCAATGACATTTAATGGTTTAGCATTTGCAATTTACTTCATCTTTGGAAACCCAGGATTCTATGCAATTATTCAAGGATCCTTAGTTCCAGCAATTGGTGCAATTGGTTTGATCATCGCTGGTATCCTACACTGGGTAATTGGTAACTTCGGTACAGGATTAGTTACAGCTAACTCATTTGCATTGTTCGTACACTTGATGTTCCCACTTGTCCTAACAACAGTTATCGGCATTTTGGAATTAGTATCATCACTTGCACTTTCAATCTTTGCACCATTGCTTCCATTGATTGCACTTGGAGTACTTGGACTAGTTGTACTTCCATTAGTTCTAAGTATCTACGCTGCATTTAAGGCATTCCAGACATTATTGATTTTGATTTCATTGGCACCATTCTTGATTCCATTAGTTGGATTAACATTGGGTCTATTGGCTCCAATCTTCCCACTATTGTTATTGATTTTGATCCCATTGCAATTATTGTTTGATGTCGGCGTTTGGTTATTATTCAGAGGCTTGAATAACCTATTATCATTATTGAACGGATTGATTAAACAAATTGTTGTTAATACAATTGGATCATTCATTCCAACATTATTGATGAAACTAGCATTGTTGAATTCATTGATGCTACATCTATTTGCCGGATTGATGAACTTGATCCCTGGACTATTACATAAATTGTTCACAATTCCACTATGGTTATTAAGCGGATTAAGATTCTTAACAAGTCTATTGACAGTTCCAGTCTTATTATTAGACATGCTAAACAACTTTATCGCTAGCCTAGTTTGGAACTTCATTACAAGTCTTGCTTCATTCTTAATCAAGAACTTGATTTGGATCAAACTCTTTAAGCTTTTGAACAAATTAGTTGGTTTATTATTAAGACCAATCTTACTAGTTATCAATATTGCAATTCCATTGCTTGCTTTGCCTATCATTAAGTTCATCAAAGCTTTAAGAAATGCAATTATAGCAGGATTATTATCATTCTTAATTCCATTTATCGGTGCTTTCTTAATTATTCCAACAGCAATTCTTGATGGATTAAGATTCATAATTGACGATGTAATCTTAGGATTGTTATTACTACCTGGACTAATTCCATTTAGAAATCTCTTATTAGATGCATTGTTCTTAATTCCAGCACTATTGAACTTTATAGCTCTCAACAACTTATTGAGAACGCCATTGAAGTGGATCCACGACTTGTTCTGGCAATTAGCATTACCATTAGCTGTATTAGCCATAACATTCGCAATCTTGATTCCATTCTTCGGATTGATCTCATTATTGAATCCACTTAAGTGGCTCAGAATGGCATTGTTATCAGCATTGACAACATTTAATGTTCAGTTGTTGACAACCTTGATCGTATTGCCATTGAAACTATTGAATAATAAGCTATTGAGCTTATTACCAGCATTATTGAACGGCTTACTATTAGGCTTCTTGAGAAATATCTTAGGTGGATTGCCACTAGATGTTCTTGGATTATTAGCATTACCATTGCTTAATATCCTTGGATTGATTGGTACATTAACACCAGGATTGAGATTATTAGGATTACCATTATTACTACTAACTCAATTACTTGGATTGCCACTATTATTAGATTCATTGAGAAACTTAATTGCACCACTTCTTTGGGGCTTATTAGCAGGATTGTTAACATATCCACTTGTAAAACTAGCTAAGAATGTAATTGATATTGCATTGTTGCCATTACTTGGATTGTTATCGACATTGCCAATCTTCCTATTGAAGTTATTCAATAAAGCATTTGTATTACGTCCATTGTTATTATTCGGCTTACCATTGTTAGCTCAATTATTAACAGGATTAGCATTACCACTATTCAACTTGATCAGAAGAGCTATCAAGCTTGGCTTGAACTTGTTGAAGGGTGCAATCGCATTATTGACAATGCCATTGTGGCTTGGACTTCCAGCCTTGAATCTATTGAGAGAAGCATTAATCTTACCAGTATTGTTATTAACATTACTCAGAGGATTAAGAAATATCTTCCGTCTACTTGGATTCCCATTGTTGTTATTAGCTCTACCATTATTGGCCGGCTTAGCAACATTGCTTCTAGGACTTCCATTGATCACATTGCTCAACATGTTATTATCAATGCCATTATTAGCATTGCTTCTACCATTGTTAGCAGCATTACCAATCTTGCCAATCAAGATCTTATTAGATCTATTGTTATTACCACTTGTATTATTAGGTAACAAACTTCTAGGATTGCCAGCAGCACTTCTAGCAGGATTATTACTACCATTACTATTGGGCAGAATGATCAGACACTTGATCAAGTTGCCATTAGACCTTCTTAAGTTAGCCGGTTTGGTATTGTTCAACTTATTGTTGCCATTCATTCCATTCCTCAACTTATTGACACCATTACTATGGCCATTAGGATTACTCCTACAACCATTAGCATTGGCAGATGTATTAAGAGATCTTCTTGGAAACTTACCATTCGATCTATTGAACTTGTTATTGATCCTTCCATTAGCACAAATCTTGAGTACACTTGCAATGTTAATTCCTGGATTAGGATTGCTTCTAATTCCATTCTTATTACCATTGAAACTATTCAACAGATTTATCGCTATCCCATTAGCATTAGTAAGAACATTAGGTGACTTAGCTAAAGCATTATTGCTTGGCTTACCACTAGCATTGTTAGGTACATTATTGGCATTCCCATTAATCAACCTATTGAACGACATCTTGAGCTTGGCATTATTACCATTACTCACAGGTCTTCTAACATTGCCATTGTTCTTATTGAACCTTGGACTATTAACATTATTGACATTCCCAATTGCCAAGGGTGTATTACCATTCTTGATCGCAAACGGATTGTCAGCATTAGTCGCAAACTTCTTACCAGTATTAGCTGGCTTACTATTGAACCCAGTTATCGTATTGGCAAACGGAATCAGATTGCTCAAGGATCTTATCAAGACAATCAATAAGTTCATCTTATTAGGACTTCTTGCATTGCCAGGATTGATCCCATTCAGAAACTTGATATTAAACGGATTATTCTTAATCCCAGCATTGATCAATGGATTATCATTATTGAATTTATTGAGCTTGCCATTCAAGTTCTTGAGAGACTTATTGAAGAACAATATCCTTCCATTGTTAGTAGCAGGATTAACAAATCTATTGTTATTACCAATCTTTGGACCATTGCAATTCCTTAACCCAATCAACTGGATCTTAGTACCAGCATTAGCAGCATTGAGAACATTTAATACTAAGTTATTAGCTAAATTGTTCTTAGTACCTGGATTGATCTTATTAAACTTATTAACAAGCTTGATTCCAGCTACATTAGCTGCAATCGTTGTACCATTGCTCAGAAGCCTATTAGGTGGCTTACCTCTAGACATTCTCGGATTGCTTGGCTTACCATTGCTCAACTTAGCAGCATTGATTGGTTCATTTATTCCAGGAATCAGATTGTTAGCTCTACCATTGTTGTTATTAACTCAATTACTAGGACTACCATTATTACTAGACACATTAAGAAACTTGATCGCACCACTTCTATGGGGCAACTTAGCAGGATTGTTGACATACCCAATCGCAAACTTAGTTAAAGATGCATTAGCACTTCTAGGATTGCCATTGTTAGACTTGTTAACATTCTTACCAAGATTTGGCTTCAAGCTATTACGCAACGTATTATTAGGTAACTTGTTGCATCTAGGATTGCCATTACTTGCACAAGCATTGACATTCTTAGCACTAGTACCATTGAACTTATTAAGAGCTGGATTGAAGTTGTTGAGAAACATCTTGCCATTAGCACTTGCCTTATTGACAATGCCATTATGGTTCAACTTGCCATTACTCAACATCATCAGAAGAGTAGCCTTCTGGTTACTACTTGGATTAGAGTTATTGACTCTACCATTCAAGCTATTGAGAAATATCTTGAGAACATTTGTCGGCTTACCATTATTGATGTTAGGTCTTCCATTGTTAGCAGGATTGCTCAACTTCTTGTTCATCTTGCCACTTGTAACACTTGCATCAATGTTGTTAGCATTGCCATTACCATTGACATTGTTATTACCATTGCTCGCATTATTAGGCAACTTGCCAATCAAGCTATTAACAGATCTATTATTATTACCATTGATGTTCTTGACCAACGGATTGCTTGCATTACCATTAGCAGGAATCTTAGGCAATATCTTGCCATTAGTATTAGGAGCATTGAACGGATTGATCAAATTGCCATTCGATCTACTTGGTTTGTTAGGTCTACCATTGTTGTTAGGTCTTCTAGACTTAGGTAAATTGATTGCATTATTCAACCCATTACTATGGCCATTACTACCAATTCTCAACATCCTCAGAAATGTATTGAGAATGATGATTCCATTCAAGTTGGCAGACTTCTTGAAGGATATCCTCGGACCATTGTCAGCATTGCCAATCGACAACTTATTGGCATTAGCAATTCCAGCACTTGGATTATTAACATTGTTAACAATGCTTAACCCAATCTTCTGGCCATTGCTTCCAGTATTATTGCCATTAGCATTGACACTTGGTTTAGTAGGAACACCAATCGCATTATTCAGAGTTCTAAAAGACTTATTGAAACTCGCACTTCCTGTATTGGCAACAATGTTATTGTTCCCAATCATTCATACAGGAATGAACATTCTCGGATTATTGGCATTGCCATTAATCAGTGGATTGTTAACATTACCATTGTTCTTATTGAACTTAGGTCTTAAGACCTTGATCACGTTACCAATCGTTAAAGGATTATTGCCATTCTTGATCAATCTTGGCATCGTGTTAGCCCTCGCTAACATTCCAGCCTTGATCATGTTGCCAGTAATTGTATTGCGTAATTTGGTCAAAGGATTGAGATTAATAGGCGACGCATTAGCAATTCTCTTGGCATTACCAGGAGTACTCAAAGACATATTTGATTTAGTAATCCTCCCTCTAAAGATCCTGATCAAACCTCTATTAGTACTCGGTTTACCATTGATTGCAAATGTATTGACATTCTTAGCATTGACACCATTGATGTTATTGAATAACTTGTTAGCACATCTAATCAAATTGCCATTGCTTGGCTTAATAGGATTAGGCAACGCATTACTACCATTGTTAGTACCATTATTGTTCATGAATATGTTGGTTCGTCCGTTAATTACTCTTGGACTAATGTTACTCAATGGAGTGGTCTTACCAGGACTATTGAAACTAGCATTAGCAATTCCATTAATCGGATTGTTAGCATTACCATTCATTATCAGCTTGCTTGGATTACCATTGTTCTTATTGAGCTTACCAATTCCATTATTCAATATGGGACTACAACTACTCAGCTTAGGCATGATTATTCCAGGATTAGCAATGACGATCATGGGCGTGGTAGCATTACCATTTGGATTGAGCGGATTGCTTGGCGGTGGAACTGGAACACCAGGTACAACAGTACCAGGCATACCAGGAACACCGGGCGATAACGGAAACTTGGTTCCAGAACAACCAGGTATCAACGTACTTCGTCGTATCCCATCAGTTGGATTCTGGGTACACAACGACCCATTAGTATTATCACAATATTAATGAAGTGAGTTGTACGTGGAAGAAAACCACAGCAAGTTAGGTCATGTTTAGGAATTGAGTTTAGGAATTGGTGTGGAAGCCAGCCTAGATTCAAACCCAGCGGATGGAAACATCTGATTCTTAAAATGGCAAATAACTTCAAATAAATTGATACTTAGGATTCATCAAGTCGCATACCAACAAGGATTCAAAGATCATTGATAAATATGCGAAATGTAAATAGCCACAAAAAATAGTCATCCGAAAGGGTGGCTATTTTTTTGTCATTAAAATGTAATATTTCGGTTGAGTGCTTATAAACTATAGCAAGTGATTTTCTGTAAACACTTGTAAATCTCTACACCATGGTATTTTGGGGGCATCAGCGTTGTGAAAATAAGCGAAAAATAGTATCGAGAATTGTACCTGAGATTATTTAAATATGATTTTTTTTAACATCAATTTAGTAAAAAAATAATACCGTGATATAATCTATATGACTCGGGAGGTGATACTATTGGATAGTTTTACTGATTTATTCTTGTCTAAATCTGAGGTAGAAAAGATTCAGTTATTCAATAAAATAAAGTTAATACGTACGGACCAGTTAGCTAGTGCCAATTTGATCGAAACTTATCGTCAAAGACACATAACTGTTAAAGATATCAACTTGCGTAAAGCTGCATATCAAATGAACAAAAGTTACGGAAGTGTCTACAATACCTTTTTAGGTATTCAAGACGACTTCAAAGAAATACTCAAAAAAGATGACTATAAGATCGAAGAAATGTTTGCCGTATCGAGGGACGGCTACCACGCATTTTTAACAACTAGATCAGATGGTTATCGTTTTTTGGATGCAATTGTGAAAGGGAAAGAAAGTTCCTTTAGACAATTCTATACAGACTTAAATACTAGTAAAGCGACTGTTCTAAGACACTTGAAACCGGTAAGGGGATACCTCAAGCGTTTTGGCGTTAGAATCGCTTATGAACCAATGCGCTTTGTCGGAAACGAAGAATCGATTCGTTTGGCAATTGCTGCTTTGTATTGGAATGCTACTAGGGGATACGTTTGGCCTTTTGAGTTGTACTCAAAGGAAACAGCCTTCAGAGTTGTTAATATTGCATTAGAGAAATATCGTTTGCAACCTATTAATACCATTACAAAATTGTTTTATGCTTACGTTGTCATGGCACATTCTTACCGTATTCTGGGCGGTAACCATATGCAAAACATCGAAGCTTTGAGTGTTATTAATTATCCATTCCCTAATATTTTTGAGGGAACAACGCCATTGTTTGAAGAATCAAATAATGATTCTGCACAAGTTCAAGAGTTGAGAAAGTCGATCGAATCGATCAGCTATGAAGAGCAAATGTTCCAATCTGCTGATTTTTACATTCTATTGATGTGTGTTTCAACTACGTTTGAAGTTTCAGAAGAATATCTTCAAACAGTTTCAAGACAACTCGTTAAATATAATCCGCTTTTTGCCAACTTTATAGACGATTTCTTGGACCTTATTCCTTATGACGTGGAACAGACTGTTTCTGATTTTGCGTTGTCACACAAGGAATTTATGCGTTATAAGTACAATCTAACTACTTGTATCATTGGTGTACTTGCTTTGGACCAAAACTTTATCGAGATGCTTAACTTATTCTCTGGTTTTGGCGATGCCATGAGTAGCTTGACTGACGAAAACTTGAAGACAAAAATTGGATCAACAGTTCAACATTTAATGAGACGTGACAAGTACAGTTCATTGAAAGGTAAGTCAAAACTTATCTCTGATGCACTTTATGCAATTGCATATCGTTTCTTCTCACTTTACAATGAATCGATCCAAGTCCACGTATATTTGGAATTGGAGTCATTCTTCTTGGTATATTCTGACTTAGCTATTACTTTGGAAGCTTTGCCATATGTATCGATCGTAAGCGATTCTAAGGACGCTGATATCGTGGTTACTGCTAATAGCTCCAACTTGCCTGAAGATGAAGTCAAAGACGACGTCTGCGTTTATCGCTGGATGTACAATGGGGTCGACGGTCAGATGGGTGGACTGCTCAACCTTATTTACAAGATTTGGACTGATGAAAAGGTTGCTGGAACTAAGACAATTAATTAGTTGAATTTTTTAAAAAAATAGATTAGTATTACTGTATGCGATGAGTCGAGAGACGACGAATTTGGTCGTCACTTGAGGTAGGATATCAAGAACCACTCACCGGATATTTGTGAGCGATATCTTCAGCGGTTGTGTGAACCAACTTAGCTGATTACTCAATTGAGTACTACCAAAGAAGCCATGGTTTGATGACCATGGCTTTTTTTCTGGAAAAAATAGGGACGGGAAGTGAAAAAATGCGATCACAAAAATTATGGTTATTGACCTTAAATGCGACCTTTAATATGGTAATGGGATTTATTTTGCCTGTGAATATGATTTTTATTAAGCAGAACCTGCATCAGACTCAAAATATGGCGGGATTTGCGCTTATGGTGTATTCGGCGTTAATGATGGTAGGAAATTACTTAGGTGGAATATTATTCGATAAGCTGTCTAAGAAATGGACGCTTCAAATCGGCTATATTATTGCGGTTATCTCGCTTTTAGGGATGACGTTCCATCATGTTTGGCCTAGCTACTTGTTCATGCTGGTTATGCTTGGATTTGGAATGGGCATCTCCTACACTGCTATCAATGGCTATACTGCCTTCGTGGCTGAAGAAACTATTGGGGACAGCCGAGTGTTGTTCAATAATATGTATTTAGCAGCCAACTTGGGGATTGCTGTCGGGTCAACGGCAGTAGGATTTATATTTGAGTGGAGCATCTTTTTCACATTCTTTATCCCAGTAATCTTTTTTGTATTATGCTTGTTGATCGTGTTCTTTAAAGCTTCGGTGCTTGATGCTACTAATGAAGCAGCCGAGAAGACTCACGAGTACAAGATGGACTCTGAAGAAGTTGATCCAAAGGTTGCCATTGGCGAAAAGCGTTTCCGTTTGAACTTGATCATCTTGAGTTTAGGCGTGTTCATCATGTGGATGGGCTACACGCAGTGGGACAGCAATATGTCGCTGTACATGCTAGGCAACGGCTTCTCCAAGAAAGAATATAGTATCGTCTTTACGATCAATGCGGCGTCACTGTTGCTGATCCAGCCTGTGATGAACCGGATCATGTCCAAGATCTTCAAACTGTTAAAAAATCAAATCTTGGTCGGAATTGTGATCATGGGTCTGTCATTCTTACTACTTCCGGGAGCTAATCAGTACTGGATGTTCGTTGTCAGCATGTTGATCCTGACAGTCGGCGAATCAATGGTCTTCCCAACGATCCCGGCTTTATTGAACAAAATGTCGACTAATCAAAATCGTGGGAACTTGCAAAGTTTATACACGATCATGGGTTCTTTAGGTCGAGCTGTCGGGCCATATGCCGGTAGTTTGATTGTTACGGCTCTATCTTTTGCCAATTTATTTTATGGTATTACCGCAGCGATGATATTAGTTGCGGTATCATTAAAGGGTGTCAAAGAATTAGAAATCTGAGGTTAAATTATGACAATAGCTATTATCATTATTATAGTGTTGCTGCTGATAGTTCTAATTTTGAACGCTCTTTTTTTATATTTACAAAAAAGAAATAGCAATGCGCTAGGTTCAGATGCTCCAGCGGTGACTCGAGATCCGGGATTAGATGAAGCTACCACAGCCTATTTGAAGCAGCCCCGTGAGGAGTGGACAATTACTTCAAATAGTAATAAGTTATATGGATGGTTCGTTAAATCGAAATCACCCTCAGATGTCACGGTGATCGTGGTGCATGGCTTTGCAGTCGACCACAAATCATTGGACATCCACGCTCAGCTTTTTAATACGCTTGGTTACAACGTTTTGCAGATCGACAATCAGGCTGCAGGTAAGAGCGAAGGTAAGTATCAAGGCTTTGGATATCTGGAAAGTATCGACCTTGAGGCTTGGATCAATGAGCTTTTAAAAAGGCGACCTAACGATGAAATTGTTTTGTTTGGCGCTTCAATGGGAGCGGCTACGGTAATGATGACGGCTGGCAAGAAATTGCCTGACAATGTCAAAGCGGTCATTGAGGACTCTGGCTATACTTCAATGGAAGATGTAGTCAACTTCCACTTTAAGCAACGCTATAAGTTCTCAGGACGATTCGTCTTGAAGATGATCTCATTAGTAGCCAAAGTCAGATCCGGCTTTTTCTACGGTCAGGCTGATTGTACTAAGGCTTTACAAAACTGCCACTTACCGATTTTATTCATGCATGGGCAGGCTGATGAAGCGGTGCCTTATTATATGAGGGATGAATTGACCAAATACGGTGATTTTCCGAAGGAGACCTACGCTAAAGACAGCGGCGTCCACATACGTAGTTACTACGTTGATTCGAAGAATTATCAGGCTAAAGTTGCGGACTTTTTGAAAAAGTATCTCTAGGAGTTAATTATGAAAATTACGATGAATGAATTTAAAGAACGAATTGAAAATGGCGACTTCAAACAAACTAGTTTGGACATTAGTAAGGATGACTTGTTGCAAGAAGACCTCTGGTCGATCAACAAAGCTAGCGAGCAGTTGAAGACTGACCTTGCTGCCGGCAAGCTTTCGCAAACTATGATCCACGTGGTTGACGCAGAGTTTCCAATTGACTTTTATCTCGAATCTGACATTATCAACTTGCCATTTGATGATGCTAAAAAAGTTATTCACTTTTTTGAAGATGGTCAAGAGGTTGAGACAAAAGTTTATCTCTCAACTCGTTGCGACTACTTGAACGCATCAAAATTCCACATCGACCTTATCTCTGATGGGGATGTCACTGATGCTCAAGCTAAGAATGCGATGGCAATCATGCGTGCAAACTATGAGACATCGCTAGAAATGTTCAACAAGAAAGATGAAGCAGAAAAAGAGGCTAAGTAAATGAATACTTCGATGATCATCTTCATCGTTATCGGTTTATTTGCTGGAACTCTTGGGGCAGTTTTAGGTATTGGTGGCGGTATGATCATCACGCCGATCCTAACCGTAATGATGGGATTAGATATTAAATATGCGATTGGAGCTAGTATCATCTCGGTTATTGCTACTAGTTCAGGGGCCACTATTGCCTATTTGAAGGATGATATGCTGAACCTTCGTGTGGCGATGTTTTTGGAAATTGCGACAACTGTCGGTGCAATCATGGGTGCTCTGCTAGTCGGAGCCTTCTCAAGTACCTTCTTGTTCGTCTTATTCGGCTTTTTCCTACTGTATTCTACTTATAATATGGTTCGTAAACTCTTCAGTAAGAAGGGTGAGGCAGTTTATACGGAACAAGGTCCAACCGTTCAAAAATTACGCTTGGCTGATAGTTACTACGATAAGGCTGAGAAAAAACAAGTTGATTATTCAATGAAAAATATCCCTGGTGGATTCATCATGATGTGGGCTGCTGGTTTGGCCAGTGGTTTGCTCGGTATTGGTAGTGGTGCCTTCAAGGTTATCGCTATGGATACAATCATGAAGATGCCACTTAAACCATCAAGTGCAACTTCAAACTTGATGATGGGAGTTACTGCGGCTGCCAGTGCGACTGTCTACTTTTTCAACGGGTCGATTCGTCCGGATATTGCCGGACCGTTGGCGATTGGAGTTTTAGTCGGCGCCACGATTGGTGCGCGTTTGATGCAAGTGTTGAAACCAAGACTGATCAGAATGATTTTCGTCCCAATTATTTTTTACATGGGATTGCAAATGGTTCTTAAAGGATTTGGGGTGAACATCTAATGAAAAAAGAAGAAATGCGCGATGTTGAACTCATAATCGGAAAAATTTTACGAGTCGGAGTTATCGTTTCGGCAGCGGTCATCATCTTAGGCGTAGTCTTGTATTTCATTAACGGTGGAACAGGCTATGCGGACGGCGAGTGGCCACGAAGATTTGGAATGATCTTTTCCGGTATAGCTCACGGCAAGTCATACGCTGTGATCATGTTAGGCATCTTCTTGTTGATCCTAACGCCCGTTTTGCGAGTCGTCGTATCAATTTATGCGTTCGCAAAAGAACACGACAGACTGTACGTATACATCACCACAGCAGTGTTGATCATTTTGATCATCGCAATGGTGTTTGGATATAATGGATAAACAAATTATTATTTTAAAGAATTAAGGGATGCTCGTTTTCCGATGAGTGACGGGTGTTTATCAAAACATAGAATATTACTCGAATGAATGGAATATTTTAGAAACGCAAAAAGGTTGAACTTTAATTAGTTCAACCTTTTTTGTGTGATTTTTTGGTTAGTTGTTAAACTATTTCCACATCGTCAGGGCTTACCCAAGAATATAAATAAGTTGATGGGTCATTGATTAAATACATATAGTGATCAGTTACAGAATCATAATATAGTGAGCCTGTAAGATTTGTACGATCGCCATATTGGTTGGCAATAAGTCCGACTGTTCCATCAAATTCAGTTCCTGCCATGATTGCATGTTTGGTTCTTAAGTTTACACTGTCAGACACACGATGCGCATTTACATAAACATCAGTCCCATATTTTGTATGAACCGAAGTCCTATAAGTGTCTGGAAAATTTGTTGCTGCGTTTGAAACTGAAGTTGATAAAGTGCCTCCAGCTAGTAATAAAGCAAAACTTGTGACTACTGCTATGATTGATTTTTTCATAATTAATTTCATCCTTAGTTTAAAATTGAATTTAGATAACTTTTACTGAGTTTGGATTTACCCAAGATTGCCAATATGTTGATGGGTCGTTGATAAGATATCTGAAAGTATTTGTAGTTGCATCATAATATAATGATCCTTTTAGGCTTGCACCAGAACCATATGTGTTAGCAATCAAATTTCCGCTACCATCATATGAAGCCCATCCCCAAGTGGATACCTGAGAAGTAACTCTTAATGAGACGTCTTTTGCTATTAGTTGTGGATGTATCTTGGTGGCTGGAGCATTTTCATGATAAATATATGTTTCCACGGTGTCAGGTGCTGCAGTAGATGCACTTGCAACGGAAGCAGTTAATGAACTGCCAGCTAGTAATAAAGTAAAACTTGTTATTGCTATTGCGATTGTTTTTTTCATTTCTGTAAATCCCCTTCGTTTGTTTATGATTTCATCATATGAGTTTTGACTTAAAATCCTAGATTCAAACATGTTACATTGGGAGATTTGTCCGCTATAACGCATAAAAATATTTATATTAAGTCCTTTTTTCAATCAGTTAAGACGGTTATAATTCAGTTATACAGGGGATGCTTATGAAAAAAATTAAATTAGTGACACTTGCAGCTGCATTGTTGATATCTGTTTCGACTTTTTCAAGTGTTGGTACAGTCTTTGCTGCTTCAACTAACAATAAAAATCAGACTACAAAGGTAGGGAAGTCATCGATTCCCACTAAATATTTGAACGAAATGTTAACGGGATTAAAATCACGTTCAACGACACTTAACATCTTCATTGAGCCTAATAACCCGATTGGAATTCAACAGGATATCAAATGGGCAGTTAATGACTGGTCGAAATCAACTGACAAAGTAAAGTTTAAGATTGTTAATGATCGTAATATCGCTAATGTAAGATTTACTACTGGTCAAATTTCTCAATTACGTGTTGCCATGACTTTTAAAGATCAATCTACGACGGGGAATCAAACCTATATTGATCGAGCAACGATTAAAATCGATCCTGCTAATTTTGATAAAACTAAAATTTCCAATGGGGGAATCCGTGTAGCCGAACATGAACTCGGCCATGCAATGGGATTAGCCGATATTCACGATACTAATCTCAAATATTCAACTATTATGTGGTACTTGGATCCTAATACTGGAATTACTCAGTATGATAGGGATGCTATCAGATATTTATACCAAATCAAATAAGTATTAAATAAGCTGTGCGTATGAAATAAAAATTTAAAAGTCCAATTTTTGTGTTGCACTTCATTCCTCACTGTATTTATGGCTCTCCTTTATTATTTTGAATTTATAAAAAGGATACTGTTTATAGAAGCTGAATCATACGGCGAATATGATATAAAATTTTATATATCATGATTGAAATTTGGAAGTAACACTTTAGAACCCTTGTGAAATATGTAATTCATTGATATATTAATAACGTGATTTATATATATTAAATATTTTGTTAAAAATGTTAAAATTGAAGGATAAATTGCCGTTACACCTGACGAGTTCAGATCACAAGCAACACAATATACAAAGGGCGCAGATAACGTAGATAGCGTATTGAGCGACTTGAAGAGTATGCAAGAACAAATTAGATCAGAGTGGAAAGGTAACGCTTTCGATAAATACGATAGTAAATTCCAAGAACTTTCTGGTAAAGTACAAGAATTCTCACAATTATTGAGAGAAATCAAATCACAACTTGATAAGTCAGCACAAGGAATGGAAGATGCCGATAACCAAATTGGTCAATCTTGGAGCTAAAGAAATAAAAACGACCTCTTTATTTTCCGAAATAAAGAGGTCAATTTTTTTGTTAGGGGGTAATGTATATGGGCGCAGTAGGAACATCAATGGAAGCACAACAGATTGCAGCCTTAGAAACGGCCGTCAAAGTAATGCAAGCAGCCAAACCAGGATTAAGTGCTGTTGGAACAACATTACTACAAGATAAGTCTTCAGTTTTCGATTCAGAGTGGAGTGGCGACACAAGAAATAAATTTGATCAACGTATAGACAAAGCGATAGCTGACAATAAAAAAGATAAATCAAGAAACAGTAAGAATATAGCTGTGTCAAAGGCAAGAATAGCCAAATTAAAGGCTAAGGAGGCGTCTGACCTCGCTAAGGCAGCCACATTAGTGATATGACAAAGATATCTATCGATCCATCAGCGTTTCAAAACAGTATTTCAAGTGCTAAAGGTTCAGTAAGTAGTCTTCAAGGCAATAAGTTAACAGCAACGGATCTTAATGGAACTACCTTGAATCCATTTGTTCAATTGATCCAAGTAGAGAAAGAAATAGATTCAAAAATAAGTGTTTATGTGAATGTCGCTCAAAATGATACGAATCAGTTTGACATAACACAACAGAAAGTTTTGGAAGCTGACAACATAATTAGCGGTGGTTTCAATAATATGTAGTTAAGGAGGGAAACTTATGGGGAAATTAGATTCGATCAGTCGTAATGTGTTGAGTGGATTGGCAGATCCAATGAATACACATCAATCATCTAGTGGTACGTTTTCTTCAGGATCATCTTCGGTAGGATCCGCATCATTTCCAGCCGGTGGCGGCTTGCCAATGATAAATGTTGCTAATCTTATTTCAACAAATAATATGTTGAAGAGTCAATCCAATGCAATGAAAAACGCACTCGGTGAAACGGGGCAGAAAATGAATTCCGTTCCTGATGCCAATGGCTTTTCTGGGAATATGCAAAAGCAAATGAAAGGCTATACTGAGGAGACACATATTGGAGATACTCAAAAGTTATCCAGTAATCTGGATGTCTTAACAGCGGAGTTTGATTCACTTTTGAGTGTCTTCAAAGGTGTTGATGGAAGTGACAGTGCAATAATCAAGAATTCACTACTTGAAGATCTGATCGGACAATTATCAGGAGTACCTTCACAGAATGATTCAGCGGTATCAGCAGCTAATAAAGGTGCCAAGATGGCTGAGAATGCGTTTGCCGAAGTAACAATGCTAAGCAAAAGTACTAGTACGGCGATCAATGATACAAAGAAACATGTGATTAAAGTAAAAGAACAAATGGAAGAATTCAATGGACTTGGAGTCAATTTGAATCCAACACAGATATCTAATGACTGGAAGAACGTGCATGTATCGATCACAGTTAACCAGATGAAGAACAAGAAGAGTAAGAAGGTCAAACTTAATGGTAAGTCTAAGACCAATAAATCAAATAGTAAAAAGAAAGATAAACGTACTGTTATCCAAAGAGGTCTGGATGATTATTTGAAAAAAATGGATGTTACTCGAACTAAAAAAGAAAAGAAGATAATAATAAAACAAATTAGAATTGCGATGAAGGGTAAAAATATTAAGGGAAAGAAGTTAACAAGTCTGATCCAAAATACGTATGATAAATGGGCAAATTCAATCCTTATTAATAAAAGAAATAAGGCAGTTTATGATGGTATTGCCGACGATTTTTTCATTAAAGCTGCAGGAAAGATGGTTTCAACTTTCAAGAATCCTAAATCTGGATCGGGATTTGAGAATGTAATGACGGCAATAAAAACGTCAAAAGAAACACTAGATATGTACAATGATAATAGACAATATTTTAGTCCTCAAAGGTCGGCATGGAGAACAACAGATGCAACAATAATTGCGGCATATGGTGCACCGGTGGCAACGGCAATAGGAACAAGATTTCATATACCAATTACAACTGGTGCCGCAGCTGTTGTTGGTTTAGAGAACATGTCTGACAATAAGGATGTCGAACCAGGAACATACGTTTCGGGTAAAAAGGCATATATTCAAACAATGAAGACATATAATGAGCAAGTTGAACACATGTATCCAAATATGGAGGGGAACACTAAGTGATAAACAGTAAAATTATTCAAGAAGATTTATCAGATAGACACTGGATAATGCCGTTTCCTAAGATATTTAGGATTGATGATGATTTATATATTGTGGATTTTTTATCAAATTGGAAAACTTATTTTTTTCCATTTTTTGTTTGGCACATGAATAGTTTTAAGTGTACAAAAGTTTCGTTAACGGATAATCCAAATTTTATTATACAGTTTGGAAAAGCCAATCAAAAATATATGCCTGTGCTTACCATATTTTATTATATTTGTCAGTTTATGGTTTTACGAATGATTGGTCAATTTGGATATGCAATATCAATAGATGGAGAGGAACAAACTTATTGGGTTCCGTTTGTCTTGATTATTATTGGAATACCTCTGTTTTCAGTGACAAACAAGATATTTATATCATTATTGTCTTACTTTTGGGGAGTGAAAAAGGTTGGAGAAACTATAAGAATCAAACTCAAACCGATAAACTACACTATTGCTAATCCAATAAATGTAGCACTTGGAACTTTGATTATGACTGGGACAGTGTATTATTTGATGATGTCAAATGGAGCAGGAACGGATACACTTTTATACATTTTATCTGCATTGATTATTTCATCTGGTTGTATACTTGTTGATGTGCATTCCAATACCGTCAGTATTCAAGAAATTAATTAAGGCAAAAGGGAATTTATGAGCAATAAAGTATTCACACGTGTCATCTATGGCCTCTTAGTTGTAGTTGGACTCTCATTCATTGCCCTTGGTATTCTCAATACTTCTTGGGGACACTCAGTACTCATGGGCCACTATGTTGACTCTACAGAAGATATTTCTAAGTCTAAGTTGAAATCTAACAAGAAGATACCAACTAGTTTTGATGCTTCAAAAAGTAAAAGCAGTATCTACCAGTGATCTCTTAGCTTCTTATCGCGGGGATAAAAACGTTATCGGATTTATGTCAATTCCAAGTAGAAAAATAAAGAATCAGATTTATAACGGTTATGGTGATAACGGTCAAAACATGCTTTACGAGGTCTCAACAATGAAACCTGAACAAGTAATGGGCGCAGGTAATTATGCTTCGGCGGTACATTACATGGATGGGAACACAGTTTTTCATAATTTACACAACGTAAACTTTGGTGACATGGTCTACTTAACTGATCTGAACCTTATCTATAAATATAGGGTCACTAAGAAGATCGGTAAGAAGTCACCATATAATACTGATGTGATCAAGGATTGACCGGGAGAACAGACAGTGACGATGATCACATGTGCTGACTATGACAATGGTATCCAGCACGGGTCTATGCGAACGAAGGTCCAAGCTGAATTAGTTTCCACTTCTACCAGTTCTATCCAACAGCTCAAAAAACATCATTTATATAAATACTAATCTAAAAATTCAGAAATAAACATACTAAATTTAATAGGAAACCATAATCCCGTCGGATTAAGATTTCCTATTATGGTTAGTTTGTTTAATTAGGTGTTCGGATTAATTTTACAATTTATAATAATATATAAAGCGAATAAACGTATTTAGTTTTCATCACATATAATAAACTGAATATGTATATATTTTTTTGATGATGCATAAAACAATAAAGATTAACTAGTTTTTGAAAAATAATATGTGCAATGGGCAAGCAGGAGGATGATAAATATGAATGACCAAAATATACAAAATTCAGTGCTAAATGTGATTGTGGCCATACTCAAGCCGATATTAAGTCCATCAGGATTACCGAGCAATTGATTAACGAATGTTGTTTATTGATTCCGGAAAGCTAAAAATTTGGTTGTATTATTAATTCTCTTTGCTGAAAAATCTTTGGTTTTTTATTGATTGTTTTAATTGTAATTTAAGGCGAAAAGGGTAACAAATTAAATCAAAATGATAATATGATTTTTGTAAAACGGTATTTATAGAAAATCGTTTACATTTACGAATTAACCAAAATAGACGACATTTCAAACATGTGTCGTCTATTTTAATAAAAATGAAAGGATATTCTATTGTAAAATTCAATATGTCTGTTTTTTGATAAGCACTAGATTAGTGATTAGCAACAGAGTTTGAAATGAAATTCCACTCATTATCTATTTTCTGATTTTCTGTGGTGGACGTGTTCTTTGCATCAAAATCATATGCGATTTTTGCAGCATTAAAATGTTCATTACTGTAATCAGTAGGAAGCTCATTTTTATCGTAATTTAACGTTCCCCAATACAATAAGTTTGATGCCTGTTGAAAGTCTCCGGTTAACTTATTATTACTAGATGAAGCCTTAACTGACGACGCTGATGATACGGACAAAAACAGTAAAATTGAAAGTGTTCCCAATAAAAAGGAGACTCTTATTCTTTTCATATTTTTTCTCCCTGTTCAAATAGTCTATGTAGATTGTCTTTTTTGATAAATAATAGCTTCGAAATTGTTGTTGTGCGAATTATTTGTCAAATTAAATATTAATTAAATAGTGATGGTTGAAGACAATATGCCTCTGAACCACCTACGGTAAGACATGAATAATAAATAGTTGCTGCATTATCTAAAGAATTTACATACATGGATAAATCTCCCCCCCTTGTTTATTTATAAAATTATGATAACCCTTTTTCCGATTCGTGTCATTTAGTAGCAGTTTTTAGTCCAATCAGCAGACAAAATCGAACACATGTTTTACAATGTTACATGCATGTGAAAGGTGGTGGGTCGAATTGGCTACTAAAATTGGTATTCGGACTTTAGTTGAATTTGTTTTGCGTAGTGGCGACTTGGTGGAGTCCAAGGGTGGTCAAAATACGGCCTTAATGGGTGCTAAGATCCATCGCCGGATTCAGGGAACACGTTCAGAGAACTACGAAAGCGAAGTTTATCTGAAAAAAACTGTCACGATGAATGGTCAAGATTACGACGTGTCAGGTCGTGCTGACGGGATTTTGATTGAAGATGGTCAAGCGATGATCGAGGAGATCAAAACGTCTGATCAAAAGTTCGCCGACATCAGCGACAACACGATGGAACTGTACTGGGGTCAGGTCAAAGTATACGGCCACATCTTGCTCGAGGACCATCCGGAGTTTGACGATGTCACTCTAGAACTAACTTACATTCAAGTCGACGAAGAAAAGACTACCCAAGTTGAAAAAACTTTTTCGCGTGAAGAACTAGCTAAATTTTTTGAAAAATTAATTACTGAGTATGAATTTTGGCTGAAATTACGTGCTGATATGCGCAAGACTCGCAATGAGTCGATCGTACCGATGCCATTTCCATTTCCAGAATTTCGAACCGGGCAGCATGAGCTTGCGGCTGCAGTGTACAAGACGATTTGTCTGAAAAAACGTTTGTTTGTTGAAGCGCCAACGGGAACCGGTAAGACTATCTCGACTCTGTTTCCTGCCGTCAAGGCAATGGGTGAGGACCGAATCGAGCGATTGTTTTACTTAACGGCCAAGCAAAGCACGCGCCACGTGGCTGAAGAAGCTATCGAATTGATGAGCGAAAAAGGTTTGAAGTTAAAGAGCATCACTTTGACTGCCAAGGAGCAGATCAGATTTCCGGAAGAAAAAGATCTGTTGCCGGAAAAAAATCCTTACATGATTGGCTACTATGACCGATTGAAGCCAGCTTTGAAGGACATCTTAGTTCATGAAAACAGCATCACCCGACCGGTGATTGAGCGATACGCTAAAAAACATACGTTGGATCCATTTGAATTCTCGTTGGATACTTCGCTTTTTTGCGATGTCATTATTTGTGACTACAATTATTTGTTCGATCCGTTGGTCTACTTGCAACGATTTTTCACTGAAAAAGACGACGACAATTTCTTCTTGATTGATGAGGTCCACAACTTGGTCAGCCGTTCGCGGGACATGTATTCTGCCGAGGTAACTAACGTTGGGATAGATGAGTTGCTGAAGCAGGCTGCTGCTCAGAAGAAAGGGACTAAACGTCTGCAAACGCAGCTGAAAAAAGTCGATAAAGCCTTTAGCGACATTAAGGTCACGCTTGAGATTTTGCATAAGACGGACTTAGTGACAGCTGACGTACCGAAAGATTTGATCAAGATCCTCAATAAGTTTAATGAGTTCATTACTGACTGGTTAAAAGACCGAGAGCAGACTGATTTTGTCAAAGCTGTTCGCGATTACTTTTTTGCGTGTCTGCAATTCGTTAAGATCAATGGATTTTATGACGATACTTATCAAACACGGATCGTTGTCGACGGCGACAAGGTTTCAATCAAACAGATCTGTTTAGATCCGAGTTATTTCTTGGATCAGTCAATGAAATTAGGTTCCGGTGCCGTGCTGTTTTCAGCCACGTTGTCGCCAATGGACTATTATCAAAACGTGTTGGGTGGTATCGACAATAGTTTGGCGTATCAGTTGCCATCGCCATTTCCAACCAACAATCAAGAAATTTTGGTCACGCAATTTATTCAAACGACTTATTATCAACGCGAAAGCAATGAACCTTATATCGTGGCAAGTTTATACGACTTGATCAAGGCTAAACAGGGCAATTATCTATTCTTTTTCCCATCATATGGTTATTTGAGACAGATCAGGACTACTTTTGAAAAAGAGCATCCAGAGGTCGAAACGATTGCCCAAGAATCTGCCATGGATGCGCAAGCTCGACAGGACTTCTTAGATAAGTTTCAAAAAGATCCCGACCAAACGTTAGTTGGATTTGCTGTATTAGGTGGAATCTTTTCTGAAGGTATCGACCTGCGTGGAGACCGTCTGATCGGCGTAGCGGTTGTTAGTGTCGGGTTGCCTGGATTGAGTGCCGAGAATAACTTATTGAAAGAATATTATGACAATGAAAACGGACAAGGATTTGCTTATGCCTACCAGTTGCCAGGGATGAACAATGTTTTGCAGGCTGCCGGTAGATTAATTAGAAGCGCCCAGGATGTGGGCATAATCTTGTTGCTCGACCAGCGTTTTGCCAGCCAACGTTACGTTCAACTTTTTCCACAGCACTGGCACGGGTTCAAACGGATCTCATCCTTGAAGAGATTGAACGAAGAGATCAACAACTTTTGGAAAAATCGAGGTGAGTCGCATGAAGACTAAATTGACGAAAAATTTGGAGAGTACGCTGTATCAATATTGTTACGAACAACAAGCATATGTGGTCGAAGAGGTGTCGATGCCTGATAAAAAAGGAATCGTCGATACTTTGAGCTATCAGCAATTGCCGGATGGTTCGATCGAGTGGCGTTGCTACGAATTAAAGGTCACTAAATCTGATTTTCATTCTAAGGCTAAGCTGTCGTTTATCGGCAATTACAACTATTTCGTGCTCCCGCAAAAATTATATGAAGAGGTTGCCGATGAAATCCCCAGTCATATTGGCGTTTTGATCTATCGTGAATTCGATAAAAAAGCGATGGATCTAGCACCGCAGACTTTGCGTGCTCCTGGATTTTTAACGGTGGCTAAAAAAGCTCAGTATCAAGACTTACAGGTGGATGAAAAACAATTGACTAGTCACTTTGTGGCCTCGCTTTTTCGAGAAGTTGACAAGGCTAAGAAGGTTGAAAAAGGTCTGCAATTATATTCAGATGACAAGTTGTTCAAGGAACTGAAGAAACGCGCCAAAAAGGGCTATGACATCTATAAACCAGATCACAACTTGTACGACCGCTTTATCGATGACACGCAAACGGATGCCGTGGATGCCTTACAAGAAGAGCTCGATGCCAGAAATGCTGAGTATCAGGAGTTAAAACTCAAGTACGAGGAACTGGTTCACCCTAATTTGGAGGGTAAAGTATGAGTTATTATCCATATTTACGCGGCCGGATGTATGACCTGCTGGCCTTACGGGAAGCTTGCGAGGAGGGCGACTTGGGCCAAGACATTATTCCAGTTATTGAACCGGTCAGAGACTCTAAGGAGTTACAGCAGACAGTCCAAGTTTTGATTGACCACGAACAGCCATTTAGCGTCGTTGCAAACCCTCAAGTCAGCGTTTATGGTCTCAACGATACCAAGCTGTATCCACTGCCAGACTTGACTCAGTATCCATTTTTCCATCCGAGCGCTATTCTGGCACCGGATTTCAGTAGCGAGTTTCTTGCTGCAAGTGAAGGTCAGACTAGTTTTTTAATAGCGAAGAATTACGAACTGCTTAAAGCTTATGAGAACTCACGCATTTTGAAAAAAGTTAGCGGAGTCATGATTCCGGAAGTTGCTCGACTGCATCAAATTGTCGGGTCTAAGGCAATCTCGCTGACTGATCCACTTGCGTTTGTTCCGCATGTAGAAGATTACGCAGAAATTGACGATGAATTTTTCGAATCTGCCAATTGGTACCAACAAATCGATAATTACCAAGGATTTGGCGATTACTCGATGGTCGGCAGCGTCTATTTCGACAAGGGATTCGCTTCTCGGGCGATAGCTCTGCACATTATTTACGTCACTAAAGACGGCAGTTTGCGGATCCATCACTTCGTGTCTGACAGTAACGAAACGATGAGTGGCCAGAAAGATAAATTTTTCGAAGCTTTGAAAAAATTAGTCTTGTGGGCGCCTGACAACTTGAAGGGATTAAACGACACGACGGCGTTACGTGAATTGTTAGCCTACGACCAGCAGACGAAGTTCCCCGGACTGGGCAAAGTTAAGAAACTTTCGCTCAAGCATCATTTCCAATTAATGCATCGATTATTCGAATTGAAGGCAAACAAATAACCCAACCTTGCGGTTGGGCTATTTTTGTAAGCAGAGCTTATTTACCAGGGTGCCAGATCTTTTGGTCCAATGGAGCTTGGCCATTTGGAGCAGGTTTAGCAGCTTGTTGTACAGCTTCGTGGAATTGGTTTGGGAAATTGTTCATGTTAGTTACCTCGTTTTATATTTTTGATTGTTTTGTTTAAAGTTTTAGTTTGGAATTTAAATTAAGAATTGTAAGTGTTCAGTCTGACTATATATGTGGGTGTTCAAATGACACTTACGGCCTCTTAAAATTATTTACCAGGGTGTAGCAATTTTTGGTCGATTGGAGCTTGACCGTTTGGAGCAGGTTTTACAGCTTGTTGTAGTGCTTCGTGGAATTGGTTAGGAAAGTTATTCATAGTTAGTTACCTCGTTTTATTTTTATTATTAACGCAATGGGCGTGTAAATTTTTGATCTAATGGAGCTTGGTGGTTTGGTTGTGGCTTTGCAGCTTGTTGTACAGCTTCGTGAAATTCATTTGGGAAATTATTCATAGGATTATCTTCTTTCGGTTTTTTATCTAGGGGAGGGGGAATGCATTATCTATCTTTTAAGTTAGGGCGTTTTGAAAAAATTATTTACCAGGGTGCAATAGCTTTTGGTCGATTGGAGCTTGACCGTTTGGAGCAGGTTTTACAGCTTGTTGTAATGCTTCGTGGAATTGGTTAGGAAAGTTATTCATAATTTATATCCTTCTTCGTTTTTATTTTGTGGGTTTATGAGCTTGAGGGGAAATGCTATCTATCACGATATGTTAATTATTTACCAGGGTGCCAAATCTTTTGGTCCAATGGGGCTTGACCATTTGGTGCAGGCTTTACTGCTTGATTTAATGCTTGGTGGAATTGGTTAGGAAAGTTATTCATATTGATTACCTCGATTTATTTTTTTTAATAGTTGTTTAAATATCTCTGTATCTAATTAACGTTTGATGATTATTTGTTGCTGAAGTATTTTGATTCTTTGATTAATGCAATTGTTGCAGTTGGGAATGATTTGAATGATTCTGTTTCATATGTTGTTTTGTCAAAATCTGGATAAGTCTGTTTCATAATGTTTCTCCTTGTTTGATGTAATTATTTTTTAAAAGTAAGTTTAATATCATTTTTAGTAGCAAGTGGTTTGTTGTTTCCTCCTTGCTATGTGTTACATTATTGCGTCTGAAGCTTTAAAGTCCCTTAAAATGATGTAGACATTTTGTGAAGATGATGTGAATAAAAAAACAGCCATCAAGAGATGGCTGTTTTGAAGGTAATTTATAGTGACCAAGTAAAGTTCCAAGATATTTTTGCATGATAATTACCATTATTAATACTTACCCCGGTTGTTTTTAGTCTCAGACCTTGACCAATTTTCCATTGAATCGGGTTAGGGGAATCTCCATATTTGATGGTTTCAATTGGAATGGAATTACCGTGATTAGTTTCAAGTTCGTTATGCTTGTCATAATAAACAAAAGACATTGGCAATCCAGGTTCGAATTTTTTGTTTTTATAAAAAGCATTAGAAAATGAGAACGATAATTTAAATCCAGTCCTATCTTTAGGCTCACGATCATCTTTAAAATCTAGAACAGTCCCCATATCTTGTGGACTATATCGATTAATTAATTGGGGAAATGCGATGTTAAAGATTTTAAACCGTAATTCCTTAGCTTTAGCGATAAGAGTTTTGACGGTTGGTTTAGAATCAGGCTTAAAAGTCGCAGTATTTTTCATAAAATTGACTTTAAAATCATCGTCTTTATCTTGATATTTATTGATTTTATAGACAGGATTATATTCAGCCGAAACATCCGATTCGTCAACGTGATTTACTTTATCATAAATATCAATGCTATCCTTATAGTTATTATCTAATGCCCGGTTGATAGTTATGGTTTGTCGGCCATTTGAATCTTGAATGACTGAGTAAGTATTATTTTTGTCGGTAACTTTAGCTACTTCTTTTAATATAATTGATGATGCATTTGGTTTTTGTGTAACAAGGGAAATATGGTCTAAGGATTCATTACTGGATGTTGTAAAAGTAAGATATCCCAAATTATTAAGCTTTGTTACGTTATCTGTTGACTGATTTTGCAAAGTTAAGTGATGAATCAATGTGTCCCCCTTAATGACGTCTTTTACTTTTACGGCGTCCTCGTCAGTACTGCTATCTTGAATTACTTTGTTTCCGTTTCGTTGAAGTTCGATTGATTGGGTACCATTTATTTCTGGATAGGAATTAATCAAGTTGAATAGAGCCTTATTTGTAAGATATTGATAGTAATGATTTCCTTTGCTATCAGTGAATCTTCTGGCAAGAAAAAGCGATCCTGGGTCGGGCCATTTTTTAATAGCCTTTGCATAAGATTTAATGGTTAGCCCACTAACAGTGACAACGGAGTTATTGATTACATGAACACTACCAGGACTCAAAGTTAATGGTCCACTATCTGCACCAATATCTAAACACCAAAATAAGTTGGTATGAATGTCATTGAGTTCTTTTTTCAGTGAATCCATTTGATCCAATATAGGACCTTGTAAATAGAAATAAGCATCTTGTCCGATAAATAGATGCGATGGTCCTGTTAAATTTTTTGAAATTGTAAAAATTAAGGGAGTCGATTTAACTGTCTCCTTTCCCTCATCATCTACATACGTATATACTTGAAATTGACCATTTTCTGCTTGGTTATTTACCGATAAAGTACCATTTTGATCAATAGATACGTATTTATAGTCATTACCAGTATATTCGGTTCCGTTACCATTATATTGGCGGACTTTAAATTTAATGTTCGGATAGTCAGTAGCTTCGTCGGGAAGATATGTGCTATTAATATGAAATTGCTGATTATCAGTAGGACCATCGGTATAGATATGTTGACTATCTTCCGATCCAATCGAGAGTGATTGAATATTAATAGGAGTACCTTCTATTCTGATAGTTGCAACGTTAGACCAAAGTGTTCCACCACTAACAGGAAGATCACATTCTTCTTGGTAGTAAAGTGTTTTAGGTTTAGTAGAAGGGTTAATCTGTAAATTTGGGGGATTAGGAGTATTCGAAGACGTTGCTGCGATTGACCAGTGATTTCCGTTGTCGCTAGTCACATACCAAGTAAAGGTTGGATACTTATATATGTTTATACTGGTATGATAAACCGGCTTTATGCCGGGAAGTGTAATAGATTCGTTTAAACCAATGGTTCGATCTTGAGGTTGATCTTTAAATCCTGGACGAAATATAACTGTTCCGAAAGCTGTCGATATTGGTTCAGGAGAAGGAATTCTGCCTTTAGGCAGGATAACACCTTCAGGAACACCATTAATACTATCGCGGTTGGTCCAGGTTGATTGATTCCTAATGAAGTTATTTTCAAAATTGCTCTTATAGTGGACAGCTGATTGTAATTCATTAGTGGAATCAACATTTGAGTCATTGTTTGATGAATATTCATTTTTCCTTTTCCGACTATTATTTCTTGAGGCGTTTTTTTGTGGATTTGGAATCGCTGTTGCCATACTGCTAGACGAGGGAGATAGTACACCTCCTAAAATTAGCAAAATGATGATTCCGTATTTAATCAATTTGGCATCATCAATTCGGATATTCATCAAAAAACACCACCTTTCGTCATATATAAATACAAATTCAGTATAGAATTGATATAAAGAAATAAAAGGTGGATTTTTGTATAATTCAATATTAATAAAACGATAAAAAGAAAGCCTTAATAACGTGAGACACCTCATAGTTGTTAGATAACTATCTGACGATTGTGAGGATTTTTTGAATGAACATGAAAAAAGCCACATCATTTCTGATGTGACAAATAACTTAATGCTGTAATGTTTGATTAAACGATTTTGTTGATTGCCTAATGATTTCAATTATTAAACAGAGTCTGAATAGGTCCATGTTAGTTGCGATGAGTACGTTCCGCTTGGGAGGGTTCCTTCGCCAACTTGTAGCTGCAGGCCTTGGGTTTTCTTCCATTTGATCGGCTGCAAGTCCTCGCCATTTTCGGTTTGTTCCAAAATCACTTTGTGATCAGCAGAAGGGACTAGCTCGTGATTCCCGTCAAAAAATTCAAATGAGAGCGGGAGCTTGATGGGATTGTTATCCTTATCTAGAAAATTGTTGGAGTAATCTAACGAAATTGTGATGCCGGATTTCTCTTTTCTAGTATCCACGAAGGTCAAAACGTCTTGATTGCTAGCTGGAGTGACTCTGGAGATCGACTTTTTAGAAAAGTTGTTGATGGTTCCATAATCAAGATTTTGGGGATGCAATTCCAACGATTCCTCGGAATTCCCACCAGTCGGGTCAGGTAAGAAGGTCGCCTTGACGGGTAAAAAGTCGACTGAGTAATGTTTTGAAACGAATTCGTCGATTATATAGGTAGGTTTGTATTCAAAAGATGGTACTTTGTACGCTCCAACGTCAGTCGTGACTTCAACTGTGACCGGATTGGTGTCGGACAACGTTAATGGAATCTGGATATCGTTTTGGCCAGCTGATTGCGTGATCTGTAAATCACTTTGTGGCACCACTTTGTCGCCAATTTTTACTTCGTTGACAGTTTCTTGTGGAGCCAGTGGAATATCAAGATGTCCAAGTTTGCCGAATTCTTTGGCATCCGGAGATTTGTTAGTCAGCGTATATTTGTGCGATAATTTATCGCCCTTTACAACGTTAGTGGCCTGTGAATCGTTAGTCAAACCAGTACTGCTGTTGGATTCCTTAGAAATTGTCTGCTTGGCGTCAATGACTGGCATACCCTTGATAATATTAAAAACTAGATGGTTAGATTCAATCGTTTTAGGATGCTTAGGGTCAGCAGGTTTTGTTTCAGTGACTGTCGCATAAATAATTGCTCCATCATTGATCATATATACGTAGTGCGGCGGCAAGTTGCAGACAGTCCCGAAGTTCTCGGTTAAAGGAATCGTGATACCTTTTGAGATCAAGAACCACTTTACTTTATAGTCCTGAGAATTCTTCGCATCGCCATGCAGCTCAAAGATGGCATTTTGGCCTGGAAAAATATATTCAGGACCAGTCAACATTTTTTTAACATAGATAGTTTTAGAACTGGAAACATTATTGATGGTCGCTGTGACGTCAAATTGACCCGTTTTTGCCTGTCCATTCACGGTTATTTCACCAGTGACTGGATCGACTTTCCCCATGCTAGGATCACTGGAAGACCAGCGAATATTGTTGATGTCAGTGGCATCGTTTGGAGTAACCGTCGCATGAGCAAAAATCGACTGATCCTCATCTTTTTCATTAACGTAAACAGTATCTTCGTCAGTATCGACCTTCAAACCAGTCGTTGGAACTTCTTTTCCGGTGAAGTGGACGGCGGCAACGGTAGAAAATAGCAGTGGATTGAGATCTTTGGGCATTACCTGGCAAGTATCTTGGAAATACACCGTTTTTGGAGTTTCAGAGCTCACCGTTAAGTCAGGAGAGTTGCTATTATCGACGGGATTCCAATGTTGACCCTCATCCTCAGAGTAGAACCACTGATGCTCATCGTGTCCATACAAGTCACTGGCACTATTTCGAGCCACCGTAGTATGAATCGTAACTTTCTGATTTAACTCAGCGTAATAGTCGGGCTTTGGTTCCAGTTGAAAGCCCGCTTTGAAATACCACCCCAGAACTGGAAAAACTTGTTCGGAAGGCTTTCCATATGGTCGCACTTCTGAAGATGATAGTTTGCGCTCAGTAATAGGAGAGTCGCCGACATTTTGCGTCTGTACAGTACCTTGATCAGGAACGGTAATATCAGTGGCATCGCCTAGTAATACTGGGATTGAAAGAAAGAATAACGTTAAAACTGGTAGAAATTTTAGACTACAAATCCGTTTGAGAAATCCCCAAATGTGGTTAAACATGAAGTATCCCCCTCATATCTGATTACTTTAGCTGATTTGTAGTATAGGCTTAGTTCAATGATGATGGTATGTCGAAATATTTGTATTGGAATATTCCGCTTGAAAATAAATATTTATAAATATGTACAACAATTATTAATAATGATTATTTTTACCAAATTTCAAACAGAATAAGCAATAGTCCATGATAATACAGCTTTATACGAACCATTTAAGATCTTGGTGTCATCTATTGCTAATTTCAGACCGTTTGATTTTGACCAATGTATTGAAGAAAGCGGCTCTCCCAATTTAGTTTCTATGATTGTTTCGGGTTGATCAGTCACGGGTGTATGATTTTTAAAAAAAATCATATGCATCGGTGCAATTATTTTTGAATTATTTTGATTAACAAATTTTCCAGAATAATCTAATAATAATTTAACAGGTTGTTTGTCTTTTCTTTCATCATTGAAACCAATGATTTCATCAGTGTCATCAGGTGATTTACGCTCAAAAATCGCTTTTTTGTATGGTAATATTTTTCCAAAATCGATTGGATGAGTTATTATTTTTAAATCTGGAGAAGCCAGAGAATCTCCGAAATATGCATACGTTTTTGGAAAATCAATATCGTGCGGTTCAATTGAATTTATGCTTTGTAATTTATTCGCTGGAACACTCAACATTGATTTATATTCAAATTTATTTTTAACAGGATCGATGTACTTGATTTTCGTTTTAACTTTTATAGTATGGAAATCATTCTTATTCATTTCCTCTTCAGGAATTGTGATTTTAAACTGCAGTAGATTGTTTTCATCGGGGTTCCAGTGTTTTTCAACAGTATCAAATGATCCCGTAATTACGGACTCATTGGGAGATAATGGTAAGGTGATAAAAGCGTCAGTTTTACCATACAAGCTTTGGATAGGACTTTTATTTTTAAATTGAAGTGTGTGAGTTAAAGTATCGTCTTTTTTTACATGAATTACTTCATTGTTTGAAAAATTAGATTCCTGATTATCATTTGAAATTTTTTGAGTGGTAGCAAAGAGCGGGTAAATAGGAGTTATGTGTAAGGTTAATGGATTAGATTTGAACGAATTATTATATTCATGAACATTATTATGTTCGTCTGTATAATGTTCAGTTGTTTTATCAATGAATTCTACATAAATTTGTCCATTATTCAACTCATACGGAAACGTCAATGTAATATCCTTTAAATCGTCTGTACCTGGTATAATCTCATCGTCTGAGTTTTTGAGAGTATGCCACCGGACTTTGTATTGACTTGGATCATATTTAAATGAATCGTTAATCTTTAAATTTACTGGTTGGTCCTCAAAAATGGAATCAGTATTGCCATCCAAAATCCGGCTTATATAAAAAGTTTTCTTTTTGCGTATTTTAGTATTAGGTAACTCAGCTGTGACGTCTATTGGTCCTATTTTATTATTGTCATTAATTGTTAGATTTCCGGAAATTGGATCAATCGTGGCCAAATCATTGTCGTCTAATTTCCATCTAATATCATCTGTATTAGTGGCTCCTTCAGGATCTGTGATTACTTCAGGAAAATGAGATTGATTTTTAAATGCATCGTCTGTGAATAGTGAATTATTATAATTAAAATCAGTTATTTTTTTAATTCTTTGTTCGTCATTTACGACGTCTATTCTTGCAACGTTTGACCAAAGAGGTTCGTTGAAGTTCCTTGGCCAGACTTGTGCTTGCTGTTGAATATATAATGTTCCAGTTGTATTTGGAGCAGTAAATGTTAAATTTGGACCATCTTCATATTGATTTGTACTGTCTGAACCATCGCTTTTTGGAACTATATTCCAAGTTTTACCGTTATCTGCTGTGTACCACCATAAATATTTGTTTGGAATAAAACTGGCATCATTTTTTAATATACTTGTTTTTATTGTTAGTTGTTTTTTCTTTTGAACTATGTAAAGAGGTTTCGGCTGTAATTCGTAACCTGCTTTAAAATACCAAAAACCGTTTGCAATGGAAAATGCAGGTTTTGATGGTTTAACCTTCTGAACTGGCTTTTCTTTACCATGTTTTTTGGGATAGTATTTTATGATAACATCTGTAATAGTATCCACAATACTACCTCGTGTCTGATAATTCATATAAGGGTTATCAATGGTTGATGATCTCCAGTTGGATTCTTTGATATTTCCAGTTGCAACGTTTGAATTTTGAAGAAATGTTGTGCAAATAGTAATTAAGCATATGAATATCAAAATATTTAATTTAAATATTAAGCTATGCCTGAATTTGGTCCAAAATTGTTTTAAAGACATTTAGACACCACCAAATAACTAGAATAATTTGCTTTAAATTATAAATAAAGAACAAAAAATATAACATGGCTTATTTGGTATAAACCAATATCAAAAAAATTTTACAAAAAAAGAACCGATCCTCTCGGACCGGCTCTTTACCTGGGGTTGTTTATATAAATGAATGTTTATTAGTTAAGGTAAACTTGTGATTAATAACGTGTAACGTTATCAAAGAATTGTCCAACAGCTTGCACATCGTTTGCTGCTGTATGGATACCTGTACTAATACCTGCGCGTAATGAGTTTAAAATAATCATTGATTTGTTCCTCCTTCATTTGAACAAGTTCTATTATGCCGTTGGTTTCATAAACGAACCTTAAAAATGTGGAGTGTTCAAAAATTATTTTTTAAATTGATTTAATGAACTGGGCCATCTCTTCGGCTGAGTCGTCTGCTTGAGGCAGAACTCCGACTTGTGGCGCGAAGGCGTGGGCCATTCCGTTATATTGTACGAATCTGATATTGGTACCGTTGTCTTGGAGTTTCTGTGCGTACGATTCATCCTGAAGGCGGAAAAAGTCGTATTCTCCAACGATCATCAAGGTACTTGGTTTCTTTGAACTGGTGTCTGAATATAGTGGTGAAATCAGTCCATATCTCGGATCTTCATCATGTTGTAAATAGAATTGTCTCATGACCTGGTTTAGTTGCATAAAGAATTCACGGTAGTTATTACGGATAAAAATCTGGTCTTTCTTGATGGGATAAGCGTTAAGATCCCAGAGATCTTTAGTCTCATCATCATCTAAGGTAACAACGGGATATAGGAGCACATTTCCAACTGGAGCATTGTAGCCAAAGTAATTCATCATGTTGTTGACGGCCAAGGCGATGTTGCCTCCGGCTGAGTCTCCTCCAAGAATTACTTGGTCAACGCCGAGTTGTTTTTGAAAATATAAACAGACTGCAACACCATCTAAGATCCCCGACGGGTAGGGATGTTCAGGTGCAAGGTGGTAGTTAACATTTATAACTTGTGTATGGCTTTTTTCAGCTACCAACTTAAGCATGTCGCCGACGTCTCCAGTACTGCCTCCATAAAATGATCCACCATGGAAGTAGATGAAGGCTTTTTTTGGATCAGCATTTTGCGGGATTAGCTGTTCCATTGAAACGTCGCGGCCCCAGTACTCGATCTTCCGTTGAACATTCAATACGTCTTCGGTAGTCAAATCCTTAGAAGCTACACCGTTCCCAGAGCGTAGTTGTGCTAAATCTTCGGTCAAATCAGAAGCTTTTTTGAATTTTGCCAAGTCTGGCAACAACAATGGACTGTATTGTCCACCGGTTATGCCAGTGCTGACGGGTTTGACAAATTTTCTTAATTGACCATCAAATTCAGTGGTTGATCTTTTTAAGGCGTTAATAGTTTGTACGTATGACATATTCATTTCTCCTTTGATCGATTAACATTATCTTAGTAGAAATTATAATTATTTTTAATAGCTTATTTTGCCAAGAAAGTTACCTTTTTTAACCACGCAAAAACCCTTTACGACGGCGTTTATATCGTAAAGGGTTATTTTAGTTCAATATTTTTTGATCATTATGAGTTCGAGTGATTTCTCTCCATTTGCCGTCTATCATGACGTTGGCGCTGGTTCCTTCAAGCAGTTTTACGTCGATGTCATTTTTGGTAAGTTCGATGGCAAAAAGGTTATCTTGGAGCCGGATGCGGAATTTTAAGGCTTTCCATTGTTGAGGAAGGTTGTTGATCAGGTGCAATTTACCTTCTTCAAATGTCATGCCGGCAAATCCGGCAGTTAGTGCTAGCCAGCTTCCGCCAAGGTTCGACAAGTGCAAACCGTCTTCGGTGTTTCCTTGCAAGTCGACCAGATCCATTTTGGCAGTGGTCATGAAGTAATCGTAAGCTTGCTTAGAATCGTGCAGGCGGGCTGCAATCATACTAAAGACTGAACGCGAGAGCGATGAATCATGCGTGGTGATCGATTCATAGTAATCATACTCACGTTGGAGTTGATCTTTACCGACGTCTTGTGGGAAGAGAAACTCAGCTAGGATCGTATCAGCTTGTTTGGCAACTTGGTAACGATAGATCGTTAGCGGATGGAAATGCAGCAAGAGTGGATATTGGTCTTTTTTAGTAGTCTTAAATGGCCAGATTGGCTTGTTGAAAAAGCTGTCGTCCTGGGCATTGACTTGGTGCTGCTGATTATATGGCAGGTAAATAACGTCTGCAATATTTTCGAATTTTTCCAATTCTTCGTCAGTTACGTGTAATTCCTTTAACTTGTTGGGATCAACCTCAGACACGATTTTGGCCAATCTAACGGCTAGATGCAAGTTGTGTTTAGCGATTCGGTTGGTGTAATAGTTGTTATCGACCATAACTGTATATTCGTTAGGACCAGTTACACCGTAAAATTCAAATCGATTTTTCCCATCGACCTCGTGGAAATGGCCAAAATGAGACCAAAATCTAGCTGTCTCGAGAATTAGTTCGTAACCTTTTTCAACGAGCCAGTCGCGGTCGTTAGTGGCTTCATAGTACCGATTTGCGGCGTAGGCAATATCGCCGTCGATATGGTATTGAGCAGTTCCAGCTGGATAATAGGCTGAAGCTTCTTCACCATTGATCGTTCTCCATGGAAATAGTGCACCTTCAGACACTCCGAGCGTTTTGGCTTGCTGTTTAGCAATGTCGAGCGTGTTGTATCTGAAATCGAGTAATTTTTTTGCGATCATCGGCGTGCTGTAAGTAAAGTAAGGCATCAAGTACATTTCGGTGTCCCAGAAGTAATGACCTTCATAGCCTGTGCCACTGAGTCCTTTAGCTGAGATATTAGTCTTACCATCACGTCCAGCAGATTGATTCAACTGGAATAAGTTGTAGCGGATAGCTTGAGTTAGGCGATCATCGCCATCGATCTCAATTTGGCTACTGTTCCAGATCGTCTGCCAATAATTTTTCGAATCTGCGATAACTTGTTCAAAAGTCACATCTTTTAAGTCGGCAGTGGGTGGCGTCAACTCGTTAGCAAAGTCGGAAACGCAAACTAGATATCTGGCGACTGCGGGTCCCTTGGCTAAATCAAAACTCTGTTCGAGTAAAGTTCCATCTAAAGCTTTCAAACGCATAGCAACTGCCAATTTGCTGTTTTGAGTCTCAATCAACAATTCCTTTTGGTCGTTAGAATCAACGGTTGTTGTGATGTCTAGACTCGTGATCTGACGGGCTTTTCTAGGATCGTCGCTTTCAGTAACGGTGGCGTTGAAGGCGAGGGATTTGCCGATGGTTATCTGACCATTATAAGTACCGGCGGTAAATTCATATTTTAAAGCGCCAGCTTTTTGGTCAGCTTGATCGACAATGCTGTCAAAAGTCAGCGTAATATTTTTGCCAGTGGGGTTGGTCAATTTGTACGACTGACTCAAAATTCCAGTTTGAAAATCCAAGTTCGAAGTTAGTAGTTCGCTTTTTGCAAAAAGTGCACCATCGGAATCGCTCACTTTGATCTTTCTCAGATCTGGTAAGTTGACGATAGTTTGATGATTTTCAGCATAGCCAACAGCCCGCTCACCATATGTGATCGGACTGCTTTCGTAAAATCCATTAACTAAAGTGCCGCTAGTTGAACTTGGGGCCACGGGGTCGCTGGCACGGATGCCGAAGTGGCCATTAGCGATTGAAAAAATTGTTTCCAAGTAGGCAATGCGGTGATTGTCTAAGTCGGTTAATTGTAAGTTATTCAAACTAACCATAAGAAATACCCCCTTGGGATCATCTTGTTTATTAATTTACGAATATAACTATAATAATACAATCCAGGATACATTCGAAAATATTACCTTTTTGAACCTCAGTTCATTTATAGTAGTCGCTTTTTTCAAAAAAACAACTCCTATCAATAAATCACGTCATATATGACCGACTTGAAATATTAATAAGAGTTTTGGTTAAACGGTATTTTTTTGACGATATTCTTTTGGCGTCATCTGATACTTTTTGCGGAACAAAACAAAGAAGTTTTTCGGCGATCCAAAGCCGGTATCAGACGATATTTCTTCAATTGAAGACTCTGTTTGTCGCAACATTCTGGCGGCTTCTGCCAATCTGATCTGGATCAGATAGCTTTTTGGAGAAACGCCAACGTATTTTTTAAAAACTCGGATCAGATGTGCTTCTGAAATATGATTTTCAGCGCTGAGTTCGCTGATGGTCAGATTATCTTGATAATTGTTCTGCATTTTAGACATCATTTGCTGGATCATCAACGGCGAGCCTAATTCAAGTGCATTGGCTGGCGATAGTCTGACGGAACTGTTCTGGGTCAAGACAAAGGCTGCAATGTAGTGCAGAGCGGCAACAGCGGTGACTTGTTGCTCCAGTCCAATCTTAGTGCTGCGTTTATATTCGAGAACGTTGTTTAAAGCCTCGTAAAAAATGCGATTTTTTTCAGCCTTAACATCGATTGGTCCTATGTCGAACTGGATCTCGTTGAAGTCGTTGATTTGATCGGTCAGCCATTCCAGCGGTATCAGCAAGGTCAACACTTCGTCTTTTCTGGTGATGATCGAATCAAAACTGTGAATGACGTTTGGTCCGATAACGTAGGCGTTATCAGCCTCTAATTCAAATGATTCGCCGTTGATCCGCCCAGTCCCAGGGTGTCCGTCGATGACGTAACAAATCTCGATCGAATTATGCCAGTGCGATAATGCGACCTTCTTCCTCCAGCCAGGATTACTGTGGAGGATCACCTTGACTGGCAATTTATCATCAAAAATCAAATTTTCATGAAATGCTGCCATTTTCATCAATCTCCTCTGAATAATTTTTATAAAAAATCCAATTGATTGTATATAAAAATAGTATAGCATCGTTGTTTTAAGCGATTACATCAATCCAGAAAAGATTACCTTTATTAATCTGAAATATATTTTTTAAATAAAAATGGTAATAAAATAGCGTCCTTCATGAAAAAAGGACGCTCGGATTCGCTTATTATTCATAAGTTTTGATGTTGTTTCTCAGAGTTTGCCGATGAATTTGGCCATTTCGTCTGCGGTGTCGTCAGCCTGGGGAAGGATTCCGACCATTGGTGCATAGGCGTGAGCCATACCGTTGTACTGAATGTAAGTCACGTTGCTGCCATTTCGAGCTAGCATTTCGGCAAATGCTTCATCTTGAAGCCGGAAAAAATCGAATTCTCCAGAGACCACCAAAGTTGTTGGCTTTTTAAAAGTTGAATCTGAATATAATGGCGATACTAGGCCGTGGATAGAGTTTTCGTCATTTCGCAAATAGTATTCACGCATGATGCCATTAAGTTGCTGAAAGACTGCTAAATAGTTGTCTCGAATCTTTTTTTGGTCTTCTCTGATCGGATATTGTTTGAGGTCCCAATATTTTGAAGTATCATCGTCAGCCAATGTCACGACTGGGTACAAGACGATACTGCCGACTGTTAGTTTGTAGCCGAATTGATGCAGCATCTCGTTAACGCCCAGACTGATATTTCCACCAGCTGAATCTCCACCTAAAATAAGTTCTTCAAAGTTCAAAACTTTTTTAGCATAGATCGAGACGGCAACGCCATCTAGAATTGCTGAAGGGAAGGGAGATTCTGGTGCGAGACCATAATCAACATTGATGATAGTCAGATTGCTTTTTTCAGCTACTAATTTCAGTAAGTTTTGGGCATCTTGAATGTGCCCACCATAAAAAGAACCACCGTGAAAATAAATCAAGACCCGTTTTAAACTAGCATTTTCAGGCGTAATGGTTTGAATATGGACTTCACGGTCAAACGAGTTGATTGTTTCGTCTTTGATCTCAATATTCGTGGTGGTTAAATCTTTAGAATCAGGGACTTTGTTGCCGGCACGTAATTCCTCTAAATTATCGTATAACTCTGACTTAGTTCTGAATGACTCAATGTATGGTAGCAGCTGCTCGCTGTATTCGCCTCCAGAAACTGTGTCAGAAATAGGCTTGACGAGTTTTCGCAACTTGTCGTTGACTAATGTTTCAGAATAATTTGAACTTGGCATATTATCGTACCCCCTCGATTTGATTTTTAGGCTATATATATTATTTTTACATATTTATTGCGTTGAACTATTCCAATAATAATAAAAAATATTCGTAAATTTAATTCCCAAACTTGTTGCTTTTATAACCTAAATGAACATTTTTAAAGACTAAATTGCAAAAAAAGTCACCACTGACAAATACCGGTCAGAAGTGACTTGATTGAGTTTTAATTATTTTTCGTCTTTACGGCCAATGTTGTAGTCATCATCTTTCATGGCTTCAACTTTACCCATTAGATAACCATTACCAACTTGTGAGAAGAAGTCATGGTTGCTAGTACCAGTACTGATACCATTCATAACGATCGGGTTAACGTCTTCAGCGTTTCCATCTGGGAACAAGGGACTTTGACCTAAGTTCATCAAAGCCTTGTTGGCATTGTAACGTAGGAATACGAGGACTTCATCAGTCCAGCCGATATCATCGTACAAGGTGTGAGTGTATTTTTCTTCATTGTCATAGAGTTTGTACAACAAGTCATACATCCAATCTTGCATCTTGCTTTGTTCTTCTTCGGATAGCTCGTTGTAGCCTAATTGGAATTTGTATCCGATGTAAGTTCCGTGAACTGACTCGTCACGGATGATCAACTTGATGATCTCAGCAACGTTAGCAAGTTTGTTATTACCTAAGTAATAAAGCGGTGTGTAAAAACCTGAATAGAACAAGAATGTTTCTAGGAAAACACTGGCAACCTTTTTCTCAAGGCCAGTTCCGTTTTGATAGATTTCGTTGATGTATTCAGCTTTCTTTTGAAGATATTCGTTGTGGTCAGTCCAGTCAAAGATCTCTTCAATTTCTTCAGCAGTGTTTAAAGTACTGAAAATTGATGAATAACTCTTAGCGTGAACTGATTCCATAAATTGAATATTGTTAAAAACGGCTGTTTCAGCTTGGGTACGGACATCTTTTCTGATCTCTTCGATACCGTCTTGTGATTGGAGCGTATCAAGCAGCGTTAAGCCACCAAAGACGTGTCCAACCAAAGTATGTTCTGTTTCGTTTAAAGTACGCCAGTCATCAATATCGTTTGATAATGGGATACGTGTGTCTAACCAAAATTGTGAAGTCAACTTTTCCCAAGTAGCTTTATCTACTTGATCTTCGATCTTGTTCCAATTAATGGCTTTGTAGTATGTGTCAACCATTCTAAAATAGCCCTCCGAATCATAGGTAACCACCTATACATTCATTGGGCTACCTACAGAATATATATATTTTAACTAAATTGAGCAGCTTTCGCACTCATTACTTCCAATTTCATCGTTGTTCTCAGTGAAAGTTCTAACGTAATAAAGTGACTTAATACCTTGGTAATAAGCGTAGTTACGTAAAATACTGAGATCACGAGTAGTTTGCTTAGTATCTGTCTTCCATTCGTAGATGCCTTCAGGGATCTCTGAACGCATGAACAATGTCAAACTCATACCCTGATCAACATGCTTTTGAGCAGCTGCATAAATATCGATAACTTTACGCATATCAGTATCGTAGGCTGACTTGTAGTATTTGATCGTGTCGTTGCTTAGAAGTGGAGCAGGGAAGTATAACTTACCGTTTTTCTTCTCTTGTCTTTCTTCAACTAGACGTGTGATAGGTTGCAAACTAGCAGAAGTATTGTTGACGTAAGAAATTGAACCTGTTGGAGCAACAGCTAAACGGTATTCGTTATAAAGACCGTACTTTTGAATACTGTCTTTAAGTGCTTGCCAGTCTTCCTTATTAGGAATGTGAATGTCAGCAAAAATTTCTTGAACGTGATCAAGCTTTGGTGCCCAATCTTGGTTCAAATACTTATCGAAGTAAGTTCCATTCGCATAGTCTGACTTTTCAAAGTTGTAGAAGCTTTCGCCACGTTCTTTAGCGATTTGGTTACTTTCAAACAATGTCCAATAGTTCAACAAGTAGAAGTAAACGCCAGTAAATTCGATAGATTCAGGTGAACCGTATTCGATATGATTCTTAGCAAGGAACGTATGCAAGCCCATGGCACCTAAACCAACTGAATGGCTCAACTTGTTACCATGTGCGACTGAAGGAACGGCCACAATGTTTGAAGCGTCAGAAACATAAGTCAAAGCACGCATCATTGAACGAACTGACTTACCAAAATCAGGACTCTTCATCATATTCAAAATGTTAGTTGAACCAAGGTTACAACTAACGTCTGTTCCCATTTTGACGTATTCTTGTGCATCGTTGATCTCTGAAGGAACTTGTACTTGTTGGATCTCAGTACATAAGTTACTCATGATGATCTTACCGTCGATCGGATTTTCACGGTTAACCGTATCGATGTTCAAGACGTAAGGATAGCCAGATTCTTGTTGTAATTTACTGATCTCGTCTTCAAGTTCACGAGCTTCGATCTTGTATTTCTTGATACGGTCATCTTTGACCATGTCGTCGTATTCTTTAGTAATATCAACGTATGAGAAAGGTACACCGTAAACGCGTTCGACAGAGTATGGACTGAATAAGTACATATCTTTGTTCTCACGAACTAATTCGTAATACTTATCAGGTACGATCACACCTAGGGATAAAGTCTTAACACGGATTTTTTCATCAGCATTTTCTTTCTTAGCTGATAAAAAGTCGATAATATCTGGATGGAAAACGTTCAAGTAGACGGCACCAGCACCTTGACGTTGGCCAAGTTGGTTACTGTAACTAAATGAATCTTCCAATAACTTCATAACTGGCAAGACACCGGATGATGAGTTGTCGATCCCCTTGATAGGTGAACCAGATTCACGCAAGTTTGAAAGTGTGATCCCGACACCACCACCGATACGTGATAGTTGAAGTGCACTGTTAACGGTCCGTCCGATACTGTTCATATCATCGGTAACTTGCAATAGGAAACAAGATACGTATTCACCACGACGTTTACGTCCAGCATTCAAAAATGAAGGAGTAGCTGGTTGATAACGTTGAGCAATCATTTCAGTTGCTAATGATTTGGCGAGATCTTGATCTCCGTGAGCAAATAATAGGGCGTTAAAAAGGATTCTCATTTCATAGTTTTCAAGGTACAAGTCGCCATCGTTAGTCTTGATAACGTATTGGTTATAAAACTTGTAGGCTGCCATGAATGATTTGAATTGGAAATGTTGATCTAATAAATAGTTGTAGAGGTCTTCGATAAAATCAAATGGATATTCATCAACGACTTCTCTTTCAATAAAGTCCCCGTCTAACAAATAGTCGATATGGTCTTTGAATGAATCGAACTTCTTAGTGTTAGGGTTAACGTTTTCGTCAAAAAAAGCTTTGATAGCTTCTTGGTCTTTATTTAATGGAATCTTGTCATCAACAGGGATGTTGATCTCATTGTTTAATTTGAAATAATTTACTTTCTCAATGTCTAGGTTATTTAGCCCCAACTTCGTTCACTACTTTCTTGAAATTTTCTACGTCTTTGTCAGTACCGTTGAATTCGAATTCGAAGACAACAGGTACGTTTAATCCTTTAGCGATGTCTCTTGCTGTGTGATTATACAATGTATTGAAATTACGATTTCCGCCGCCTGCTACGCCGACGCAATTCTTAGCATTGTCTTTGTATTGAAGGAAATCAATTACAGGGTCCATCATATCATCATCGTATGCGGGTACGATGAGAATAAACGACCGACCCATTTCGTGAAACGGGTCGGCGTCATTGATTTGATATGCGTCCAAACCGGTTTTCTTGACGAATCGAACGGTTTGACCTGTAATTGAATAAAATGCGATGTCTACCATCGAGTTAGCCTACAAGTCCTTTTAGGCTATCTGGACGAAATCCGACGATTGGATCACTGTCAGCAGGCATAACTACAGGAACACTTTGATATCCTTGTTGTTTTAAATAATCAAGATATTGTGGTTGTTGGTTGATGTTACGTTCTTCAAATTGTACGTTATGTTCTTTTAAGTATCTCTTTGTCATTTTGCATTGCATGCAATTGTTTTTACTATATACGATTACGTTGTTCATAATGGTGGTCCCCTTTTGTTGAATGTTTCAAAGACTAGTATAAAACAATTAAAATGAAATGTAACGAGAAATATACTATATATTGTGGTCTACCTATTTTTTAATACACTATAAGGTGTGTCAAAATGCGTAAGGTCGCTATTTATAGCCTGATAAAAAAATTTCAATTTCGTAAATTGTCTGCCGTTTCGTGTTAGAATTATCTTATCAATTAGTAAGCAGCTTTTTATGAATAAATAACCAACGGATTTGAGGAGAAAATAATGAACGGATGGAACTTTATAGGGATACTCGCTTGGATTATTGTCATCGCTCTGTTATTCCTTGTTGTATTTAATATTAGAAATAGACATCTCAAAATTTTAGTCGAACACAAGACTAAAATCACCTGGAAGACTGTTTGTTTAGACGCATTGGAAATTCTAGTCGTCATAGTAGCCGTGATCGGAATGCTCTATGTTTCATTGTTTTCGAGAGTGGACTTGAACAACAAACAGGATATTGCCGTTAGTTACAAGTTTGAACCAATGATCATGCAAACGACTAAAGATGGTCAAGGCTATTACATCAAGATCGATAAGAACAGTTCAAATGGTTCGAATAATGTCTACCAATACTGGTTAGATAATTCGAAGTATTCTGTCTCTAGTCGTGAGGCTTCAATTTCGGATGGTACCTTGCCATTTAACGTATCTGGCGTTCACTTGAACTGGCCAATGAAGAAAATCAGCAAGATGGACCAGAAGTATCAATATGCTTACGTTGTTACGGCTGAAGCCAAATACAAGAGCAACTTCATTAATGGACTAGGGATGCGTGCTGGACATTATGCTTCTGAGTATCGTGTCTTGAGAGTTCCTGCTAGATCATTTATTAATTACGCAAAATAGAGCGTCTTAATTGTCATACTGCGATAATTTTGTATAATCAAAATAACAACAAAAAGAGGGCTAAATCAGCAATGATTTAGCCCTTTGTTTCCAAGTTATTTAGCTTTTGACATTTTCTTGGCACTAACAACGATCTTGTTGTTAAGTTCCATTTTGTTTGGATCGTCTTTTGGATCGTTTTTAACGATTTCAACTAGGGCAGAGTGTTCGTAGACTTTCTCAACTTTTCCCTGGAAGGCGTAATCCATATCCTCATCAACTTTACAGTCGTATGTTTCACCTATTTTAATATCTTCAATTTTCATAATTAAACTCCTAGAGTTATTTACTTAACAGATTAGTATCATAATATAGTAGTAAAGATTTTTCAAATCAAACGCAACAGGATGAACATCATGAACAATAAAATTATTGTAATAACTGGTGCTAGTGGCACTGGCAAAACCACGATCAGTCGATATTTAGAAGAAAAATACCACATTCCACACGTTGTGACTCATACAACCAGGCTTCCACGAGCTGGAGAGGTCAACGGAGTGGATTATTATTTCGAAACAGACGAAAGCTTTGAAAAAAATCATTTTTTGGAGCGAGTTGAATACAGCGGCAACAAGTATGGCTCGTCTGAAGAAGGATTAGAAGAAGCTTGGAAGAAGTCGCCGATTGCTTCAATTGTGTTGGATACTAAGGGTGCAGTCGCCTATCGGGAAAAATACGGCGATGATGCGGTCATCCTTTTTATGAAAGTAGATCCCAAGGTTTTGGCCGATCGTCTCAAGAAACGTGGCGATGCCCAGGAGCGATTGACGCAGCGCCTGTCTAGTGAAGAAAATCGCAGAGACTACCAAATTCCTAAGGAATTATATAGAAAACATTATGAAATCATTAACAAAGACATAAAAAAAACTAAAGAATGCATCGATAGCATCATAAAAGACATCAAATAAGACATAAATACCCAAGGATCGATTAAACAAAAACGCCGGTTTAATCGTATTCTTGGGTATTTATTTTTTGATTTTTCAAAGTGTAACATTCTTATACTACTCTTGTAACAATTATGAAATATTCAGAGAGTATAGTATTCATCGTTGAGTGATAAAAATAATTTATAAAATTTAAAACTAATTAATAAACAAACCATTTACGGGGGAAATTTAATTTTGAATATCAAAAAGAGTCTTGTTACATTTACAGCCGCTGCGTCACTTGCAGTTACAGGTTTAGGAATTTCTAATCTTACAAATACATCATCAGAATCACACGTTGCACATGCTGCAACAACAGATTCAGACATGCCATCAGTTGTTCGTGCTAACTCAATGGTTAAGCTTTATACAGCTGCAGACAATAACTCAAAACTTGCTGGACGTTCATTAGCTGAAGGTTCTGACTGGGCAGTTCTTGGTCAAGAAACAGATGCTGCTGGTAACCTTTGGTACGCATTAGGTGGTAACCAATGGGTTAAAGCTGCTGAAATGACAGCCAACCCTACAACAGAAGAAGCAACTACACAAGCACCTTCAACACAATCAGCTGTTGAAAACTTGATCAACACAGCCAAAGCATACGTTGGAACACCTTATGTATGGGGTGGAAAGACACCTTCAGGATTTGACTGCTCAGGTTTCACATCATACGTATACCAAGAAGCAACTGGTAAGAGTATCGGTGGTTACACAGTAGCCCAAGAATCAGCTGGACAACATGAATCAGTTCAATCAGCATCAGCTGGTGACTTATTATTCTGGGGTAGCGAAGGTTCAACTTACCACGTAGGTATCTACTTAGGTAACAACCAATACATCGCTGCACCACAACCAGGCGAAAACGTGAAGATTGCAAGTATCTCAAGTTACTTCATGCCTTCATTCGCTGTTAAAGTTCTATAATATATAGACAATAACAACTAGGAATCGAATACCACAAAACAAAAATTAAATACTACCCGTAATGACCACATCCGAGGATGTGGTCTTTTTGTATCCCAAAAATTAAAGCTAGAGTAAACTATCTCACGGTTAATTGAGTTGCTAGCCGATTTGAATTATATCAGGCATTGGCAAATGCGAGATCAGCCTGGATATCCATAAAAAATATTGATTAATACACCTGATGTTAGACGGAGGGGAGAAAACGACACAGTGCTAATCCTGAAATTGTCGTTAGCGTTTGAAAAACGCTTAGGACAAGCCACGAACTATGTGGATTGGCTTCAAGTTGAGGCCATGGCGTCACAGTCGCCTGAGGCGTTTTTACTCCGGAATCGAGAATAATGCTCCGAACCATCATTGAACTTGATTATTTTTTTTATAATTGATGATACATATTGTTAATTTTTAATCAGAAACCCCGAGTAGTATGGTAAACTAATTAGGCAGCAAACAAGCTGCACTGTAGAGAGTGACTCTATAGAAAACTTATTGAATTGCTGAAACAAGCAATCCACTAATTAAGTATAGTTGAACGTAATTCAACTATTTGTAACATTATGAAGAGGATCCAGACAAGAGACGAGAATCTTGTCTGAAAGAGACTATTTGGAAGTCCGAGAATACTTCCAGGTGGCCTCTTTTTATTTTGCTAACTTTTTTATAGAATGACGGAGAAATCTAGCCAAAGTTTCGTAGTTTAATTAAGTAGTATAAAAAACGAGGTGTGACTATGAATCAATTTGATGAATTGTTTTCTTTAAATGATACAGACGAGATCGGCAGACAACTATTAGGAGTAGAACTTGTCCATAAAACTCCTGAAGGACTCGCTGGCGGCTACATCGTTGAAGATGAGACCTATTTTGGCGTTGAGGATCCCAGTTCATTTGCTTATCAAGGAGTTAACAATCAGAAGAGCAAGCATCTGTATGATGAGAGTGGATCAATTTTTATTTACCGGATGTACGGATCCTTCATGATTGACATTGCTGTTCAACCTAAGGGAACTCCACATGGTATCTTGATTCGAGCTATTCAACCCAGTCGTGGTCTTGGTATTCTGGAAGATAATCGGCCCATCAATGGAAAAAATCAGACTAATGGTCCAGGCAAATTGAGTCAGGCTATTGGAATTCATGACTTGTCATTAAATGGTCAATCCTTTAGTGGCAATCAATTGTTTTTAGATTTTACCAACGCATTGAAACCAAACGAGATCCTAACGTTGCCAAGAATGGGTTCAAAAAATGACCACTCTGAAAATAAAATTGGCAATCGTTTTGCAGTCGCAGGAAATCCATATGTCTCTAGCATTAAAAATAAGGAGACAGATAATGAGATGTTTGGGTGGAAGGATACGTCAATCGCCACTAATTAACGATTGAATTTGTTAGATGGAACTTCCCAAGTAAGGCAATGAATTGATCCGCCGGTTGTTGATAACTTAGAAATATTGATGGGGATAACTTTTTTCGTAGTATATCTTTCCACAATTTTCATCGCTTGATGATCATTTTTTAAATTATATTGTGGAAAATAAATTGCATCTTTAGTTTCCAGCATGTTGATGTATAACCCTCTGGCTGATGCAATTTTTGAATCATATTGTCCCTTATCAGTGTACGAAGAAGGCAGTACGATAAATTTTATCTCTGGACATTCTTGAAGTATTTCATGTTCGACCTTCTTCCGAAATCCTGGCTCATAGCTAAAATCATTAATGAATAGTTTGTGCTTTGCAATGAACTTGACCATTCCATCACTGTGGCCAAGGATGTCACCAGGTTCTTTAGAGATGATAATAACGTGTTTAACGGATAGTTTATCTTTTAATTCGTCAATGATCTCAGATTTTGACCATTCACGATTATCAAGTAAGACTTGTTTAGTCAAGATGATTGTATCGCCGCCATTCCATTGGACATTGCCACCATCTAAAACTAAATTAGATTTGTCGAAGCGATAACGTCTTTTTAAAAATTTGTTGAAACGGCGATTGAGGTATTTGCTGTCTGACTTTGGCAAGTAGTTAGGTGAATATTTGAATTTGACCATCTTTGAAGTGATGACTGGTGCAACGTCACGGATCCAAATGTCAGGATAGTAAAAATTTGTCGTCGTGAAATCTGCATTCTCATAAGTTAGGCTAGTGAAATGGTCCGATGATGACGCAGATATTTGCAAATCTTGATTGAATTTCTCAATGACGTCTGAATAGTGCAGATAATATGTATCTTTCGGGTCAGGCAAACTAGCGTAAATTGTTGTTGCGGAAGCAACATTTGCTCCCGTTGAAAATAATGTAAATCCTATTAGTAAACTTGCGATAATTACTTTTTTCATACTCACATTCCTCGTTTCGAGAAGAGTATAACAGCAGCTTTTCTATATATATTTAATAAAAAATATAAAGCCGAGTTGACGGGATAAATTCATTATTGACAGAGTTTGGATATATTTAAAATAATTATTGAATAGTTATTCTTATTGGATTTATATTAGCTTTATCAAAAGTACGGAGGATTTGGGAAATGGTCAAGATTGTCGAACTTAGAAAGTTAGGAAATGATTTAGTTTTGACAGCTCCATCCGATATGAATGATAAGGTTGGGGAAAAATATCTAGTTAATACAGATGTTAACGGGGTTATTACATATGAACCCAGTCATCATAAAAATATCTTTTCGGATCCAGAGTGGAGAGATTACGACTATCAAAAAGCTATGCGAGAAGATCCAGAGTTGAGAAATTTATTTTAACAGCGAAAATCTAAAAAAGCTGCAGACCATTTCTGATCTGCAGCTTATTTTTAATTCGTATTCTTTTTAATTGCGGTATTGATCTTAGTTTCGTTATAAAGCAATAAGACTAAGAACATGATTACGTAAAGTGCTAAAGGGATTAGTGCGTAATTTAAATTAATGGCAGAAATGGCATTGGCACTTTGGGCTTGGTTGGATGAGTATCCAGAAACATCTAAGGAACCGGCGGTGATCAGGCCACCTAATCCGAGTCCCAGGTTTACTCCAAAGTCATCTGTTGATGCTAAGACACCTTCAGCTTGAATTCCCATCGAAGTCCCGTATCGAATCGTATCGGCAATCATGATCGAAACTAGTCCGATGATGAAGCCGTTACCGATCGAGTTGATGAAGACTCCGGTAAATATCGTTGGGATGTGCTCGGTGTAAGCCCCAATTGAGATGATGACTTGTCCGATAAATCCGGTAACGATTCCTAGCAACATAGTATTCTTTTTGCCGAGTTTAGCAGAGACGAAGTAAATGGCGACGACACCGATAAGGGCGGTGAATGTGAAACCATTTGCCCAAGATACTAAATTTTCGTCTTTTATGACGTATTTGAAGTAATAAATAGTTGTTTGATTTTTAATTGACGTCGTTAACCAATATAAAAAGATCACAACTGAGATGACCATCCAAGGCTTGTTCTGCTTTAACATATTCCAAACGCTTTTGACAGGTTGATGACTGATAGTTTTATCGGTGAACCGCTCTCTGACGTGGAAGAAGGTGTTCAAGATCAAGGCTAAGGAAATTATCCCAAAAAGGATTATCGTTCCTAAGAAGCCCTTTTGTTGGTCGCCACGACCAAACAGAGCAACTAAGGGAATGGTGAATGTTCCGACGATGATCTGTACAGAAGAGCCAAAGAATTGTCTGATAACTCCAAGCAAAGTTGTTTCCTGCTCGTTATCGGTCATAGTTGGCAAAATCGACGTAATTGGCAAATTAACGGCAGTGTAAAGAAAGCCCAGAGCTAAGTAAGTTACATAAGCCCAGACTAATTTTCCACTATGCGGTAAAAAGTTTGGCGTAACAAAAGTCAAAATGGCAAAGATGACATAAGGGAAGGCATACCAAAGAAAGAAGGGACGGCTTTTGCCCCATTTCGAATGGGTGTTATCGATCATGACACCGATGATCAGACTTTCAAAAACGTCAGCGACTCGAGCGACCACAAACAGGACCGCTACTTCGCTAGCTGTTAATCCAAAAACATCCGTGTAAAAGAAAAGCAGATAAGTAGTCATCATTTGGAAAACTAGATTATCTGCGGCATCACTTAAACCATAACTGATACGTTCAGTTAGAGAAGTGCGCCATCTGTTCATGGGCTATTTCTTCTCTGTTAAACGACGGTAGATTTCATGTCCGACCAAATCATTAGTCCACATCCAAGCAATGTGTCCTAGTGCTTCTGAGATGTGTTCTTCAGTAGGTTGATCCTTACCTGCAGGAACAGTACCCATATAAGGCATGATTCCTAAGTGGAAAGCTACCCAAATAGCTAAGCCAAAAATCGTGCTAGAAGTACCTCTAAGATACTTTTTGTTCTCGAACAATACTTCATAAATGATTGCAAAAGAAGTTGAGAAACCAAAATGCATCAAATAGCTGACCCAAGGAAGTTGATGTCCAGAATAAGTATAAGTAGCATGTGTAACTTTTTCAGGGACACCGAATTGTTGGAGCAATTTCTGTGGTGGGTTAGTAGAATCACGTTCCGCAGTACGTGGTGGTAGAATGTTTTCCCAGCCAAGTTTGACTAAACCAGAAAAGATCCCCGCAGCTGTACCAGCAATAACAGCATCTTTTAAGTTAAGCTTTTGTTTCTTGTTCAAACGCATATGATGAATACCTCCTCAACAGTATTTGGTTTCATTATAGAACAAGCTTATTAATTAAGCCCGTCATTGATATTCAAATAAGACATAATTTCTTCACAATTTATTTAATTTTTATTCTCAGTTAGCTAACTGATTATTCATAAAGTAACGTTATTCTTTATACATAGTCAAATAGCAAAGAGGTGACCGGATGGATCAAGGCTTTCTTCAAAATTAATCCCTAAACACATTTTTTCATAAATTACTTACACAACTTATTAAATATAAATAATCCCTAAATTTGAATAATATTCCCCCCCTATAAATATTACTCAACCCCTAAATTAAATATATAACCCCATATATATTAAGTAACGTCCACCTGTCAGTGGGCGTTTTTATTTTGCAAAAAAGAGAAAATATATTAAAAAATATTAATTTATTCAAAAATTTTGAAAAATATTTTGTTTTTTGAAAGTCCAATACCAGCAAACGATTCAGCCGGATTACGGGTGATTTATAATAAAAACACCATTGACAAAATATAATTAAGGATTTAATTTATTAAACATAATTTAATAACATTAAATACGTTGATGAGAAGAGTAGGTTACTCAGTAGATACAAAGCGATCGTCGTTAGTGAAAGGGCGAAATCAAACCGTAACTGAAGATGAGCTCGGAGTTTTTAGGCAAGCAGTGCAAGCTGTCAGCCCGTTTGGATGCGATACTATCCTAGACATCAATAGGTGTTGAAGAGTTATAGGCAGCAATGTCTGTAAAAATAACGGGTGGTACCACGAAGGCTTTCGTCCTGTGCATTAATTTGCGCAGGGCGGAGGTCTTTTTTTTACAAAATTCTCACTGGGACAAAGGAGGAGATTATTATCGCAAACAATACTGATATCGTAAGTAAATTATTATTAACTCAATCAACTGAAGCAGAACGGGAACAACTTTTTCCAATTGCTCGAAGGGCTTTGATCGATTATCTGGGCTGTTACTCGTTAGCCTTAAACGAAAAAGCTGTTATCAATTTAGCGAAGACTTTGCAGATCAATCAAACAACATCTGATCTGGAGGCCAATCGTCCAGCATCTCAACTAGCATTGTTCAATGGATTCACTGCACATTATTTAGACATCGATGATGTTCAAGCAAATTTTCGGGGACATCCTAGTGCGGTGATTTATTCAGCATTATTAGCTATCAGCGATTCATCTGATAAAATTTCGGATCTCCTCTGGGCTTATGTTCAAGGTGTTGAGTTAGCTGGAAAGCTTGGGCGAATCCTTAATCCAGTACACGCTGGCAATGGGTGGCATTCAACTGGGACGATCGGGACTATTGCGGCTGCCGCAGCAGTCGGCGTTTATAAAAAAGTTGATGTGAAAAAACTTTCGCAGATCATCTCGCTAGCTACTACGCAGGCTTCTGGACAAATAGCGCAAGAGGGAAGCGATGGGAAACCTTTGAATGCCGGCTTTGCAGCCAGAAACGCAGTCACCGCCTATGAGCTGATTGAAACTGGATTAACTGCAAACGATGATCCGTTTGATTCAGTCAACGGTTGGACTGCAGTTATTACCGATGAATATTTTGTTATTAATGATTTGATCGATGATTGGCTAAAACCAGCAGAGATTCTTAATCCGGGACTCTGGTTTAAAGAACGTCCGATTTGTTCAGCCGCATTGTCTGGATATAACGCAGCAAAAAAAGCCTGGCAAGCAGGTGTTCGCTTTTCTGAGTGCGACCAGATAATTTGTCACTATCCACGATCAGGCGATTTGGCCTTGAAACAAACTAATCCTCAAAGTGGGATGGCGGGAAAGTTTTCGATCGAGTACATTGTATGGCTAGTTCTAAATCGAGGAGACGTTGAAAATAGCGACTTCTTCAATCGTCCGGTAGATGAACGATTCACGGAATCAGTTGGAAAAATCAAACGCGTGCATGATTTGCAGGTGTCTGATCGAAACAAACGCCCAATTGAAATTGAAATCGTCCAAGGAAATGAACATCAATTTTTTAAAGTGGAGATTCCGCATGGTTCTCCAGAGGATCCTTTGACTGATCACGAAATTGTTAAAAAAGCTGTTGCTGGACTCGGTGGACCAATTATTGAAATTCTAAGTAAATTGACCGATACAAAAGGATATCTTCAAGAATTAGGCAATCTGTGGCAAATCGATCTAAGGAGGTTTTCCTAATGGATTTTTCGCGAGTGACTGATTTTAAGGATATTCAACAATTAACTAATTTATTGCACCGGGCTTATCAAGCTGATGAAAAATTGCAGATTCATTTTAAAGCTGCCAATATCACGGACGAACAAGTCCGACAGCATGTTCAGACAACCCCAACATTCGCAATAAAAAGCAACGACCGAATCGTTGCTACAGCATCGGTTCGCTTACCTTGGTCCACTAATCCAGGACCCTTTGACCTGCCGCACCTAGGTTGGATTGCGACCGATCCCGAGTTTCAACATCAGGGATTAGCCAAAAAAATTATTCAGTTTGTCATCGACGATTTTGCCATTCAACAGTTGTCAGCTCCGGCAATCAGTTTAGGAACTGCGGTGGAGCATCCTTGGCTACAAGCTGCTTATCGATCATTAGGATTTAAGCAGGTCGATACGGTCCGAATGTTTAGCGACCATCAAACAGTGTTTATGATCAAGGTTCTTAATGATCAAGCTATCAAAACAGTTAACGATACATATTTACAGTCAGTAATTTAAAAACAATGAGGTGAAATCTATGAATTTTGATTGGAGCTACTTTTTTACATTATTTGGGCATTTATCAGGATATATCCCGATCACATTAGCGATGGCAGTTGGAGCAATGGCCTTGGCAATCGTACTAGGCGGTATTTTGACATCATTTCAATTGTCTAATTTTAAACCACTGAAATACTTTGCTAATGTTTATATTTCACTGTTTCGTGGAATGCCAACATTAGTACAGCTATTTTTGATTTTTTACGGATTGCCACAGCTTTTCCCTTCATTAAGAGGGATGCCCGCAGTCGGAGCTGCCATATTTGGATTAGGTTTTAAAGAAGCTTCATATTTAGCAGAAATTTTTCGAGCAGCAGCTACTTCAGTTGACCACGGGCAAATTGAAGCGGGACAAGCACTTAACATCTCTCGTCCAAAATTGTTTTTCCACGTAGTTTTGCCACAGGCGACAATCAACGCGCTGCCAGCAACAGGAAATACCTTTGTTAGTTTGCTGAAAGAGACATCTTTAGCCTTTACCTTAGGACTGACGGAATTATTCGGCGATGGAAAGATGTTAGCTGGAGAATCATTTAAGTATTTTGAAACTTATTTAGCAGTAGGCCTGATGTACTGGGCTCTGATCGTAATTTATACCTGGATTCAAAATCGCGTCGAAGTTTCATTAAGTCGACCATACAGGAGGGATCTCAATGTCATTCATCGAAGTAAACGATTTATCAGTAACGATTTCAAAGAAACCAGTCTTGAAACACATTAATTTGCAGGTTGAAGAAGGAACGGTCACGGCATTTGTAGGTCCCAGTGGCTCAGGAAAAACAACTCTATTGAGAACGCTCAATTTATTGCAAGAACCTAGCGACGGGGCAGTCTCAATTGCCGGCATTACAGCTGAAGCAAAAAATATTACTAAGAAAAAGATTCAGTTGTTACGCCAAAATTCAGCCATGGTATTTCAACAATTTAACTTATTTAAAAATATGACCGTCAGACAAAACGTCGTTTCACCATTAGTTTTTAATGGTTTAGCCTCAAAGAAAGAAGCTGAAAAACGAGCTGAAAAAGTTATCCAACAAGTTGGTCTACAAGAGGTCATCGACCAGTATCCAGTTACTTTATCTGGGGGACAGCAACAACGTGTTTCAATAGCTAGAGCAATTGCCGTCAAACCAAAAGTGATCTTATTGGACGAACCGACCTCAGCACTTGATCCCGAATTGGTCGAAAGCGTCTTAAAGACAATTGCCGCTTTAGCGTCTCAACATATCACCATGGTTTTGGTGACTCACGAAATGGAATTTGCTCGTCAAATCGCTGATAATGCCGTTTTTATTGAAGATGGTCAGATCGTTGACCAAGGACCGGCTAAGGATATTTTGTCAGGCGAAGGGAATGGACGGATCAGTTCATTCGTAAATTCATTAGCATCATAATTTTTTAATAGAGAAAGTAGGGATCAAATGACTGACGTATTGGATTCACAATTATTACAAAATAATTTTAGTACTGAAAAAATGCGTTCGATTTGGAACGACAACAATAAAATCACTCAACAATTAAAGATCGAAGCCGCGTTATCAAAAATTGAAGGACAGTTACAAGTGATCCCGCAATCTGCAGCCGATAAGATAGTTGCACAAGCAAAGATTGAAAACTTTGACATTGAAGAGTTAGCAAAAGAAAGTGCTAAAAAGAGACACTCACTGATTGCTTTGATCAATCACTTGCAAGCATTGGCAGGACCTGAGGCCGGGGAGTTCGTTCATTATGGAGCTACTACCCAGGACATCGTTGATACTGGAACCATGCTGCAAACTAAACAAGCTTATGAATTGTTGCGAGAACATGGAAGACAGCTAATAAAAACGTTAAAATATCAGACTCAGCGATATCGTTCGACCTTGATGATTGGACGAACTCATGGGATTCAAGCTATTCCTATCACCTTTGGATTTAAATTAGCTATCTGGCTTGATGAGTTGATCCGGGATCAAAAGAGACTAGATCAATTAGCTGAGGAAGATATCTTTGTTGGAAGTTTAAATGGTGCCGTGGGAACATATGCTGCTTTTGGTCCTAAGGGACCGGAAATTGAAAGACTAGCCTTGGGTGAGATTGGTTTACAAGTTCCTAGTATTTCTTGGCAGCCATCGCGGGATCGCTTTTCGGAGTTTGCTTCAGTTTTAGGAATATATTCAGGAACTTTAGGAAAAATTGGGCATGAACTTTATAACTTAATGAGGACTGAGGTCAATGAAATTAATGAACCGTTTGTCAAAGGTGAAGTAGGATCATCGACTATGCCTCAAAAACGTAATCCAGCTCTGATCGAGGGATTAACTAGTTTGACTCAACCGATTTTTAAGGATGTTGGTCTAATGTTGGAATCAATGTTGATTGAGGGTGAGCGTGACGCCATTCATTGGCGAAATGAATGGGTAGTTTTACCAGAGATCACGAATTATCTAGACGCTCAGTTGACGAATGCTAACTATATTATTGAAGGTTTAAAAGTTAATGAACAGCAGATGTTTGATAATATTCAGCTTCAAAATGGTCTGCCATTTGCTGAAAGGATCATGTTCCAATTGGGCACTGTCGTTGGCAAGCAAACAGCACATAAATTGGTTTACGACAGTGCAATGGCCGCAATTGAACAGAATAAGAATTTTATTGATGTTTTATATTTAGAAAATGAAGTAAATTCGAATTTTTCAAAAGACGAAGTTATCGCTTGGACAGATGCCAAACAAGATATTGGCAGTATTGAAGAAAAAATCGATCAAGTCTTGCAAAAAACAGACAGCGTCTTTCAGACGACAGAAAATGTTCCAGCATAGGGGGAAAAATTAATGAAACGAAAACGTTTATTAGGTTATTTAGCAATTATTTTTACATTAGGGATAGTTTTGACGGGATGCTCAAATAAAGCTAGTGGCGATACTGATAAGACAATCAAAATTGTGACAACAGGAGTGAGTTTTCCAGGATCGTATAAGGAGAACAACCAATTAAAAGGATTCGACGTTGAAGTAGCTAAAGCCGCCGCTAAAAAAATTGGTTACAAGGTTCAATTCACAACAACTAGTTTCGATGGATTGTTTGGTCAATTGCAAAGCGGCAAAGTCGACGCCATCGCTAGCAATGTGACAGTTACACCAGAAAGAGAAAAACAATTTTATTTCTCAAAGCCTTATGGATATTTTAGTTCAGCAGTAGCAGTAAATAAATCTGCTGATATCAATGACATTAAAGATTTAAAGGGCAAGACGATTGCTGCCACAGTCGGTTCGATCCAAGTTCAACAAATGAAAGATTTAGGAATCGACGTTAAGGCCAAGACTTACGATGACCGTGAAGGCGCAATGAATGCCGTTATTAACAAGCAAACTGACGGCTATTCAAACGCTAAGCCAATTTTAGCTGCAGTTATCAAACAAAAGAATTTGCCATTGAAGATAGTAAAAGGAGAATTTTCTCCATCGACTATTGCCATTACATTCAATAAGGATAGTAATGGTAAGGAATTGCAAAAGAAATTCAATAAAGCAATCGATGAACTACAAGCAGACGGAACAATTTCGAAGTTATCCAAGGAATATTTTGCCGGAATCGATGTCAGCTCTAAGTAGAATCCACTTGCGTCTTTTGTAAAACAGCTCATACTGAAGTCATAGAACAACAAAAAGGAGTGGTTTTGTGGCTAAAGTATTTATTGCTGGAGAAATTCCAGAACACGCTTTGGATCTATTGAAAAAAACTGATTTGGATATCGATGTCTTTCACGGAGATAAATTGATCGACCATGATACTTTGAAAAAAGGTGTCAGTGACGTAGATTATTTGATCACGCCGTTATCAACTAAGGTGGACCAAGACATTTTGGATAGTGCTCCTAAATTGAAATTGATTGCTAATTTCGGTGTTGGAACTAGCAATATCGATGTCGAATACGCTGCTTCAAAGGGTATTCCAGTAACTAACACACCATTTGTATCGGCGGTATCAACAGCCGAAGTTACTACAGCCTTGATCATCAGTCTGTTGCACCGCGTTGTTGAAGGAGACCAAGTGATGAGAACCACTGGATTCAACGGCTGGGCTCCACTATTTTTCTTAGGCCACGAATTAAGTGGCAAGACCCTAGGAATAATCGGTATGGGACAAATTGGTCAAGAAGTGGCCAAGAGAATGCATGCTTTCGACATGCCGATCCTCTATACGCAACGTCACCAACTGCCAACAGCTAAAGAAGTTGAATTGGGAGCAACATTCGTTACTAAGGAAGAGCTTTTGAAAAAATCCGACGTGATCTCAATTCATATCCCAGATACTCCACAAACGCATCATTATATTGGAGTCGATGAATATAAAATGATGAAATCTTCAGCAGTTTTGGTCAATGCCGCACGAGGTCCGGTGATCGACGAATTAGGATTGCTGGATGCACTCAATCAGAAGGAAATCGCTGGTGCTGCCTTGGATGTGTACGAAAAGGAGCCTCATGTGGATGATGGATTCAAGAAGCTAAAAAACGTTATCTTAACTCCGCATATTGGTAATGCTACAGTCGAAGCCAGAAATGCTATGGCAGAAATTGTCGCTAATAATACCATTGCAGCTTTGAATGGTGAATCAATTAAATATATCGTTAATGGAGTAGAATAATAAAATCTCCCTTGGTGAATTCCAAGGGAGATTTTTTAGACTAAAGTTTGTAATCGATCTGCTAGTTGATCCAGACGTTCATCATTTAAACGGGCAACATTGAATCTAAACGCTTTACGGTCAGCCCCATAAATAGTGCCAGGCTTCACCAGAATATTTTTTTCCAGCAATTGGTTAAAAATATCGGGATTGTCCTGTGTGACCCACAGATAAAAGCCACCTTCGGGAATTGAGAATTGCCAATCAGGTCGATACTTATGGAAAATTTTAGCAACTGCTAAGCGTCTTTTTTGCAATATGGTCGTTAGGCGACTAAGCTCGGGCATAAAACTAGGTGTGGTCAAAGCCATGTTGACCATTTCTTGTGCGAGCATGCTTGGGATCATGTCTAGTTGACGCTGGACTTGCAACAATCGTTGACTAATAGCACGAGGTGCAATGATCCAGCCAATTCGAGTTCCTTTTCCCAAAAGTTTTGACATGGAGCTGATATAGATCACGTTTTCTGGTGCTAACGATTTTAAAGTCGGAACATTTGAATCTGCCGTGCTTAACCAGCCGAAGACATCATCTTCAATGATCGGCACTTGATATTTTTGACAGAGATCGATGATCTGTTGGCGCTGTTCTAAGGTCAAGGTTTCGCCAGTTGGATTTTCGAAGGTAGGATTTAGGATCAACAGTTTGATGCGATGCTTCAAAATGTTGTCTTCTAATTCGGCAAGATTAAAATTGCTGTTGATCAATGGGACAGGATAAGTGTGAATGCTCAAAGTATCGAACACGGCGGTCGCATTAAAATATGATGGAGTAGCGAAGGCAACTGCATCACCGGGACTTAATAGACTACTCAAAACTAGCAACAGGGATTGGGCAGCACCACCAGAGACCACGATGTTTTGCTGATCTAACGAGATCTTTTGGCTGAGTTGCTGTTGATGACTGAGCGTGTCGATCAATGGCTGATAAGCAGTCGATGCATACTTATGATTTTCCAAATGCGTCTGCCAGTTGAATTGAAAAGTTTCCAAACTCGGAATCAGGTCAGCTGGCAATTCGTCGGCAGCCCCATCGATCAAGTCGCCTTTATTGAGGATTCGTGCCTGCATCAGCTGGTCTTGAATATTATCGTTCACCGTTACCACCGGGTCGAGCAACGATTGCCAATTAATATTGATCGACAGCGGTTTGATGTGTGGAGTCTGCGAGACAAAAGTTCCGCTGCCGCGCTTTTTAAAAACTAGATCTTGAGCAGTTAGTTCGCTTAGTGCTCGTGTCACAGTTGAACGGTCAACTTGCAACCAACGCGCTAGACTGCGTTCGGAGGGTAACTTTTGACCCGGCAACAGTTGGTCAGATTGGATCAAATTTTTAACTAATTGAATGATTGCTAAGTATTTTGGTTTGATATCGGGTAGATCTTTGGACCAATTGATCATGACTAATCCTCCATATATAACTGTTAGTATACTAATTGGCTGGATTAAAAACAAACCAATTGGATGTTGCTCAATCAACCTTTTAACGGGAAAATGGAAAAATTAGGAGGTAATCATATGCAGAACGTTTTAACCATCGCTGGTTCAGATAGTTTAGCAGGTGGTGGTCTGCAAGCTGATTTAAAGACCTTTGAAGAATTGAATGTCTTTGGGCTAAGTGCCACCACGAGCATAGCTAATATTTTTCCAGACGACGTTTCGATCAAAGTTTTGGATCCAGAGCTGGTAAAAGAACAATTGGATTCAGTCTTGACCCAAGTGCCCATCGCTTATGCAAAGACGGGACTTTTGGGTTCGGTAGCGATGATCGAGTTAGTCAAACAAGAATTGGAAGAAAACAATTTACCATTAGTAGTTGATCCGGTACTCGTTTTTAAAGAGGGCGAGACTGCTGAAGAGGTGGATTATCTAGCTGCCATGAAAAATGACTTGTTGCCGTTAGCTAGTGTGACAACGCCTAACCTAACAGAAGCTGAGCAATTGAGTGGTTTAAAGATCGAATCGATCGGACAACTTCCTCAAGCTGCCCAAAGAATTCAAGACTTAGGTTGTCCAAATGTCATCATCAAAGGTGGCAGTCGCTTGTCAGGAAACGAAGCAGTTGATTACTTGTTAACCGAAAAACAAGGGTATTGGTTCCGCAACAACAAAATTGATACGGCAATCACAAATGGTGCCGGATGTACATTTTCAGCTGCTATCACCGCTTTTTTAGCACAAGAAAAGTCGGTCGTAGATGCTGTTAAAATGGCGAAAGAATTTGTTAGATTGGCAATAATTCATGGCGTCACGATTGGTGATTCCGGAAGCGTTTGGCAAGGAGCAACCCGTCAACAGGAGGATCATCATGCAAAAAAATCGAATTAGACAGGAAGTCTTAGCCGCAGTTTTGACTGCGTTGACCGTAGCAATGTCGATCTTAGTGGTCATTCCTGTTCCAGCTACCCACGGACTCGTTACATTGTGTGAGGTGGGTATTTATACTAGTGCAATTTTATTTGGAAATCCCGTCGGGGTCGTCGTTGGCGGTGCGAGCGGATTCTTGATCGATATCATTTCTGGATATCCGGTCTGGTGTTTGTTCTCACTAGTTATTCACGGACTTCAAGGATTTACCGTCGCTTATATGACGAAGAACCGCAAATTAGCAATTCGTAACTTGCTACTACCACTTTTAGCCGGCAGTACTATTATGGTCGTCGGTTACTACCTCGCAACAAGCTTACTATTTGGATGGCCTGCTGGTTTAGCATCAGTTCCAGGAAACTTAGTTCAAGTAGGATTCGGGATAGCCGTAACTGTTTTAGTTGTCGGCAGTTTGACCAAGATAAAACCAAATTGGGTGAAGGGATGAAATATTATGGAGTTAGAGAACTTAGAAACTGATTTAACAAAGATGGTTCAAGAAGTATTGGATGCAGCTAAATTGCGACCTAATGATCTATTCGTTTTAGGTTGTTCAACGAGTGAGATCGTTGGTGGCCATATTGGTAAAGCATCTGATCCTAAAGTTGGCGAACGTATTATTCACACTTTGCGTTCGATTTTGAAACCATTAGGCATTCATTTAGCAGTTCAAGGTTGCGAACACATTAACCGCAGTGTTGTGGTCGAACGCTCAGTTGCAGAAGCTAAAGGCTTTGAAATTGTCTCAGTCGTTCCCGCAATGCATGCCGGTGGTGCTTGTTCAGTTGCTGCCTTTGAACAGTTCGATGATCCAGTTGAAGTTGAACATATCGTTGCCCAAGCCGGGATCGATATTGGCGATACTTCTATTGGAATGCATGTTAAATTCGTTCAAGTTCCTGTCCGTCCCACTCAAAAAGAACTCGGTGCAGCTCATGTGACCGCATTACGCTCACGTCCTAAGTACGTCGGAGGACCAAGAGCAAATTATGAGCCAATCGAACATAAAGAATTTGTTGAACAAAATAATTAAATCAAAAAGGCAGTTAAACGCGTAATATCGTTTAACTGCCTTTTTATATCATAAATTTATTTTTTTATATTTATAAATAACAATCTAATGATAATCAAACAGCATTTTTTAAAATTCAAAATGTAGACTATTTATTTCATGCAAATACAAATTTAATTTAATTTGTTATAGTATTAATATAAATATAATTATGTATTTATGGGGGTTAACAATGGGTGAAGTGATGAATGTTCACAGGACAAAAGAAGATGTCCGTTTAAAAGCTGAAAAACTACTTCAAAGTGATTATAGATGGAATAATCCAAAATATACATGGGATATTGAAAGTACTAAACATCTATCTAGAATGGGCGTCGATGAACTAGATTTACATTTAAAAATGATGATTGGGGCTAAATTATCTATTGATGAATTGAGGATGAAGTATCAAGATCAACTAAATCAATTAGATAATGAGAATAAATCATCAATTAAAAATAATAATATCAAGTTCTCAAAATTCAAGAATTTAAGTATGCATCCAAATGAATTATCTTATAGGCAGAAGCATGGTGGGGGAATGCCAAAAGCACGACCGTTAAATATCAATGTGAGATTTCTGTGGATAGTTTTTATAATTATTGCAATAATTATCTGGGCTAAACTCAAAGGGTGGGAGATAATGAATACCGGATCTATTCCACTAAATACCATGCTCATTTATTTACGACAAGATGGAATTAAGTTTTTCGGTTGGATGGTATGGATTGGTATACTTCTTTTTATCTTATCGTGGTTTGTTGGCGTGATAGCTGATCCTATTGGTACCTATAAGAATAAAAAGCGGGAAAATAAATATTCTAAAATTATAAAGTCAGATACCGATTATTGTGAATCAAATAATATAAATGATGATACCCTTAAGACTAAATTTAAATTTAATGAAAGTATCGATATTATCAATCGTATGTATATTGATAATATTAATATTGCTATTGAATCAACAGAATACGAATTAAATCATTATTATGAAACTCTATCTAATCATATATATTATTTTCCAATTGAAGATACTAAAAATATGGCTCATATGCTCAGAATATATGAACAAATATTAAAAGGATCAGAATCATATCATGAGGCTGATACATTTGTTAGTCATTCTGAACAATTGAATAGAATGGAAAGAAATTTGACAGATGAGATTAGAAACGCAAATATATCTATAACGAATTCTATCAGGGATTCTCAAGTAAGTCTAAGTGGGAGCATTCAAAAATACAATGACAATGTCTCAAACAATATAATTAGTATCAATAAGAATGTTAATGGTCTAAATAATAAAATTGCACAGCAAACAAATAGACTAAAGGATCTAGATGAAAGACAATCTAAGAATAATATTTATCAAACAAATAAGATTAATGAAATAAATGCCAGTATAAAATCCATAAATTAATGATTGATATAAAAGTTGATTATTAAATACCCAATGATAAAAATTATTTCATAATATCGTTTTGACTCACTCCATCAAAGTTAGAACAACTTTGATGGTTATTTTATGATTAAAATTACAGCAGATAAGAAAATTGAAATCATTGAGTAACAAAAAAAAGGCTTAGTTTAATGACATAATTGTCAAAACTAAGCCTTTTTTGTTTAAGTGGTTATTAGTTGACCTGATAAGGAAGGCCAGTAACCCAACCATTTGTTGATACTTGATAATATGGTACACCAAATTGATCAAATGCCATTAAAGTAATTAACCAACTGGTATTCTTTGGTAATGTAAAATCATAAACTGTTCCATCGTCACTAATTACGTGAGTTTCTTGTCCGTATGTTGAAAAAGTGTTTATATCGGGTACACCTGCAATACGGTTGCTAAGTCTGATACCAGAATCTCCATTTGTTTTAATAGTAGCGTTTTTAAGCCATTCAGAAGTTGAAACACGATACAAATACTCTGAGAATGTATTATCATATTTAACTTTATCGGTACGCCAATCAGTGTTTGCAGCGACTCCACGATTGGATTGAGCATTTTCGGAATCAATGAGTGGTGTCACACCATCATTACTTGAAGTTGCCACACCGTTAGCAGGTGATGGATCACTGTATCCTTTATACGATGAATAGTCGTAGGGAATCACTTTGGTTGCAATCGTTTGTCCATTGTAAATTGCGTCAACATAAATATTAATAGGACTTGGACCGCCACCTAGTCCGGTTTGCCAGAAAGAAGTCCAAGTTTGCATTGCGGGCATACCTGAATCGGTCCAACGAGAGAAGTAATACTTGAATTGGACATCACGCAAATTTTTAGCGTAATCAAGAACAGTGAAGTTTTTGAAGATATATTTTGAAACGATTGGTATCTTGATAAAGTCACTCAATGAAAATGATTGTCCATAGGTTGGACGAGTTGATGTTTTTGAAACACTGGAATCTTGAACTGAAACTTTCGCCTGGGTCTGATTATTGAGCAGATCGGTTACGGAACTTGAAACGTTAGCAGGAACAGCTGTCTGAACAGTATTCTCGGTGGTGTCTGCTAAAGCTGTTCCGGTTATGCTAGAACTAGCCACCGTGGTAATTGAAATTGCAGTTAACAAAACAATTGTCGATTTTTTCATGTAAAAACCCTCCCTATGTACTTAACTCTAATTATACAAGTCATTAATTAGTTATGATGTAAGTTACTAAAAAAAGACATTTCTGTATACAATCAGAAATGTCTTTTTTATTATTCTTTATATTTAGCTGCCTCTTCGTCATCGCAGTACAACCAATGTCCTGGCAGTACTTCTTGAAGATGTTGATTATCTTTGAAGTGCTTGGTGTGGTCAAAATCAATTCTCTGACGGTGTTTTTCAACTTCAGGGTCAGGAACTGGGATGGCCGACAAAAGACTCTTAGTGTAGGGATGAAGCGGGTGGTTGTAAATGTCGTCTGAGCTAGCTAGTTCGACGATCTTGCCGCTATACATAACTGCGATACGGTCACTAATGTATTTCACCATTGAAAGGTCATGGGCAATAAACATATAAGTTAGTCCACGTTGCTTTTGGATGTCTTGCAACAAGTTAACGACTTGAGCTTGGATCGACACATCAAGAGCTGAAATAGGTTCATCGGCGATAATAAATTGTGGATCAACGGCTAAAGCACGGGCGATACCAATTCTTTGACGTTGACCACCAGAGAATTCGTAAGGATAACGTGTCATATGTTCAGGGTTTAAATGAACCATGTTCAATAACTCTTCAACACGTTGAGTCCGTTCATCGTCGTTTTTAGTCAGATTGTTGATGTCTAGGCCTTCAGCGATGATGTCCTTAACTTTCATTCTTGGATTCAATGAGGCGTAAGGATCTTGGAAGATCATCTGCATTTGACGACGGAACTTCTTCATATCAGCACTACGATTTTTGATCTTGCTGATGTCCTCGCCATTAAAAAGGATTTCGCCACTAGTAGGATTGTACAAGCGGATAATACTGCGTCCGGTCGTACTCTTACCTGAACCAGATTCTCCAACTAATCCAAAGGTTTCGCCTTGATAAATATCGAAGGAAATATCATCAACAGCCTTAACTTCGTTAGGTTTACCAATATTGAAATATTGTTTGAGATGTTTAACTTGAACGATTTTTTTCGCATCTGCCATTATTTAACATTGCCTCCTAACATTTCTTGATATTTTTGATATCTTTGCTTGATCGATTCTGGTGGATCTACCTTTGGTGCGTCAGGATGCAAGAGCCAAGTTGCGGCATAATGAGTTTTGCTGACTTTGAAAAATGGTGGTTGTTCTTCTTCATCGATTTCCATTGCGTAGGCATTTCTTGGTGCAAATGCGTCGCCCTTTGGTGGATTCAATAAGTTTGGTGGCGTACCTGGAATTGAATGCAAACGATTTTGTTCAGAAGTGTCCAAAGTAGGCATTGAATCTAGCAATCCCCAAGTATAGGGATGTTGTGGATTGTAGAATATTTCGTCGACGCTGCCGTATTCAACGAACTTACCAGCGTACATAACGGCCACTCGATTAGCAATACCTGCAACAACACCTAAATCGTGGGTGATGAAGATAATCGAGGTACCAATTTTTGTTTGTAATTCATTCAATAGATCAATGATCTGTGCTTGAACGGTAACATCCAAAGCTGTCGTAGGTTCATCAGCAATCAAGATCTCAGGATAGTCAACGATAGCAATCGCAATGACGATTCTTTGACGTTGACCTCCGGAAAATTGATGAGGATAATCTTTCATTCTAGCTTTGGGATTAGGGATACCAACTAAACGTAAAACTTCTTCGGCACGTTTTAAGGCGTCAGCTTTTGACACTTTGTTGTGGATCAAAAGTGGTTCAGCAACTTGCTTCCCAATTGTCATTGTTGGATCAAGCGATGTCATTGGGTCTTGGAAGATCATTGAGATCTTATTACCACGAATGGCATCCATTTCTTTATTCGATTTTTTCAAAAGGTCTTCGCCGTGATACAAGATCTCGCCTTGAGAAATTGTGGCGTTCTTAGCTAATAATTGTAAAACTGAACGAACTGTAACTGATTTACCTGAACCAGACTCACCAACGATGGCTAAGGTCTCGTCAGCGTTTAAATGAAAGTCAACGCCACGAATAGCTTGGACAGTACCGTTATAGGTTTTGAAGTCGACGTGTAAGTTTTTAACATCTAATATTTTTTCCATAACTATTCTCCTTAGTCTGATGATTGTGGATCAAAGGCATCACGAAGTCCATCACCGAGTAGGTTAGTGGCGATCATGATGATCGATAAGATAATTGCGGGTGCCCACATTTGGTAAGGCAAGAATCTGAAGGCTTTTTGACCATCAGATAGTAGTGTACCTAATGAGGCGTTTGGTGCAGGGATACCAATACCAATGAAACTTAGGAAAGCTTCGAAGAAAATGGCATTAGGAATCGTAAACATAGTTTGAATAATGATTGTTGACGATAAGTTAGGAATTAAATGCTTAGTAGCAATCTTAGTGGATGATTCACCCAACGTTCTAGCTGCCAAAACATATTCTTGTTCTTTGAGCTGGAACGTTTGAGCACGGATCAGTCTGGCCATCGTGACCCAATCGGTTAAGGCAATGGCGATAACGATCGAAGTAAGTCCGGGTTTTAAGATGATCATCATTAAGATAACCACGATCAAGTTAGGGATAGATGAAACGATTTCGATGATACGTTGTAAGAATGTATCGACTTTTCCACCTTTCCAACCGGAAACGATACCGTAAGGCAATCCGATGATCAGATCGACTAAGGTTGCTAGAACGGCAACGACTAGTGAAAGACGTGTTCCGTAGATGATTCTTGATAAGAGGTCACGTCCAAGATAGTCAGTACCGAGAATGTAGTAGGTACCTTTAGGTGCGCCAACAGCCTTATAAGCATCGACAACTTTTCCACCCATGTTTTGCATACCGTTGAATCCAGGGATGTCCAAGTTGCCCAATTTAGGTGGCAAGTTAGAGTATTGAACTTGTTGAGCATTAGGATTGTGAGGTGCAACAATTGGAGCAAATATTGAGATCAAGACGATAATACCTAGCAGCCAGAGACAAACCGTAGCGACCTTGTTTGAAAAAAGCCGACGTCTGACATCTTGAAGGTAAGTAAGTGATGGAGTTCCAAGACTTTCTTGTTCTTGATTGTCTTCATGATGAAGTAATTTAAATTTTTCCTTCGGAATCTTTGGTGCTTGCTCCATTATTCTTTCCCTCCATTTCCTAATCTAATTCTTGGATCAATGAGTCCGTATAAAATATCGACAATCAAGATTACTAGGATCAATAGGAATGAATAGAAAATAGTAAGTCCCATGATTGTAGGGTAATCGTTAGTTGTGATCGACTTGACGAATTGTTCACCAATACCAGGAATTGAGAAGATGTTTTCAACAACCATTGAACCAGTCATAACGGCAACAGCCATTGGACCGATGATGGTAACAACTGGGATCAATGAGTTTCTCAAAGCGTGTTTAGTTACGACTTGCCAGCTTGAATTACCTTTTGATTTGGCTAATTCAATGTAGTCGCTACTCATAACGTCGACCATTTCAGTTCTCATAAATCGAGCCACATTACCTAAAGGAAGAGCCGCCAAAGCTAGTGTTGGTAGAACACTGGATTGGAAGTTATCCCAGAGTGCAACTGGGTAAATGTGCCATTTGAATGCAAGATAGAACTGCAATAAAACAGCCAACACGAATGAAGGGATGGATAATCCGAGGATCGAGATGAAAGTTGCTAAGGTATCGACCCAAGTGTTTTTTCTAATAGCGGCAACTGCACCGAGTAAAATACCTAGAACAGTACCTAAGATCATAGCTTGGGCACCAATTTGCATTGATGGAGCAAGTCTTTGACCAATTAATTGTGTTACAGGTTCATTGTTAAATTGGAAAGAAGTACCAAGGTTTCCCTGGACTAAGCCTCCCATATAACGGATATATTGAATGAATACTGGTTGATCCAATCCATATTGCGCTTTAACGATCTTCAATTGTTCCGGTGAAAGACGGTTTTCGTTCGTAAACGGAGTACCGGGTAGTAACTTCATCAAAAAGAAGGTGACTGAAGCAATAATGAATAGGGTCAAGAAGAGATAAAGTATTCTTCTGAGAATATATTTAGTCATTTTGTCCCCCAACTCCCTAATTATTTTTTATAAACAGTAACCATGTTGTATGCACCATTTGGCGATACTCGGTAGTTCTTAACATTTTCTCTAGTTAAGTTAGCTTGATAATATTGATACAACGGAATAACACCTTGTTGTTCAGTCAAGATCTTCGTAGCTTGCAACATATCGTTCCAACGTGCTTGTTCATCGTTGGCATCAGTAGTTGCACTACGTGTTACGAGACGATCGAACTCAGGATCAGTCCATTTACTGTTGTTTTGGGCATTACCCTTCATGAATAATTGCAAGAATGAATAAGGATCAGGGTAATCAGCATTCCAAGCAGTGATAACTAAGTCAAAATCACCAGTTTCTGATTTATTAAGACGTGACTTAAATGGAACGTTGCTCAAAGTCAGATTTAAACCAGGTAGGTTTTTCTCCATTTGACCTTGGATGTACTCGTTTTGCTTCTTAGCTTGATCAGTATCATCACCAAGCAGCGTGAAGTTGAGATTCTTTTGACCAGTTTCTTTGATTCCTTCTTTCCAAAGCTTTTTAGCAAGTTTTGGATTGTAAGAACTATATTTTTCAACTGATTTAATTGGAGCTTCTTCTGTAAAGTCCACGTGAGTCTTTGGATTGTCAGACATTCCGGCAGGAACAACAGAAGTAGTCCAACCAGTCGTCTTACCATTGATGTTGTCATTCATTTGGTCACGATTGATCGAATAAGAAATGGCGCGACGGATCTTTTCATTTCTAAAGAATGCGTATTTTTCCTCGTTTGGTTCCATGTAGAAAGTTGAAGCAAATTTATCCTTTGAAAAAGTTGGATAGTTGGAAACTTGTCGAGCAGTATCCCCACTGATTTTTTCAAGACGATTGATCCGGTTAGAATCGTATAAGTTGAGACCTGTATTAGGGTCTTTGGTTACATAATATTCAACCTTGTTTAACTTGACCTTATCGGCTGCCCAGTAGTTTTTATTCTTAACTTCAGTCCAGTTGTTGTCAGATACGTGCCAGTTGACTAGTTTGAACGGACCATTGAAGACCATTCCGTCACTCTTCAAACCGTATTGCTTACCGGCTTTTTCAACAGATGGCTTATAAAGTGGGAAGAAGGTCGAATTAGCCATCAGCTTGTCGAAGTAAGGAATTGGATCAGACAATGTTACTTCTAGTTTATAGTCCCCTAAGGCCTTAATACCAAGGGTGTCAGGCGACTTTTTGCCAGCACTGATTTCTTTGGCATTTTCAATTCCTTCATATATATAAGCATATTGAGAAGCTGTCTTAGGATCGACAGTTCGTCTCCAAGCATAGACAAAGTCGTGGGAGGTAACTGGTTTACCATTTGACCACTTGGAATGTCTCAAATTAAAGGTATAAGTTTTACCATTATTAGTTGGTTTAACTACCTTTGTAGCCAGACCTGGTACCAATGTTTTCCCATCAAATCGGTACAAGCCTTCCATAGTGTTATCTAAATTTTGACCACCGATAGTATCAGTGTTAAGTGAAGAGTCCATGGTAGCAATAACATCACTTGAACTGATGGCTAGGGTAGTTTTGCTATCCTTTTCTGTAGCCGAGCCACATCCAGATAGGATAAGCGCTATACCAATGAGCGGTATCAGCCCTAATAAATACTTCCTAACTTTCATACTTACCTCCCTGTAACATACAATACTTATTAGAATACTCTCCTCAAAGTTAATCACAATACTTTTTGATTAAAATATTTTTAATTGTTTGCCAATATATATTGTAGCTAAATACAATTTAAAATACAAAACAAAAAAGCCCCTATTCAGGGGCTTTTTCTTGAATGAATTCATTGTAACGATTGATTTCATCAGGACTTAATTTTGCTTTGATAGAAGTTCCGTCGTTTGTGAAATCTTTGGAAATTATTTGAGAATTTCTAAGGATTTCCTCAGCTATTTTTTGACTCTTATAAGGAATCAATAGCGTTACTTCTTCATAGTTAGCATAAAGTTTGATTTTAATCAGCTCGACCAATTTCTCAATTGATTCTTTATCGAGAGCGGAGTAGTAAATGTTGTCTCCTTCAATCGATGGGAACTGTTGTCCTGGCTTTAAATCGGCTTTATTGAAGGCATAGATCATTGGTTTTCCTTTGACGCCAACCTCATTTAAAGTCTTTTCAGTGACTTCAAGCATATTTCGCCAATGTTCGTCAGAAACGTCGATCACTTGAACTAGCAAGTCGGCATCGGCAGCTTCTTTCAAGGTAGTCTTGAATGATTCGATCAAGTTATGTGGCAATTTGCTAACAAAACCAACTGTATCAGATAGTAGGAAACTAGTATTATCCTCAAGGTCGATTTTTCTAACACTAGTATCCAAGGTCGCAAAGAGCATATCTTTTTCAAAAACTTTGCGGTCTTGCGAATCGTCCTTGTTAACGTTCAACAAACCGTTCATAGTCGTTGATTTACCAGCGTTAGTATAACCAACTAACGAAACTAATGGCAACGAAGTGTTGGTGCGACGATGACTTTGAACATCGATAGTCTTGTCGACTGATTTTAATTGATTTCTCAAATAGTCGATACGTTTTCTGATCACACGACGATCGAGTTCTAGTTTAGTTTCACCGGCACCACGGTTAGCCAAACCACCGGATGAAGATTGTTGATCCAGTGGATTACCTGATGGGTGAATTCTGGGAAGTTGATACTGTAATTTGGCAATCTCAACTTGCAACTTGGCTTGTTTAGTATGAGCACGGTTAGAAAAGACTTGTAAAATCAATTCGGTCCGGTCCATAAAGGAAAGCTTAGTGCTTTTTTCCAAATTTCTGATCTGCGATGGCGTAAGTTCATCGTTTAATACGATAGTCGTTACATCATCAGCGTTAGCAATTTGTGCGATCTCGGTAACTTTACCACTACCAAAGTAAGTGGCACCGCTGACTGAATCTGCGTTTTGCTTGATAACGTCAGCGACTTCCATGTTATTTGCGACTACTAATGAACAAAGTTCTTCCATTGTATAGTCAAAGTCTTCTTGTAAGTGGCTAACACCAGCCACGATCACTCGTTCTTTTTTAATATTTAAGTCTTCCAAATTTTCCTCCTGGCGGCACTAAATACACCAGGGTAATTTAATGCCAGTAAGTTATTTGTATGCAGTAGTACTTACTTTTCTCAAGCGCAAAAAACGCATGGCAATCAAATCCTTTCGTTTAAGTTAGTTACCATGATAACACGATTTAGGTTAGATACGGTAATGGACAGTGCTAGTTGATGCGTTGGGTCTTAATTGTTGTCCCAGCAAAAGATAGTTAAAATATTCACAAAATGGTACAATTGGCGTATAAGTACAATTATATCGGCAATTGTGAGGCGAAAATTATGGAAAAATTTTTAACGTTTGATTGTTATGGAACTTTGCTCAATGAAGATACGATGTACAGTCGGATTGAAGAAATCGGCAATGAATTGGGCGTCGATGGCAAGGATGCACTGCGACGCTTTGTTAAATATCGTCAGGATCCATCAAATGTACATCCATACGTCGACTATGACCTGTTTACTCGCAACAATTTGATCAACTTGGATTTTCAATTTGGATTAGATCATAAGTTTGAAGAATACTACGTTGATGTGCTTGAAGCTCATCGAGATCTCAAGCCATTTCCAGAAGTAGTTGATACTTTGAAAAAATTTATTTCCATGGATTATAAATTGATCATGATGTCTAATTCAGCCTGGAGTTTGATGAGAAATAATTCTGCAGCTCTCGAAGTTCCATTCGATGTCTGGACGGCTGAAGACGTTCATGCACACAAACCTGATCTCCATTTTTTCAAGGAAGTTCAAGAACACTATAATTTCACTCCTGAAAATCATATCCACATCGCTCAAGGCTATGGCTACGATATTGTGCCATGTGCCCAAATGAAGTGGCCATCAATCTGGGTCAATCGCGATAACGACCAGCCAACTGAATCAGCTCGTCCAACTCATGAAGTCAAAACATTAGACGAGGTATTGCCATACTTAGAAGTGGAAGTCTAAAGGCTCCACTTTTTTTTGATTTTTCGGCAATGGTACAATGAATTTGCAAACATGTGGGGTGAAGGAAATGGATAAATTTTTAACGTTTGATTGTTACGGGACCTTGTTAAATGAAGCTGGACTATACGATAAAGTCGAAGAGATCGCAGAAGACATTGGCGTCGACGGAAAGTCAGCGCGTCAGCGATTCATAAAGTATCAAGATGATAGGTCAAATATGCATCCTTACGTTGACTACGATCTGTTGACTCGGAACAATTTAATCAACTTGGACTTTCAATTTGGGCTCGAACACAAATTTGAAAAGTACTACGTTGAAGTACTGCAAGCTCATCGAGATTTGAAGCCATTTCCAGAAGTGATCGATACCTTGGAAAAATTCGTCTCGCTCAGATATAAACTGATCATGATGTCCAATTCATCGTGGAGTATCATTCCGCAAAATGTGGAGACGTTAGAAGTGCCATTTGACGTTTGGACGGCTGAAAACGTTCATGCGTATAAACCTGATTTGAAATTTTTCAGAGCGGTTGAGCAGAATTATGGATTAACGCCAGAAAATCATATTCATATTGCCCGAGGCTATGCTAGCGATATTGTTCCAGCTGACGCACTAGATTGGCCATCGATTTGGGTCAATCGCGATAGCGACAAGCCAACTGATTTGGCTCGTCCAACTCATGAAGTAAATAAATTAGATGAAATTTTGCCAATATTAAAAGCGGACGCCTAAGGGTCCGCTTTTTTGGTATTATTGACGTAAATGTTGAAAGGGGAAACATTATGCCACTTATGAGAATTGATATGATCAAGGGTAGCTTTGACGAAAGTCAGATCAAACAGATTCTTGATCTCTCTTACGAAGTTATGAAGGAATCTTTTGATGCACCAGAGGGGGATCGTTACCAATTAGTAACTCAACACGAACCTTACGAAATGCAAATTTTGGATACAGGATTAGGATTCAAACGTAGCAACAAGGTTTTGGTGTTCAGTTTAACTACTAGACCCAGAACGAAAGACCAAAAGGTCGAGTTTTACGAACGACTAGTCCAAGAGTTGAATAACCACTTAGACCAACGACCAGAAGACGTCATGGTCAACTTAACTGTGAACTCAGATGAGGACTGGAGTTTTGGTCTAGGTCGTGGACAATTTATGACCGGCGAACTGAATTAATGTTCTTGGTCCCAAGGAAAGTCGAGCGTCATGTGCTTATTTAATTCGACTTGTTCTTTAAGTTTTTCGCCACGTTCAATTTTACGTTGCTTATAACCTGCACAAACATATTTTTCTTCTTGACTGACGGGTATGATTTCTGGAAGTTCGATATTTTTTTCAATCAGAACAAAGGTTGAAAAACATGTCAAACCGAGGAATCTCTCGCCAGTTTTTAAATGCTCGCCAATAATTTTGGTGAAGACTTCGATCGATGATTTTCCGATTCCCGTAACGTATGATTCGACACATCGTGAATCCTCTAAAACAAATGGATGCATGAAGTTGACTTGGTCAACTGAAGCAGTGACCGTTTCGATCCGAGCAGCTCTTGAAGCAGCAATTGAAGAATTGTTGTCGATTGCCGATAAAATTTGACCGCCAAAAACGGTGTCGTGTTCGTTCAAATCAGAAGCAAACACACGGTGGTTAGTGATTGATAGAGTATCCTTACATTTCATTGATTTCATGGTTAGCCATCCTTTGGAATGATTTATTAGTATGATAATTTTACGATACTTAAATAAAAATGGACAGAGAAGACAATTTGTCCGTTCTAAATATGTAAGCGTTTTTATATAGTTTATCTGTAAAACGAACCAAATTAAAGGAGATAGTTCTAATATGGATAAATTATTTGTAAGTCCAGATACATATGTTCAAGGATCAGACTTGTTGAATCACAGTGCTGAATATATTCAAAAATTAGGCAAGCATTTGTTGATCATGGCTGACGAGATCGTTTGGTCAATTGCTGGTGACAAGTTTGTTGAATACCTAGAAAAAAATGATTTTACGATTGAAAAAGTCATTTTTAATGGTGAAGCTTCAGTGGAAGAAATCAACCGTATTACTGATATTGCTAAGGAAAAAAACGTTGATGTCGTTGTTGGTCTTGGTGGTGGTAAAACACTTGATACTTCTAAGGGTATTGCTTATGAAGCTGGAACAAAATTGATCATTGCGCCAACTTCTGCTTCAGCTGATGCTCCAACTGCTGGATTGTCAGTTCTTTATACAGAAGATGGTGTATTTGACCGTTACATGTTCTATCCTAAACATTCTGACCTTGTTTTGATGGATACTAAGGTTATTGCTAATGCTCCAGTCAGAATGTTAGTTTCAGGCATTTCAGACGCGATGGCAACTAATATAGAAGCCAAAGCTACCGCAATCAAGCATGGTACCACTATGGGTAATGGTGCTGCTACATTTGCCGGAAAAGCTATTGCTGCTGAATGTGAACGCGTTTTATGGAATCATGCTTATGAAGCAGTTGAATCTAACAAGAATGGATTAGTTACACCTGCTTTAGACGCAATCGTTGAAGCAAACACACTCCTATCAGGACTTGGTTTTGAAAATGCGGGGCTAGCTGCTGCTCACGCAATTCATAATGGATTCACAGCTGTTAAAGGGGATATCCATCATCTAACACATGGCGAAAAAGTTGCCTTTGGCGCAATGGTCGAATTAGTACTTGAAGATACTCCACATGAAATTATGGACAAGTACATCGAATTTTGGCTAACGCTCGGATTGCCAATTACAATGAAAGATACTCATCTTGACAAACTTTCAGAAGATGAGTTAATTAAAATAGGAACATTGGCAACAGCACCTGATGAAACTATGAAAAATATGCCTTTTGCAGTGACTCCAGAAATGGTCGTAAATGCAATGAAGGCTGCTTCAGCATATGTTGATGCATTTAAGAAGCAACATCAGATCATTCCAATTTTTGAAAACAAATAATTATTAGCAATTAAAGAGGCTGGGACATTTGTCTCAGCCTTTTTGTACGGGAGAATAACATGCGAAATTTGATCGATGACCACGAAGATAGACTAGTTGTTTCCAAAATGCTCAAGGGAGCCGTCATGGCACACCCGAATTTAAAAAAATTAGATCACGTTAATAGCGTGGTCAGTTCACCAAATGATCGTCAAGTTGTCCTGATATCAGGAGGGGGCAGTGGACATGAACCGCTTGATTTAGGTTATGTCGGTGCCGGTGCCCTTGATGCGGCAATTGTGGGAGATATCTTTATACCACCCAGTGCAGAACAAATAGTCCAAACAGTCCAGTACTTTGGTAATAAAAGACCAATCTTATTTATCGTGAAGAATTTTGCAGCTGATCGAAATAATTTTTTAAAAGCTAGCGAAGTATTGAGGGAACAAGGATATGTCGTGGAAATTTTGATAGTGGATGACGACCGTTCAGTTGATCCAGAAACCAAGGAGCCGCGAAGACGTGGAGTTGCTGGAACAATTTTTATCCACAAACTATTAGGAGCAGCAGCTGATAAGGACTACAGCATGGCGCAACTTTTAGAATTGGGAAAAAAGGCAATCGCAAATCTGTCGACCTTAGGCGTAGCGTTAAGCGGTGCGGAGATTCCTAACCGCCAACTTGAGTCATTTCAATTAAACTCTGACGAGATAGCGTATGGGATCGGTATCCATGGTGAGAAAGGCTACCGAACTGAGAAATATCAATCATTTGAGAGACTTTCTAGAGAGTTGGTCAATAAGTTGTATGCTGTTTCAGGCTCAGAATCCGGAACTAGTATAGCAATCTTGGTGAATGGACTCGGAACGCTCCCACTCATGGATCAATTTGTTTTTACTAGAAGCGTCGTTAATTTGTTCGAACTCAAAGGACTACATCCGGAATTAGTAAAAACCGGCAATTATTTGACTTCATATAATATGACAGGGATTTCAATTACTTTATTCAAAATTGAAGATCCCAATTGGATAAAATTATTGAATTACGATACAACAGCCTTTGCTTGGCAATGATCAGCCGACTTTTAAAAGCAGTCCATTGATGACGTCTTCAATATACATTTTGATCAATCGAGATTCGTCTCCAATGGTTCGTGTATTTTCTACAGTAATCCAATTTTTGATCTCTGCTAATAATGAATTAGCCAAAAGGCTCGTGTAAAAAGTTATCGTAGCAGCTTTTGTGCGAAGTTTGTTCTTTATTTTAAGATCATCAATAATTGTTAGAATGAATTCTTCAAGCTGTTGTTCAATAATGTTGTCGAGGCTGTTTTGACCAGAGTCAGTCAGAACGATTTTGTAGAACTTTCGATTGTTGAAAAAGTAGGCACATAAATAGTCGACAATGTTGACCCACTTCTCGTAGTTTAAATTATCAGAAACAATTTCAGAGATCTCATCTTGATATAACCAAGCTAACAGATCGTACTTATCCAGGAAATAATCATAAAACGTTTGTCGTCTCATATTTGCAGAAGACATAATTTTGGTAATGCTGACGGCATCAAGACCATTTTCTACAACTAAATCTTTTGTTAAATTAGCTATCATTTTCTTCTTTGTATAGGACATCAATAACCTCGAACTTTTCTCCTGATATTTGGCAGATCATAGCAAAAATGTATTCGTTTACATCGCTTGAGTAGGTCTAGTTTCCTATATTTCTCAAAAAAATACAACAAATATTAGTGTCATTATTATGTGTTTTTTGATAACAAATAACACCAAATTAATTAAGCCGATTTGAGTTTTATACTCAGACCGGCTTTTTTATAAAAGCAGTGGGGACAAACAAAAAGATTTGTCCATTATTAATAAAACGCTTTCATTATATGATTTTGTTATCGAAAAAACAGAGAGGTATTAAAAATGCTTACAGTTGAAAATTCTAAACAATGGATGAAAAATTATGCTCAAAAGATTGACGATCAAAAGAGTGAACTCAGTCGAATCGACAGTATTGTTGGTGATGGAGATCATGGGAACAATATGAGTCGAGGGATGCACGAGGTTATCGAACAACTCGAGATTCAAGATCCCAAGAGCATCACAGAGGTATTCAAAGTAACAGCAATGTCGATCATGAATAAAGTTGGTGGAGCTTCCGGAGCTTTGTATGGAACTGCTTTTCTTGAGATTGCCAAAGCTAGTCGTCATACCGAGAATCTTGCTGAAATGTTAGATTCCTCAATCATGAAACTCGAGACTCGAGGTGGTGCAAAGCTCGGCGACAAAACTATGTTGGATACATGGATTCCGGCTACATTGGCTATCCACAAAAATATTTTGAATAAAGAAATTATTCAAAATGCGGTTGATAAGACTAAAGAAATCACTGCTTCGAAGGGACGCTCTTCATACATTGGCGACCGTTCGATTGGATATCCAGATCTTGGTGCTCTATCAAGTGGATACTTATTTGAAAGTCTTTTAGAAACAGATGGAATTTTAGAACAAGCAAATTAAGGATGAGATGAATGAAAAAAATTATTAATGCTCCAGAAGATATTTTGCCAGAAATGGTAGATGGATTAGTACGTAGTTATCCAAACTTATTAAAACAAGTTGATGGAACATTTGTCGTTGCACGAAATGATGACAATATTTCTAAAAAGGTCGGTATCATTTCCGGTGGTGGAAGTGGTCATGAGCCATTACATGCAGGTTTCGTCGGCCAAGGCATGCTTGATGCCGCGGTTTGTGGACAAGTATTTACATCGCCAACTCCAAATGAAGTCTTGGCAGCAATTAAAGAAGCAGATCAAGGCGAAGGTGTGTTGATGATCGTCAAAAATTACGCTGGAGATGTGATGAATTTCGATATTGCTCGTGATCTAGCAGATTTAGAAAATATTAAAGTTGAACAAATCATTGTTGATGACGATATTTCGGTTGAAAATAGCGAACACACTCAAGGACGTCGAGGTGTTGCAGGAACGATCCTAGTAGAAAAAATCGTTGGCGCGGCAGCCGAGAAAGGTTATACCCTTGATCAATTAGTTGATTTAGGGAATCGTGTCATCAAGAAAACCAAAACCATTGGCGTTGGGTTAGAACCTGCCATTGTACCTGAAGTGGGAAAACCGGGATTTGAAATTGCTGATGACGAGATCGAATATGGCATTGGAATTCACGGCGAGGCAGGATATAAGCGTCAAAAATTAGTTCCGTCAAAGGAATTGGTAGAAGAAATTTTTGGAAAGCTTGAGGCAGATTTCGGTTCGGTCAAATATAAAAAATTTGCCGTGTTAGTGAACGGACTTGGTGGGACACCATTAATGGAACAATTTATCTTCATGCATGATGTCTTAGATAAATTAGCTGAAAAAAATGTTCGAGTTGTCTTCAGTAAAGTTGGTACTTTCGTTACAGCAATCGAAATGGCCGGAGTCTCTTTAACATTGCTTGAGATTCAAGAAGACAGTTGGTCTGAATATCTACACTCAGATGTCAAAACAACTAATTGGTAAAAAATAACAGCTAACTCCTCACGGTTAGCTGTTATTTTTTTGCTGCAATTTTCGATATTCATTTGGTGTGGTGCCAAATTTTTGCCTAAATCTGCGGATGAAATAATTTGTGCTGTCGAAGCCACATGATCTGCTGATGACATTAACTGGCTCGTTGCTGGATAGCAGTTGCTCTTTCGCCAGATTCAAACGTAATTCTAAAATTGTTTGTTGGGGAGTTTGGCCAGTTTGTTTCTTATAGACGTGTCTCAAATAAGATTGAGAACCGTGCAATGACTGGGAAAGATCTTCCAAAGTAATATTTTGCTGGAAATTATTTTTTAAAAAATCGTTGATCTCTTCGACCCAAACTTGATTGGACACGAAGCTATCAAGTGGCCGGCATCTTTTACAAGGACGAAAGCCCATTTGCAAAATTTCCTGCGGGTCGTGAAAAATTTGAATATTTTCCCGTTTTGGCCGTCTTGAAGGACATGATGGCTTACAAAATATCTTGGTAGTTTTGACGGCATACCAAAACTTTCCATCAAAGCTGTGATCGTTATTCTTGATGGCGTTCCATTCAGCATTTGAGACCATAATTCCACTTCCTAAATGTGATATTTTATTAAATTGTCGTGGCTGAAACCTTCTAATTCTAGTAAGGCGATTTTTCGATCAATTCCGCCAGCATAACCAGTCAGATTGCCGTCACTTCCGACGACTCGGTGGCAGGGAATGATGATAGAGATTGGATTGTGTCCGACCGCTCCACCGACGGCACGAGCTGAAGTTTGGTGAGTTTGACGCTGATTCAATTTTTCGGCAATTTGTTTGTAAGTCCAAACTTGCCCGTAAGGAATTTGTTGCAGGATAGTTGAAACTGATCGACGATACGGCGTGACTTTAGGATCGACTGGAATACTTGTGGCGTCTGGTTGATGACCTGCAAAATAAGCATCCAGCCAAGCAATAACTTTTTTACCAATAACGTTGGTTTGATTAGTTGCTTCATCCAGATTGAACTTGGCTCCAAAATACTTCTGGGCAGTGAACCAGAGGCCTAACAGCGATTTTTCGTTGGTCAAAATAGTGATCTCTTTTAATGGCGAATCGTATGTGGTTTTAAAAAGCAAGGTTTCGACCTCCTTTGTTCACTTGAGTATAACAATTTTGGATAGAACAATCTGGCTTTTTAATCTGGATACAAAAAATCCCACTATCTAAAAAGATAATGGGATCAATTTTTTAAGCTAAATCATTACGTCTTTGAATTCTGGCGATTACTGGCAAGATGATACCAATTGCGACCATGATCAATGGCTCAATGATATTTAATGCGAGTACGTGATACCAAGTTCCGGTACCATAAGCTTCATCAACAGGTAAGATTCCCATTGTTGCAGCTACGAAAGTGATCAAGAAACACCATGCACCGACTAATACGGCGAGCTTTTGGTTCTTGATATACGTGAAGTCAGATGGGAACTTGTCAGGATGAAGTCGAACTAAAATGAAGGAACTGAATACGAAACAAGTTACGTATGGCGAAACGATCCCATTCAAGTTCAATAGTTGATTAAAGATCGAATTCATATTTGGCAAAGTAGCACTCAAGACCATGATGATCGTACAGATCCCAGTCGTGAGCCAATAACCGTTGATGGGAAGACCACGTGAATCGGTCTTGGTCAAACGTTTTGGTAAGTAGGCTTTGGCTGTATCTGATAAGAACATTCTGGTTGATGCATCGATCAAAACGGCTAATTGAGCCATCATATAAATCGCTTGAGTAATGGCGAATAAGTATAGGAAGAAATGTCCCATTCCAAAGTCATTACCCATAGCTTGAAAGGCGTAGTAAGAACCGTTCATCTTTAAATCATGAGGTAAATGGTGAGCGTTGAAGAATACTCCCAGTGAGAATGATCCAAAGACGGTCAAGAATCCAGTCATAATTGCTAGCATCCACATGGCCTTTGGAAAGTCACGTTTACCATTTTTCATTTCAGTAACGTATGGCGAAGCTAGTTCGGCACCGTTCATGGCAAAAATTACTAGTCCGAAAGTTGATAAGTAGTGAAGATCGAACTTAGGGATGAATGACTTGATAGTAAATGGTGAAGTATGTGGAGCGTTGCCTTGACTCAAGTAAACGATAGTCATAATAGCGTAAAGAATAGTTACAACAAACATCGCACCACCACCAATGATCGATAACCATTGAAGTGAATTTTTCAAATGATGTTGAATAAAAATGAAGACTGTAAAAATAACCGCTGTGAGTAAGGCAAACATACTGTTTGTCATCGTATCAGACATCTTATTGTTACCGTTGATCAACCAGCCGAATGAGATCAGCATGGAGTTGGCAACATCGACAATGTAAGGAAGTCCGGCGACCCAATAAGTCCAGGCACAAATATATCCCCAGACGTTGCCGCCTGTACCACGGACCCAAGAAGTCATTCCGCCTCCTTCATGACTGAAGGCTGATCCTAAGTGACCAACCATCATTTCATAAGGTACAACGAATAAAAATAGCATTATGATCCAGGTGAAGACGATTCCTAGACCTTGGTTTTGGAAATTATAGATAATGTCGTCGAAGCCGATTACGGTAACGAAGTCCATTAGGGCAACGACGGGCCAACTGATGTACGACTTTTTAGAGTCGAGTTGTGGCAATTTATCCCCCAAGATTAACACCCCTATATAATTTGATTTTTTGGAACTTAGTTATTATATCGTAAATTGTGTATCTAATAGAGAGATAAATCAAACTAAATTGTTGGGGGAGGTTCACTGCCGGTTGTGATGTGGGGGCGCCTTCTTGTCTGGAACATGGAGGACACAACTTGGAGCTTTTTGCATAGACCGCAAAAATCTTCAAGCTTGGTCTTGTCCTAACCCGGTGTCGTCACCGGCTAAGGACAACTTCTCCATTGAGCCAGAGCGCCCCCACATCACAACCTAGTGTGGTGGTAGATTGCAGTGTTATGCGCTCCCCTTTTTGTTTTTGTACCCCTTGAACACAAAATCCATACGCACTTTTCCCTTTGTTGGATTGTTCACTTTGGTACGAAGGCGGCTTCGCCTTCTTCTCTGTTCCGATGCGGCATTGTTCTTAGATACTGAATAGTTGTGGGGTTTTTGATTTGTGGGAATTGGAAAATCTTTTGAATGATGGTAATATAAATTCGTAACTAAGAGCAAGGGACAAAAAGAACACCCAGAATTTTCTGGATGCTTGAAAAAATTTATTTGTCCTTACCGTTTTTAAAACAGATTTAACTATGATTTAAAAGGGCCAGACATGGTGGTGTCTAGCTCTTTTTTTGTCGCCTATTTTTTCACGGCAACTACTAGTAGCAAGATCACTACTAGTATGACAATAACTTCTGTCAAAATGAGAGCCTTTCTTACCATTGTGAGCTCTCATACATGGCTTCCAGCTCCTTTGCGTTTCATTAATAAATAAAACAACGGTAAGGACACCTTAAAATTTTTTACTTTTTAAGTATAAACTACTTGTTCTTTCAATTAATAATCAGACGTACTAGTTGATAGGACATTGATCGATATTTAAAAAAATCAATTAATCAATTTAACAACTATTTATAAATTTACTTAATAAAGAGGATAGTAGACAATTCTTAATCCTAGGCAAGTACTGCCGGCATACCATCTTTCAAAAAAATAGTGTTTTGATTTAACTCTGTTTAGGCACCGGGGTGGCGTCACGTTCGGCCTAAGCCGTGAAATTCCTCTTAGCAATGCGAAGCAGTGCTTAGTGGAAGGTGCAGCTTGGAAATTGTTGCGGTCTTTGCAATAAGTTTCAAGTGTACCCACAGCGTTCCAGCGCCGATTCAGTGACGCCACCCCGGTGCCGGGTCTCATACCGCCTAAATCAAAGGCTTACAAAACTGTAAGCATATGTAATATAAATCGAACGACTAAATACAACATTCCTCATATGATAGATATATCAGATGGAGGGACACATAAATGACAAAAATAGTCGAAGTAAATAATATCGAAAAAATCTATGGTAAAGCCAATGAAAAACAATTCAAAGCTTTATCAGATGTAAACTTTGAAGTTCAACCCGGCGAATTCGTTGGGATCATGGGAGCTTCAGGTTCAGGAAAAACTACCTTATTAAACATCCTATCAACATTGGATACACCAACAAGTGGCGAAGTTAAAATCGCCGGAGAAGACATCACCAAATTGAACAACAATGAAATGGCCGACTTTCGTGCCAACAAGATCGGATTTATCTTCCAAGACTTCAACTTGCTAGAAAACTTAACAGCCTACGAAAATATCGCTTTGCCATTGGCACTCCAAAACCGTAAGCCTAGCGAGATCAAACCAGCAGTTATGAGTATTTCTGAAAAACTCGGTTTGACTGACATTTTAAATCACTATCCAACCGAATTGTCAGGTGGTCAAAAACAACGTGTAGCTGCAGCTCGTGCCTTAGTCCACGGACCAGAAATCATTTTTGGAGACGAACCAACAGGAGCTTTAGACTCAAAGAGTGCTCGTGCTTTGATGGACACGATGACTAAAATCAACCACGAAGATAATGTTTCTATCCTATTAGTAACGCATGATCCATTTTCTGCTAGTTTCTGCGACCGTATCTTATTCATTAAAGACGGAGAGATCGGCCAAGAATTGAAAAACGAGGAACATTCTCGTGGAGAATTCTATCAAGAAATCTTAGATTCACTGGGAACATTTGCTGAATAGGAGGGGAAATTATGCTTAACAAATTAGCACTGAGTGGCATCAAGCATCGTTTTAGAGATTACAGCGTGCTGTTTTCTGGCTTGATGATTGCTGCCGCAATCTTTTATATGTTTATGTCGTTGGCGATGAATCAACAATTCTTGAAATCTAATTCGCCAGCCGCTGCAACATCGTTCATTTTTGCATTCGGAGTCATTTTATTAGCTATCATAACTATTGTTTATATTAACTATGCCAATAAGTTCTTGCTTAGCATGAGGCAAAAAGAGTATGGGATGTTCATGATGCTTGGAGCCAAAAGCAGCAAGGTTTCGCGAATGATTTTTGTGGAGACATTTACCATCGGTGCGATTGCCTCAATCATTGGTATCGCGATCGGAATTTTTGCTACTGGCTTTGTCGGACAATTATTAATGAAAAATTTGGATATTCCGGCTAAACATTTTTCAAGTTTCTACATGCCAGCATTACTGGCCACATTAGCTTTTTTCATTATCATCTTTATCTTTTCAGCTTTAAGAAATTCAATCTCTCTGCGTCGGACTAAGGTTCTTACGTTATTGCACATTGACAGTCAACCAACGCGATTGAAACGTAATTCAGCTTGGACGGTTATTCAATCGATCCTCGGGATCGCCTTTTTAGTAATTGGTTATTTTGCCATGTTCTACATGGGTAAAAATGCTGCATTCATTTTCTTAGGTGTACCAGTTGCCTTAGTAACTATTATTATTGGAACATATTTTGTGATCAATTCATTAACGACGACGATCATCAATGCTTTGAAGCGTAACAAGAATTTTTCTCAAAAAGGTTTGAACAACTTCACCTTGTCGCAATTGAACTTTAGAATTGGTGACTACACAAGAATCCTTTCAATGGTTGCGATGATGTTTGCTTTAGCACTTGGTGCCATCACAGTTGGTTTAGGATTCCGTCAACAGATCAGTACCGTTGTTGAAGGTCAAAATTATTACGACTCAACGATGATCAATCCTGGCGATAAAGAACGTGCTCAGATCGACAAGATCCATGATAAGAAAGTTACGGAATATAATTTTAAAACAACTAACGATGCAACTTATTATCGTGCCAGCGACTTTAAAGAGACACCTTTCCATTATGTTAAATTCAATACTAATAATATGTCGAACAAGCAATTGACTACGACTGATCCTACTAAAGGACAGGCTGCGTTTACTTTGACTAGTTCCTTGCTTCCAAAAAATCGAACAGCGCCAGCTAAATTAGTTAGCGATGCCGAATTTGCGAAGGTCAATGTCAAAGAAAATAATTTGACGTTCGTTAAAACGAAATCGTTCAATGGCAACTTAAAAGAGATCAAGAAAATCTCCGAGATTCAAAAAGACCGCTACAATCTGGCAGGGATGTCTTCAAGCGATAAATACTCTGCTTATGTCTTGGTCAATGGCTTTTACTCCGGGTTAGAATTCATGGGATTCTTCTTGGGAATCGCCTTTCTAGCTATGCTAGCTAGTTGCTTGATGTTTAAGATCTTATCAGGTGCTGCCGGCGACGTTAAACGTTACAACATGCTTTATAAGATTGGAACACGTGAAAAGACTTTGCATCAATCGATCAACAAAGAAATTGCCGTCTTGTTCGCGGTTCCTGGAATTTTGGGAATCGTCCATGTTCTGGCTGGGCTACAAATGTTTAAAGCCTTGTTAGTTCACCCATACAGTGGGATTTACATTCCATTCCTGATTTTCCTTGTGCTTTATCTAGGTTATTACTTGTTGACGAGATATCTATACAAACAAATCGTCTTGAAGTAGTAGCAGTTTCACCCCCGTAAACTATTTATCCTCAACAAATAATTAGTTTGGACGCCTTCGGGCGTCTTTTTTTTATTAGAGAATGTAACCGTTTTCGTAAAATAACCAAAATAATTTTTTGAAAAATTACTAAAAAGCGTTTTTAACCGCTAAAGGTAGCGGTATTATTGAGGTGTTAATTTTTTAAAATTGAAAGTTAACTTACAGAGAAATGTGTTTTTGATTGCCAAATCAATTTAAAAATATTAAAATTTCTCTAATAGTCTTTTTTGATGAGTTGCAATATGGATTTATCTTTTAGACAGGGATATGAAGGGAGAAAGTTTTATGTCGATGATCGAGTTCCGCGACGTGCAAAAGTATTATGGTAAATTTCACGCATTAAAAGACATTAACTTAGAGATTGATAAAGGGGAAACCGTTGTTTTGATCGGACCTTCTGGATCTGGGAAGAGTACCCTAGCTAGAAGTGTTAATGGTCTTGAAAAAATTCAAGAAGGCCAATTGATCGTTAATGGTCGTGATATTGCTGACAAGAATACGGATATCAACCGTATCCGGACTGATGTGGGAATGGTATTCCAGCATTTTAATTTATATGCGAATAAAGACGTTCTCGAAAACGTTATGATTGCTCCAAGAATCGTCTTAAAAATGAACGAAGATGAAAATAAAAAGGCTGCGATGGCTTTGCTTGACCAAGTTGGTTTGGCTGATAAAGCTCACAATATGCCTTCACAAATTTCTGGTGGACAAGCTCAACGTGTGGCAATCGCTAGATCTCTAGCTATGAAGCCACGTTGTATGCTTTTTGATGAACCAACTAGTGCGCTAGATCCTGAAATGATCGATGATGTTTTGAAAGTTATCAAATACGTTACTAGTCAAGGTGAAATGACTTCTTTGATCGTTACCCACGAAATGGGCTTTGCTCAAGAAGTTGCTAACCGTGTTATTTTCATGGCTGATGGCCAAATTTTGGAAGATGATAAGACGAAAGACTTTTTCGAACATCCTACAAATGAACGTGCAAGACAGTTCTTAAGCAAGATCATTAAGCACTAACAGAGGGGAAGGGGACTACCATGAAAAAACTTAAATATTTTTTGGTATTGATGATGTCTGTGCTCCTCGCTGTAGTGTCAGTCGGCTGTGGTTCTAAGCCACTTTCCGCACAAGATGTTTTGCACAATGCAAAAGATTCCAACACACTCACCTGGGGTGTTAAAGCAGATACGAAATTAATGGGATTGATCGATGTTAAGGATGGCCAAGAAAAAGGTTTCGAAATTGATATGGCCAAAGCTTTGACAAAGAAGATCCTTGGTAAAAACGGTAAGGCTAAGTTCGTAACTGTAACATCGCAATCACGTATTCCATTGTTGAAGAATGGAAATATTGATGCAATTATTGCCACAATGACGATTAATGCTGAACGTAAAAAAGTAATTGATTTTTCTGATTCTTATTTTGACGCTGGACAAGCTATCTTGGTCAAAGATGGCTCGCCAGTCAAGAGCGTTAAGGATTTGAACAACAAGACGGTTATTGGTGTTGTGGGTTCAAACTCAGTTGAAAATGTTAAAAAATATGCTCCAAAAGCCCGAGTATTGCAATTGCAAGATTACGCTCAAGCTTTAGTTGCTCTAAAATCTGGTCAAGGCGATGCTTTGACAACTGATAACGTTATCCTTGCTGGTATGGCGGTTGAAAATCCTGGCTACCACGTTCAAGGTAGTGCCTTTACAACTGAGCCTTATGGTATTGGTATCAATAAAGGCCAACCTGCATTAAGACACGCTTTGAATAAAGCAATCAAAGAGACTGAAAAAGATGGTACATATAACAAACTGATCAAGAAGTGGTTTGGTAATGTTCCAGGCTTCAACTACAGGGAGGTGCTACGCTAATGGCTAGTTTATTTGCAAACAATTGGCAAGACTTCCTGACCGGATTTGGCTGGACGATTTTATCCAGTATTATCGCGTTAGTTGCTAGTTTGATCATTGGTTCATTATTTGCCATTTTGGAAGTTGTGCCGAATAAAGTTTTACGTGTTATCGGTAATGTCTACGTAGAAATTTTCCGTAACATTCCGCTACTAGTTATCACAATGTTTTTCTATTTAGTTATTCCGTTGTACTTCGTTAAGATCAATGGATTTACTGCCGGTACGATTGGATTGACGATTTATACATCAGCCTTTATCGCTGAAACTGTTCGTTCAGGTATCAACTCAGTTGATGTTGGACAAATGGAAGCTTCACGTGCAATGGGGATGACCTTCTGGCAAGCTATGCGCTACATCGTTTTGCCACAGGCCTTCAAGTTAGTTATCCCACCATTGGGTAACCAATTCATTAACTTGGTCAAAAATTCATCAGTCCTAGCTTTCGTTGCTGGATTTGACTTGATGTACCAAGGTAATGCAATTGCATCACAAACTTTTGATACTGTTAATACATACATAATTGTTGGTTTGTTCTACTTAGTTATCACCTTGCCAATCAGTTATTACATGCAGCATCTAGAAAAGAATCTGGCTTAGAGGGGGAGTTTGAATTATGCAAAATTGGATCAATGCTTATTCAGCAGTTAATCTAAGATTCCTTCTCCAAGGACTCTGGGTCACTGTTGAAATTTCCGCAATTTCAGTTGTATTTAGTATGATCTTAGGATCAATCTTAGGAATTATTCGTTATACCAAAATTCCTTACTTATCCAAAATCATTGGTTTCATCATTGATATCATCCGTAACTTGCCACTACTTTTGATCATCTTCTTCGTCTACTTTGGTTTGCCATCCTTAGGATTCAAACCGGATACGATTCCAGCTGCCATTTTAGCAATGTCAGTCTTTGAATCGATGATGGTTGCCGAGATCATTCGTTCTGGTATCCAAGCAGTTGATGTCGGACAAATGGAAGCCGCTCGAGCAATGGGGATGCACTATACGCAAGCTATGTGGCACATTATTTTGCCTCAGGCTTATAAAAAGATGATCCCAGCATTAGTTTCGCAATTGATCTCGTTGATCAAGGATACTTCATTGACAACGATCATCGTGGTTCCTGAATTAATGCAACATGCTCAAGTTATTTACGGACAAAACGCTAACTATATTGTGCCAATGTACTTAGCTTTAGCTATTTTGTACTTTATCGTATGTTATGCACTATCGCTTATTTCCAAAGTGATCGACAGACGAATGGCATAGTCATTAAAAATTAGGTTGACGGTAATAAAAATAGTTGTTATGATTCACTACATTGAAGTGTTTGATTAGATACCTTGTATCTATTGAGAAGTAACGTGGCATCTGTGCGTAAGAAAGCCGGTGGTTGATGCGAACCGGTCAGGGTGTTCATGGATAAATACCAAACATGACTTGGTTTCCCAAGCGGAGTAGAGTGCCGTTATCGCTCAGAGTGGAGGTCTATTTGCGACCTCAAGTTGGGTGGTACCACGGTTACGTCAAATCGTCCCTGTTGCAGAAGCAGCAGGGGCGATTTTTTTATGGGAGAAAACATTTATGAGGGAAAAAGTAAGTTTTAGAGAATCGATCATCATCTTGCTAGTTATGCTGATCGTCCTAGGAACTGGAGTAATTGGCTTTGGCTTGTCACCACAGACGCCAGTTTTATTAGTTATCGGACTAATAATTGTCTGGGCAAAAATTCGCAGGAAGAGCTGGGATGAAATTCATGATGGTATCATGGATGGAGTAAAAAATGGTATCGTGCCGATTTTTATATTTATTCTGATTGGTGCCCTGATTGGAACTTGGATCGCAGCCGGTGTGATCCCATCAATGATGGTGGCTGGATTTCATCTGATCTCGGCTCAATGGTTCGTTCCATCAGTCTTTCTTGTTTGTGCTTTGATTGGTACATCGATTGGTTCGGCTTTTACGATCGTATCAACGATTGGAATCGCACTATTTGGAATGGGAACAACAATGGGAGTTAATCCGGCATTAGTCGCTGGTGCGATCATTTCCGGAGCTATCTTTGGCGATAAGACTTCGCCACTGTCAGATTCAACTAACTTAGCAGCAGCAATTGCTGGATCAGACCTTTTTGCTCATATTAAAAATTTGATGTGGACAACTATTCCAGCATTCATCATTTCATTTATCTTGTACTGGATTCTGGGATTAGGTGAATCTGGCGCTAAATTGACTAATATTCAACCAACTTTACATACATTAACTACTAACTTTGCAGTTTCTTGGTGGGCAATTTTGCCGATCATCTTATTATTTGTTTGTGCGATCATGAAGATCCCTGCTATTGCGACTTTGTTATTGAACATTGCAGTCGCAATCGTGATGATCTTCGTACAAGTTCCTGGAACAACGATTCCAAAGGTTGCTGGATTTGTTGAGAATGGCTTTGTTTCAAAAACTGGTAATGCTAACGTTGATGCCTTGTTGACTCGTGGTGGTATTACTTCAATGATGGGTACGATCTCGTTGATCTTTTTAACCTTGTCATTGGGTGGTTTGTTGATGAAATTTGATATTATTCAAACGGCGATTGAACCTTTGGCTAAGCGTTTGAAGTCGCCGGGTTCTGTGGTCACGGCTACGATTTTGTCTGGTATTGGCGTTAACATTTTCGTTGGTGAGCAGTACTTATCTGTTATCTTGCCTGGTAAAGCGTTTAAGGATACTTACCGCAAGCGTGGGCTGGATAATCTGGCCTTGAGTCGAGTGCTTGAGGATGGGGGTACTGTGATCAATTACTTGATTCCTTGGGGTGTTGCTGGGGCTTTTGCTGCCAATACTCTTGGTGTTTCTACTTTGGCGTTTTTGCCGTTTTGTTTCTTTAGTTTGTTGTCGCCTGTTTTGTCTATTATTAGTGGGTTTACTGGTATTGGATTGAAGAGGTTGTCTAAGTTTAGTGTTGCTAAGTAGGGCTTGGCTTTTGACTATGGTTTTTGTAGTTGGAAGCCTTTTTTTTGTGCGGTATGCGGGCCGACTCCGGACGGCATCCTTGATTGTTCGTTGGCGTAGCCAACATTTTCAGCAGTAGCGCACGCGCCAAAGGCGACGTACGTTCCATTAGTTATTTCCCCATGGGGGCCGGGGCATCGATTTCCGTCCTCCGTCTAAATAGTATTAGATCAAAATCCCCTTTTGTTGTTTGAAATAAGGTATGCGACTTTTGTTTGTAAAGGATTGGAGTTTGTCGGCTCACTTCAGTTTTAACCATGTTCGGTTGGGCTTTGCCCAGCCTCATATCTCACTTGTTCCTCGTGAGATACCATTGGTTCACTCTAGTTTGGGTGGCTCGTCGGGCTTTGCCCAACATCGCATCTAACTAGTATCAAATAATATAAGTTTGGCTGACTCTCGTTTGGGCTCGTTGAGCTTTGCCCAACATCGCATCTAACTAGTATCAAATAATATAAATTTGGTTGATTCTCGTTTGGGCTCGTTGGGCTTTGCCCAACATCGTATCTCCTTGTGAGTTGCTTATTGTATATTTATTAATTTAATTGAATTGTTTTATATCAAAATACAATAATATATTTTTAGTAAATAGTTGTAATAAATTATCTCAAGGGTTCAAAATAAGGTTGTGGGTAGATTTTTTTACCTCTATAAACGGTGCATATTCTGATTATTTTTTATACTTGAAGTTTTATTATTTATACCGATAATGATTGAAGGTGTATATGGTGCATAGTCCTAAGCAACTCACATATGAGGAGCAACTGAATCTTTTTGCTAAGCGTGGTATGAAACTGAATCCTGATATGCGCGAGAAGAATCTCAATGCTATTGAGGCTATTGGGTACTATACTTTGAAGCAATTCGCATATCCGTTTGCTTACCGAGATGGTTACAATACTCCTGATTATGATGGTTTGTCCTTCGACTTTGTTGTTAAGCGTTATTACCAAGACAAGAATTTGCGGATCAACTTGTTGCATGCAATTGAAGATATTGAAGTCTCAATGAATAGTTTGATCTCGCATGTTTTGGGTGATAAATATGGGCCTTTTGGCTATCTTGAATTCTCCAATTGGGCTGATAGCAGTATTTCTACCTATAGCCTGGAAGAAAAACAATTTTACTTCAAAAAGTCTTTATTGCGGCAAGCATATAATTCAAATATTTTAGATTTAGATTATCGCGAAAATTTGAATAGCGATAATTTTCCAACTGTTTGGTTGATGACTAATTTATTAACATTTGAAACTACTTCTAGTTTGATTAGGCTGATGTCGGCCGATAATGTGCGACACTTTACTGATTATTTTCATTGCAGCAGGGATGAATTGGTTTCCTGGCTCGAATGTCTCAATTTTGTGAGAAATATTTGTTGCCACAATTCTAATTTGTTAGATATCACATTATCCACTGATGCTTTGGCTCCGAAGGATTACCAACAATATCTCTGGTTCAAGAATATCAATGGGACGACTAGTTATACTAATAAGATTGCCTTGGTGATCGTGATCGTAGTTCATATGATGTATGCAATTAATCCTAAATATCGTTTTGACAACATTAAAAGGTCATTTACGAGTATCACTCGTGATATCGACGGATCCATCGAAAAACTCGGATTTAAGGACATGGATTCTTTTTATAATATTTTTAGAAAATAGTCTCAGATTGAGGCTATTTTTTTATTGTCAAAAAACAAGTTATTAAAATCCGTTATTTGCATGATTGTTATATAAATATCATTATATGTCGTTCTGACAGTGATTTGTGACTATTTTTAAATATGTCCAAATCAATAATATCTAAATAAAATGCTCTAAAATATAAAATTTAACTTTAAATATAAAAAATATGATGTATAATACAGAACATGTATGCTACCGATATCATAAAATATTTAATATAAAATTTGAGCATACGGGGATTTTACAAATATTGTTTATATAAAAGGGGACTATCACATGAAGTTTAATAAAGTATTGCTTTCATCATCACTAGCTATTACTGCTGCTTTAGCAGGTATCTCAATTGCTCAAGGATCAGCTCACGCTGAGACTACCACAGACAACTCTGCTGATGTTGAACAAGTTGCTTCAACGCAAGCATCAGCTCAAGCAGATGCAGCTTCAACACAAGCAACATCTAACGATTCAGCAGAAATAACTTCAACAACTGCTGTAAATACTGATCAAGCAGCTACAACTGATCAAACAAACGAAACAGCGCAAGTTTCTGCTACTCAAGCTTCAGCAGATCAACCAGCTGTTCAAGCTTCAACTGATGACGCTACTACTGAATCAGTTATTCCATCAACACCACAAGGTATTTTTGCTGATGTCGTGGGTAACCACATTGTTGCACCAGTTACAGAAACTGCCTTGGCTGCGGTTAAGCCAATTTCAAGTATTTATGCTGGTGGTTCAGGTTTAGTTAATCCATCATCAAACGTTGCTGGTCGAGTAACTAAAGACCTTCAAAATGCTGGTATCAATATTGTTGGCGATACATTAGGCGCACTTCCAAAGAAAATCCTTCAAGATATCCAACCATATGATCTAACTGCAAATAATGTTGCGGGCGTCTACGGACTTGTAACTGGTAGAAATGACACAATTCCTAACAAAGTTGGACAAGACGTTACTGATCGAATCAATGGAGTTTCAACAGATGAAGATGTTCCTGATACAACACCTGTAGACAACACACCAGTTGTTTCGTATAGCAACGAATCAAGTGTTGGAACAGTAACAACTAACAAACTTGCTCCATTGTTTACAGCAAATGGCGATCAAGCAAGTCGTTCTTTAGCAGCTGGTTCAGATTGGTATACTGATATTCTCAGAACTAACAATGCAACTGGACAACAATATTTCCGTGTTTCAACTAACGAATATGTTCGTGCTCAAGATGTAACTTTTAATTAATAAACAAATTGTTTAACGTCTCAATTTTATTGAGGCGTTTTTATTTTGTAAAAAATCAAGCTGGCAGCCGAATGCACTACCATGTTTGATCATCTTGATATTTGATTTTTTTGAAATTAAGTTTGGGGAAAATAACGAAATAATAAATCAATTATTAGTGATAAAAATCATCTGAATTTTTCGATGAATTCTATAACCTATGTATAGAGCCGGATAGGAGACGTTATAACACTAATTCGATTTTTTAAATATCAACAATATAGATAATTGGTGATTTATATTTTAATCAATATAACCAAATTTTGATTTAAGTGTTGTATAATTTATCTTGATTTGGAAACGATGTCATTAAAATGTCAACTAAACAAACTAACACATCTTTTTGGGAGGATTGATGGGTTAGTCTTTTTTGGTTGAGGCTACTAAGGGAGGAGCCGATGTTGTTTGTAAATTGAATTTTGTTCTACAAAAGGGATCTTTTTTTTCAAATTAAAAGGGGGAATCATTATAATTATGAAATTAAAGAAAATTTTGCTTTCAACAACTTTAGCAATTACTTCTGTTTTGGCTGGGTTCACGATTGCTACTAGTTCAGCACAAGCTGATACTACTAGTGACGCTGATACTACTCAAACAGAGCAAGTTGCACCACAAGTTTCAAATACTGACGCAACATCAGATGTAACAACTGCTGCTGCAACTGCGGATACAGCAACTGATGTTGCCGTAACTGATGACAGTGCCACAACACAAGTTCAAGCTTCAACAGATACAACTGCTGATGCTCAAACAGCAACAACACCAGTTGCAACTGCTGCATCAACAACAACTACTACAGATTCAACTCAAGATAAAATTTTAACAACAGTTAAAAATGCTGCCAAAGACAAGGCTGCAGATATTGTCGGTAACGACATCGTTGCACCTGTTACTGGAAGCGTCCTTTCAAAAGTTAAACCACTTTCAAATGTTTATGCTGGTGCTACTGGCTTTGTAGATCCAACATCAAACGTACTTGGTAAAGTTTCACATGATATTCAAGATGCCGCAATTGATGTTGTTGGCAACTTACCTGGTGGAAAGATTCCATCATTATTAATGAAATTAGCTCAACCATTCGATTTGACAGATAACAACATCGGCGGTCTTTACGGATTAGCAACAGGCGAAAATGACTTGATCCCTAATGCTGTCGGCAACAAAGTTACAGAAGCTATCAAAGGTACTAAAGAAACTACTAAGACAACCGCCAAAACTGATTATTCAGATGGCTACAAGAACAACCGTATCAACAACACAGTTACAACAACTACTCAAGCACCATTATTCAATGTTATGGAACAACCCGTAAGCCGTTCATTACAAGCTGGTACTAATTGGTTTACAGATATTCAACGTGTAAATACTAAGACCGGTGCTACTTACTACCGTGTTTCAACTAACGAATACGTTCGTGCTTCAGACGTTCAATTAGGCTAATCAAAAAATTAATGAGGTGAGAAAATGAAACATTCTCAATCGAAACTCATGACAGTATTGACTAGTTTGATTGCAACATTTGTCTTTGGACTTGTTGGTTATTCTAACGATACTGTTGACGCTGCGACGACGGATGCAACACCAGTTGAACAAACTACAACAACTGATGTTCCTTCGACGCAAGTCTCAAATGAAGTTTCCGATACACCTGTTGCCCAAACTGATGCTGTTTCTACTGATCAAAATCAGACTTCAGCACCAGTTGACGTAACAGCTGCTAATACTCAAGCAGACACAACCTCAGACGGTCAGCCAAATGCTCAAGAAATTGCGAACTCGCAATTATCAACATCTGCTGCCGAAGATGGTATGGTCTTGCTTCAGAATAAAGATAATTCATTGCCAATCTCAACTGACCAATCAATCGCACTTTTTGGTGCCGGAGCTTACGGAACTGTTAAAGGCGGAACTGGTTCAGGAAACGTTAATCCTAGACAAACGATCAATATCTGGGATGGACTTAAAGATGCTGGCTACACGGTCACATCAACAGATTGGTTAAACAATATTGCTGCTGACTATAATAAGAAGGAAGCAGCCTTCAATAAAACAGCCGTTTTATTGAGTACATTTAATTACTCAGATCCAGAAATTACACAAGCTGAATTCGATGCTGCACCTGCTGATGTTGGTATCTATGTAGTTTCACGTAATGCTGGTGAAGGTTCAGATCGTAAAAATGCTAAAGGCGATTATCTTTTATCAGATAACGAATTAGCTAATATCAAAAATATTTCTAACATCTATAACAACAGTGTGCTGTTATTAAATGTTGGTGCTCCAATCGATATGAATTTCTTAAAAGAAGTTCCTAATTTAAAAAGTATTTTATTAGTTTCTCAAGGCGGTCAAAATACTGGTTTAGCTGCTGCTGATTTAATCAGTGGTGCGGTTACTCCTTCAGGTAAGTTGGCTGACACTTGGGCAGTAAACTATTCTGACTATCCATCTTCAGCAACTTTTGCCGAAAACGATGGAAATTCAATCACTGAACCATATAATGAAGGAATCTACGTTGGCTATCGTTATTTCGATTCTTACAATGTAACTCCACAATATGAGTTCGGTTATGGCCAATCTTATACGACTTTCAACATCAATCCTTATAAGACTTATGTTGATGGAACTAATTTGGTAACTGAAGTGACTGTTACAAATACTGGAGACACTTATTCAGGACGTGAAGTCGTTCAAGAATATTATTCTGCTCCAGCTGGAACAGTTGACAAGGCTTTCCAAAACTTAGCAGCTTATGCTAAGACAGATACATTAGCACCAGGTCAAAGCCAGACTTTGACATTGTCATTCCCAATTTACAATATGGCTAGTTACGACACTAATTCTGCAAGCTACATCATGGATGCCGGCGATTACATTATCAGAGTCGGTAATAGCTCAAGGAATACACATGTAGCAACTGTTTTGAACTTACCTGAAAAAGTTACAACAGAACAACTTGCTAACGAAATGATGCCTGATTCTGATCCAACACAATTGCACGGCAATACTAGTACCTTTGTGCCAGCTGACCAAGCTGCAGAATTAGCATCTGCATCTGTGATCGAACTCGATCCTTCAACTCTTAATGGAGTTTTAGGCGACCAGTCATCACCATATGATCCAAACAGAGTCACAACGATTGTTAATGATGGCAGTTCTGAAGTCCTTGCAAACAATGGTTTGACTCAAGATATTCAAAAGGTCACACCAGCACCTGGTTCAACTTTGTTTGATGTCTATACAGGCAAAATAACTATGGACCAATTCGTTGCTAGTTTATCTACTAAAGAATTAAGTAAGATCGTTAACGGTAATCTGGATTTAAATGCTGAAGGATTTGAGGCCTTGAAAAACCAAGCAGGCCTTGGTCAATCAAGCAATTCAGTTATCGTTGGTGGAGCTTCAACAATCGTTCCTGGAGCCGCTGGACAAACTACTTCGGCACTCTTAGACAAGGGAGTTCCAGTTTCAGTTAATTCTGACGGACCTGCTGGTTTAAGACTTACACCAGTTGGAACCGTTAATGGAAAAACTGTTTATCAATATGCTACTGCATGGCCAATTGGAACTTTGATGGCCCAAACTTGGGATCCATTGATGATCTATAGTGTCGGCAATGCTGTTGGTAAAGAAATGATTGAAATGGGTATCGATACTTGGTTAGCTCCAGGTATGAATATTCACCGTAATCCATTAAATGGACGTAATTTTGAGTATTACTCAGAAGATCCATTAGTAGCAGGTATTTCAGCTGCTGCCGAAACTAAGGGTGTTCAATCAAATCCCGGTGTCGGAACAACTATTAAACACTTTGCTGCAAATAATGAAGAAACAAATCGTTTTGTTACTAACTCAGTAATTGGCGAACAAGCTCTTAGAGAAATTTATCTCAAAGGTTTCCAAATCGCTATTGAAGACTCACAACCACAATACGTAATGTCATCGTACAACCGTGTTAACGGCACTTATAGTGCAGCTAACTATGATATGCTGACTAACATTTTACGTGGCGAATGGGGCTACAAAGGTGGAGTTATGACAGACTGGTTTAGTTTCAAGAGTTTGACAGATTCACCTGCAGTTATCCACGCCGGTAATGACTTGATCATGCCTGGTGGAACACAAATCCCACTTCAAGTTGCTGCTTCAACTTTACCAATCGGCGGAAACAAACTTGACCTTGGTGATTTGCAACAAGCTGCCAAACGTGTTTTGACTTCAATTATGAATACAAACACATTTGCAAAAACTTATAATGTCCCAGTTGATTCATTTACACCAAATGACGTTGCAACAACAATGTCAATTAATGGTCAAAACTGGTAAAAGGAGAGATTTATTATGGGAAATATCGATTTAGGAAGCATTTTTCATACAGTCGGCGAATATATTCAAAATTTGCCAGAGATCTTGAACGCATTATTCAAAGATGATCAACAATAATAATTACGCCCAATTCAAAAAGAATTGGGTGTTTTTTTTATTTTTTTCGATAACTATCTAGTGAATTATTGAACTTTAATATCAATTATTTCTAAATAATGTAACTGAAATTGAAATATTAACCGTTATAATGACCGTGATATTGGAAAGCATTAAAAAATCCAGTATTAATTTTTATTTTATAAACCAAAACATTTCTATTTTTTAAAAAATATTATTCACATTATTCAGAAATGTTGTATAATTAATTTAAATTTGATAGCGCTCTCATTTATTGGGAATGAAAGAGGCTATTGCTACAGGGAAAAGGGGATTTTTATGGAATATAAGAAAGTTCTACTATCATCATCATTTGCCATTGCCTTAACACTTACCGGTGTTGCTGCGGTTCAAGGTACTGCAAATGCTGATACAACCACAGATACTAATAATGCAGCTACAGAACAAGTTGCTCAAACAGGTACTACTGCTGAAGTTGGCAAGACGGCCGAAGTTGGCGTAGCCGCACCAAAGGCTGACGTTGCACAAACTGCAGCTACAGCAGACAATGGTGATCAAACAACTATTCCTGCTACTGAATTACAACCAGCTCAAGAAGTAACTGCAGCTACTGCAGGAACAGCTGCTACTGCTGGTACAGCCGGAACTGCCGCAACCGCAGGTACTGCAGCAACAGGTGCCACAACAGAACAATCTGCTAATACTCAAGCTACAGCTACAGAAGAGTCAGACTTTGCAACTTCAAGAACAGGCGATTCAACTGTTGCTTCTACAAAAGCAGGAGACACTACAACAGCACCAGCTGGTACTTCAAATCCAACATATGATGTTGATTACATTGGTACAACTATCAAAGATGCTGAAACAGTTCCAGTTGTCGCAAACGTCGTTGCTGGAACGACTGGCTTAGTTGCTCCAACTACTAACAAATGGGGCAATGCTGTTCACAACTTCCAAAACAAAGCTATCGATACAGTAAGCAACATTCCATTAGTTGGTGGCGTTGCTTCAACTATTATGAAGATCGCACAACCTTTGGATATCGTTGATAACGTTGTTGGTGGTGCTTATGGTCTTGTTACTGGCAAGAGCGATATGATTCCTGACGCTACAAATGACGACTCAGAAACTATCACACCTGTTCAATCTGGCGTTTCATATACTAACAACCAGATAAAGAAGACTTTGACTACTCTTACTCAAGCTCCTCTATACGATCAAGTTCAACAACTTCAAAGTCGTTCATTGGGTGCTGGTACTGACTGGTTCACTGATCTTGTTCGTGTAAACAACAGTACTGGTGAAACTTATTACCGTGTATCTACTAATGAGTATGTAAATGCTAAAGATGTTCAAGTAAACTAATTTTTTGAATCCTCCTCAATATTCTAAAAATTATAATGAAGTGGCGACTTTGGTTGCTGCTTCATTTTTGGTTTTGATGGGGGGTGTTCACTGTCGGCTTCGGACGGAAAGTGATTGCCCTTATCGGCCGGAACATGGTGAAGACACTTTGAGCTTTTTTCAAAGCCCGAAAAAATCTCAAAGCTGCCTTTTTATGTAAGCCGCCGTCATCGCCGGCCAACATAAAACTCCACCATTGGGCCGGGGCATCACTTTCTGTCCTCCGCCTAGACAGAGTTAAGTCAAAATCTCCTCTGTTTGTTTAAAGAGGGTATGCGGGCGGTTTCTGGATAAACATTTAGTTTAGTTACTAAACCTTATTGTTTGGATCTTAGGAAATAGTGGCTTGTTGGCTTCGCCAACTCCGCGCCTTCATTTTTCTCTTGCTTGTTGGCTTTCTGCCAACTCCGCGTTCGCCTTCTTGCTCTCTGGCTCTTCGCCAGCTCGCACTTTTACGTTCGATGGAATTATTGTTATATTTTTCATTCTGATTGTTACCGTTTTCAATGAGTGCTATGCTTAATTCATTCTGAATCTTGTGAGGTTAGCTATGTCATATAAAGTTGATTTTAAAGATGTTTCTACTGTTGGTCTGGAGAGTTCTCCTGTTGCTGATGCTTTGGCTGGTTTGCGGGCTAATGAAGCTCGTTACTACTGGAATAAGTTTAAGCATGAGTTTGTTACTTATACTCCTGAGGAGGATCCTGAGACTCTTCCTTGGATTGAGAAGATTTTGGCTGAACGTGATATGAAGTTTGGCTATAAGCCGCTTGAGGTTACTCATTTTGAGGCTGATGGTATTAAATTTGCTTATGTCTTCTACGAAAATGGCTTGGCTGTCAATGTCATGTATGCTCTTGATGATGGTGGCAAGCGGGCTGTTGGCTTTAAACTTTCTGACGGGATGGAGATTCCTCAGGAGTTTGAAGGTAAATTCAAGTTTGCTCGTCAACGTTCTAAGTTGGCTGGCACTATTCGTGGGTCATTTTTTGTTATTAAAGGTGAGTATTAAGATTCCATCAAAAAAGAGCTGGGGATGTGTTCCCGAGCTCTCTTTTTTACAAAACTGTGAATTATCTTTTTGAAAGTAGGTGAAATAATGGATAAGCGTGTCTTGAAAACTAAAACTGCCTTGACTGATGCTTTATTTGAATTGTTGGAGACTAAAGAAATTGCTGATATTTCGGTGACGGAGCTCTGTGAAAAAGCTGACGTGAATCGCCGGACATTTTATATTCATTATTCCAATGTTGACGATATTTTTGAGGATTACGAAAATGAGCTATCGGAGCAAGTTTATCAGACAATGAAAAGCGCCAATGGCGACATTGAAACGTTATTGGATACCTTTGATAATATTTTGTCTTCCAACTTTCAAGGATTCAAGCAGCTTTGTTTAAATCAAAAGCACCACGCCTTGATTGATCGATTACAACGAATGCTTTTTCATACCTTGGAGGACTCGTTGTTGGTGGATAATCCATCGGCTAATGATCAATTAGTATTGCAATATCTGTCTTCTGGTTTGATCAATTCGTATATCTATTGGTTCGAACATCCTGATAAGATGAGTTATCAAGAACTGGCGATTATCAATAAAGAAATTATTCAAGCAAATTTAACTATATTGAAGTAGTGAAAATCCATGACGAAAGTTGTGGATTTTTTTGTGGTCTCATCAGATTTGAAAAAGGTTGAATTACTGCATGATGGCGACAATGGTTCAGACCGGTTTTCATATAATTCAATGAAAATAAGCTAAGAAATGAAAAATTTCATATGATTTATGTTACACAATTGTAATATTAGGTTTATAATAATCAACATGGTAACGTTTTCACAAAACGTTATACATTTATATTTAGGGGTGATTGGATGGATAGAAAGCAGAAGAAGATCGTCGTTCTTCTGACTAGTGTTGTTGCTTTATTGCTAGTAAGTTTGTTCGCTTATTTTGGCAACGCTCGTGCAGATACGACATCTGACTCTGAGGTTTCAGAAACTACTGTTTCTCAAGCAAATACACAGGCATCTGAATCAAATCAAAACTCCACAGATACTGGTACTACGGGGACAACTAATACTGCCAACGTAGTCGCTAATACTGCGTCGACTTCTTCAGATAGCTCGGCTACCTCGAGTTTTAATCCTAATCAGACTGAGATTGCCAATTCAAAATTGTCGACCTCAGCAGCTGAAGACGGCATGGTCTTATTGCAAAACAATGATCAGACCTTACCTATTTCAACTGATAACTCTGTAGCCTTATTTGGTGCAGGAGCTTATGGAACAGTGAAAGGAGGAACAGGTTCTGGTAATGTTAACCCTCGTAACGTCGTCAATATCTGGGATGGACTAAAGGATGCAGGTTATCAAATCACATCTGACGACTGGCTTTCTAAGACAGCCAAAGATTATGATGAAGAAAATGCTGCATTTACTAAGTCTCATCCAATGATGGGAACATTCAACTACACTGACAAGCAGATCTCACAAAGCGACTTTGATGCTGCTCCGGCCGATGTTGGTATTTATGTTCTTTCCAGAAACGCTGGTGAAGGTACTGACCGGACTGATACTAAAGGCGATTATGAAATCACGGATGCTGAATTCAACAATATTAAGAATTTAGCAGCTAACTATAAGAAGAGTATTTTGCTTCTAAACGTTGGTGGACAGATCGATACGAAATTTATCGACGAGATCCCTGATCTTGATAGCGTCCTACTAGTCTCACAAGGTGGTCAAAACACTGGTGTTGCGGTTGCCGACTTATTTAGTGGTAAAGTTACACCTTCAGGTAAGTTAGTTGATTCATGGGCTTATAACTATTCAGATTATCCATCAGCTTCAACTTTTGGAAATGCTGGTAATCCTGAAAAACAATATTATAGCGAAGGAATTTACGTAGGATATCGTTATTTCGATACTTACAACGTTGATCCACACTATGAATTTGGTTATGGTCTTTCATACACCGACTTCTCTGAAAAAACTGACTCAGTTCAAGTTGTTGGCAACAACTTAGTTACTAAAGTTACTGTTACTAACACTGGGGACCAATATTCAGGACGCGAAGTTGTCCAAGAATATTATTCAGCACCTAAGGGTACTGTCGATAAAGCTTTCCAAAACTTGGCAGCTTATGCTAAGACAAACGTTTTAGCACCAGGCGAAAGCCAAACTTTGACTTTATCATTCCCACTTTACAACATGGCTAGTTACGACACTGCTACAAGTAGCTATATTCTTGATGCAGGTAAGTACATTATCCGTGTCGGTAATAGCTCACGTAACACTGACGTTGCTGCAGTTTTGAATCTACCTACTAAAGTTACTACTGAACAACTTTCTCCAGAAGTAGTGCCAAGTACAGATCCAACAACTTATCATGGCAGCGACGATACATACGTTCCAGCTAACCAAGCTGCAGAACTAGATACAGCACCACAGATCAATTTAAATGCTAATTCATTGAATATGGTTGTTGGTAACAACGCTTCAACTTATAACAGCAATGACGTTAGAACTGTTGTCGATGAAAAATTAAATCTGATCTTACCAGAAACAGATTTGAATCAAACAGTTGATTACGTTCAAGCTGCTGACGGTTCAACTTTGAAAGATGTTTACGATGGCAAAGTAACAATGGATCAATTTATTGCTAGTTTGACACCAGAACAACTTTCACAAATCGTTAATGGTAGTTTATCAATGACTGCTGCACAACTTGCTACAACATACAACGTTATGAAAAACGGTGTTGATAGCATGTTAGATGGAAGCACTAACGATTCTGCTTCACAAGAAGCTTTATCGATCATCGGAAACGTATCAACTTTGGTACCTGGTGCTGCTGGTCAAACTACTTCTGAATTAACTAACCGCGGAATTCCTGCTTCAGTTAATTCAGATGGTCCTGCTGGACTTCGTTTGACACCATATACTATTAAAAATGGTAATGCCAGATATCAATATGCTACTGCTTGGCCTATCGGAACCTTGTTAGCTCAAGCTTGGGATCCTCAAATGATGTATCAAGTTGGGGATGCTGTTGGTAAAGAAATGAAGGAATTCGATGTTGATACTTGGTTGGCTCCAGGTATGAATATTCACCGTGATCCATTAAATGGTCGTAATTTTGAGTATTACTCAGAAGATCCACTAATTGCTGGAGTTTCTGCTACAGCTATCACTAAGGGTGTTCAATCAAATCCTGGCGTTGGTACGACTATCAAACACTTCTTTGCAAACAACCAAGAAACAAATCGTCAAACTATGGACGATGAAATTGGCGAACAAGCAATGAGAGAAATTTATCTCAAAGGCTTCGAAACTGTTATCAAAGATGCACAACCTGAATACGTAATGTCTTCATATAACCAAGTAAATGGTCAATACAATGCCGCTAACTACGACTTATTGACAAATATTCTACGAGGCGAATGGGGCTTCAAGGGTACAGTTATGACAGATTGGTATAACTTGAAGAGTCTTTCTGAACCTTGGACTTTGATGCATGCTGGTAATGACTTGATCATGCCAGGTGGTACTCAAGGCGCATTACAACAAGCTGTAACAAATTCTGCTGATGGAAACAAGTTAGCCTTAGGCGATTTGCAAAAATCAGCTGCACGCGTCTTAGAAACAATTATGCAAACTTATACCTTTGCAAAAGATAATAATATCCAAGCAAAATCATTAACTCCAAGTGACGTTTCAACAATCATGACAGCTAATGGTCAAAGCTGGTAAAATTATTAATCATTTTCAATCTGAATATTCCTCCCAAGGGAATAAAATCACGTCTTAAAAAAGGCGTGATTTTTTTTACACAAAAGGAGGCCGCGACCTATTAATAGTTGCGACCTCCTGATGTTTTTAAAATTCATTATCGATTTTAAAATCGTTCAAGTGCTTATCGATCAAGGGCATAATGGTCTTATTTTTGAATCTTACCCAGTTCGAACCATTATGTTTATTATTGTTTGTCAATTGAATTATACGAACCGTCCCATCCGGTAGTGTATGTAATTCGAGGAATATATCACCTTGGTCGTACAGATGTAATGAACCCATTCATTACACCTATAAGTTATCACTATATTAGTGATAATTATTACCGTTAATCTTTAATTATATTTGTAAAGATTGAAAATGAATTATAATGCTAAATTATCCTGCAAGATCTGTGCGAATTGAGCACTTTCGATCTGGTTAGGATGAAGAGCATCATTTCCACTCAAATAAAGATTTTTAAATGAACCAACATTGCCGATGAAAATGTTTCTACCGGCCATAGCACTATCACGGGATACGACACTATCAGTAGAAGGGTCATCAAGCGTACGTCCGATCACGTTAATAACGTTCATGTTATGGTTCAAACGGTCTCCGCCAGCTGCCAAATTGATCAGCATATCTGTAGGAGGTTGACCATTAGTTGCTCTCATATTGAATGGAGTACCAGTGGTAATGAAGTTATTGAACTTGACTGATGAGTTGATCTCCATGTATCTAGTGGCTACGACACCTCCCATGGATTGACCAACGATATCAGCGCTGTTGAAAGGACTTTGTCTTCTATATGCATCGATTCCGTTTATCAAACCTGCAGAATTTTGATAAACAGCGTCGTCATTCCAAAGAATGTTCTGGCAAAAAATTGTTACAAATGGACGTTCGCCAGTATTAGGCGTTCTGACATTTGTTCTAGAAACGTTGCCATACTCGTCAACATATATTTTAACGATTGGATGAACCTGATAAGGATCGAGTCGTTCATACATCTTATCCCATGAGTCGATATTTGAATATGATCCGGGGATGAAGAAAACTGGATCGCTATTGTTGGTGGCTGCTTGAGTAGTTTTTTCGGTAACTTGCTGTGAAATAAAAATAAGTGAAACTAATGAAATAACCGTAATTATTAATTTTGTTATTTTGTTTTTCATAATGGACACCCGCTGTTATGCGTGAGCCTCATCACGATTAAAAAATATCATCTTTTTAATATATTGATTATTCAAATTATAGTATTTTATTTTATTGGAAATGAAAACGTTGATATATCAGGTGATTGAAATTTAATTTTTCATTTTAGACAAAAAAATCTCTCCTAATTAATTACTGAAAATTGATTAGGAGAGATTTTTGTTTATATTTTAAATAAAATAATTGATTGAAATTTATTTTTTAATTGTTCATCAATTGGTCGAGCAACTCTTTGGCAGATTCTTTCAAACTGTCTTTAGACTTGTCGTTACCAAGGTGAGTATAAATTTCACCGACGTAAATGTTGTCTTTATATAGCTTGTTGAAGACTTGGTCGATAATTGGACGAGTTCTCTTTTCTTCTTGAACAGGTCCAAATGGGTTAGCAAAGAAGGTAGTACTCATACCAACTTCATCAGTGGTACCCAAGGCTTTTCTCTTACCGGCGATGAATGTAGCCTTTGCAGCTTCTTCATCAGGGAATTGGTGCAAGCCGATTTCTGAATCGTAGTTGTTTGCGTATACCCACATATCGATCGTGTGATGTTGAACGACACGCTTGTATGAGTTAGCAGGCAAGATAACACGAGCATTCTTCAATTCAGGGTTCAAGTAGATACCACGGTCCATGTTATTGAAGGCAACAGCAGAACTTAGGTCATCCAAACGAACGAAGGCACCAGTTTCTGTACCTTGTGCGTAGATATTGCCATCGTCGTCAAAGGCAAAACTACCCATGTCATCAAAAATTGTTTCAATGTCAACAATCTTATCATCAGCAATCTCTTGCAAAGCTTCAATAGATTCTGACTTTCCGGCACCTGAGTCACCGAAGAAGACAACAGTCTTAACTTTACCATTTGAGAATGTGATCTTAACCATTGAACCATGGATTGGCAATCTGTTTTCGTAGATCATGTGAAGGTTATGCAATGTTAAGCACATCTTCTTCATGTAACCAAAGTAAGTAGTCTTATCATTATAAGGAACTTCGCCGACCCAAATGTCGTTAGCTTCATCATGGAAGTAGTGACATACGTCGCCTTCAGTTTCGGGAAGACCAAATAGCAAGATCTCATCAGGCTTCTTGCCGCGTACTTCTTCTTCAGAAGCAACTTCAAACAAGTTACCTAAAGCAATACCACTAACGAAATAATCACGTTGGAAGTAAATATAAGCTAAACTTTCACCGATCTTAGCAGGGAAGCAGTACCATTCGTCACGGTCACCGGCAAATTTTTTGATAGGGTTGTCAGGAACGGCATCAAAGACACCTTCACGTTTGTTACTCTTTGTGTGCATCATCATTGGTGGACGAAGCATCAAAGTATCGATGAAACGAATGTTTTCAAGCTTTTCGTAGCCCTTAGGTGCTGGCCATTGAATTGATTGAACAATGGCACTGGCATTAGTACCAGCATTGATTTGACGATATGTGTGGTTAGTAAATCCTTGAAGTTTCTCTTCGATCGCACGGTATAGGTCAATGACAACTTCGTTGAAGTGGTTATCAACATCCATGAAACTACCCTTGATAACGGCGTTGTTATGCTTGTTGATCAAAGATACTCTAAAGTATGAACGGTAGTAAGAATATAGATCTTCAACACTTTGAAGAAGTTTTTCTTTATCAAAAATGGCATAGCCTTTTGTATTATTTGTAAGTATTGCTTTTAAAACGTCAACGTATTGTTTTGGTGTAACTTGAACAACAGCATTGTTTTCATTGGTTTGGTCGTCTAAGTATAATTTAACTAAACTTAGTAGACCCTCGCTATTAATTAATTGGAAAACATCTTGAATATAGCCTTCACTATAGTTGATTACAGATACGTTTGAATCAGGATTGATATAAAACGCAGGAGTGTCAACTGGTTGTAATGATTGAGACATTAAAATTTCTCCTTTCAAATTACGTGTATCACTATTCTAAAACAAAATGAGAAGAATGTATATATATTAAATTAAACTTTCATTAGAAAGATTACAATTTTTTAATTTTTGTAAGCGTTTTGCTGATTATATTGAGATTGTTTATTAGAAAATGGAGTATTAATGCCGGTGGAGGGGTGGGAGTTCACTGCCGGCTCCGGACGGAAAGTGATTGCCTTGTCGTCTGGAACGTAGTGAATCCACTTTGAGCTTTTTTCAAAGCCCGAAAAAATCTCAAAGCTGAATTTGATTGTAAGCCGCCGTCATCGCCGGCAAACAATCACCCCACTACTGAGCCGGGCATCACTTTCCGTCCTCCGCCTAAATAGAATAAAATCAAAATCTCTTTGTATTTTGAAAAAGGGTATGCGACTTATGTTTGAAAAAAATCTAATCGAGTCGGATCACTGCCACTCGTGAATACATCACTACGCTAGATTTGAATCAACTCAAAAATCCCATCAGATAAAATGTCTGATGGGATTTTGAATTAATTTAAAAAACATATATCGGATTTTGAAGAAAGCGATGTCATTGTTTTTTAAATTATAAATCTAATATATGTAATTAGTTAATACACCTCCTCGTTTGGACGAACGATCTTTTCAGGGAAGGGATGTTCGTAGGCTACTTTATTGATGCCTGGTAAGGCGATGTCTGGTAATGCTCCTTCTGGAAGTGGATCTTTGTAGTTTGCACCACAGGATTGATAGTCTGGAAGTAATCCTAATTTGATGAAAATCATTTGTTTATAGGCAATCTCTGCATTCCATTCAACTGTTTCCATAACACGTGTTGCAACGTGCAAATCAGTTGCTGTTATCAGAATCCCATGACTATTCAATAAGAAAATATTTTCCATTGCTTTGTCGCCAATTTTTGTTAAGGCATCATAAACTGTATCAGCTAGTGCTTGGGAACATGCTGGTGCAAATGGTAAACATTTGATTTCGCCTAGCTCACGTGTAACTTCAGTCACGTTAGGCATGTCTAGACCGGATGTTGCCCAGAACATTGCTTGTGGTGCGTGTGAATGATAAACACATCTAATTCCAGGATGTGCAGTGTAGGCTCTTTCATGCATGTTAACTTCACGGGTAACGTCACCAACACCGTCGATTTTTTCATAAGTTTCTCCGTCAATTACCAAAATTTGTGCGGGTGATAATTCGGCGAAAAATGTTTCTGACATGAATGTTGGTGTTAACAAAATATAGGGATGATCATCTTTATCGAAAACTTTCATCGACATATTTCCACCAGCAATATTGGTATCTTTTCTGTCAAACATTTTTCTGACAGTATATGCTAAATCTTCTCTTTCGGTCTGAAACATCATTTTCATAATAAATAGCTCCTTCATGCATTAGTAAATAATATTGATATAACGCTGTAGATAAAGCATGAATTATTTAATTCATCATGAGTATATCGTTAAATAACCAAATAGTAAGCGCTGTCTGGTAAAATTGAATTATGTTCACAATGTCACATGGCATCTGTTCATAATTGTTCAAATATATTCAAATGGGGAAGACTAAAAATGTATAAAACTGAACGTTTAGGAAACATAATGGATATTTTAAACCAGAAAAAAGTCGTCAATATGAGAACGTTAGAGAATCTGACTTTTGAGAGTCGTTCAACTTTAAGGAGAGATCTGATTGTCCTTGAAGGAGAGCATAAAATAAGAAGAAAATTTGGACAGGTCGAATTAGTAAATGGAAATAATATGGAATTCGGCTATCATACACGATCAAGTGAAAATAAAAATTCTAAGAAAATAATTGCTGAACTTGCTTCTGATTTTATTGGAAACAATCAAGCATTGATTATTGATTCAAGTACAACCGCAGCATATTTAGAACCGTATTTAAATGAGAAGAATAACCTAATAGTCATTACGAATGGCTTACAGCTAGCAATGAAGATTAATTCTAATCCTGAAATTAAGACTTACATTGCTGGTGGCAAATTGCGCCCATTTTCAGGCTCAATCGTAGGAGATACTGCGCGAGAGTTCTTAGGAGATTTTCATGCGGATACAGCATTTATTTCTTGTGAGGGAATAAATGCAGATGGAGTATATATGGCTAGTGATGAACAGACTGCAATTAAAAAACAGATGATAAATCAAGCCGAACATGTCATTTTGCTCTGTGACCATACGAAGATTAATAAGTCTGATTATTATCGGATGTGCGATCATACATCTATAGATATGATTATTACTGACGTGAAACCAACGGATGCATTTGTTCAAAGCATGGAGCAGACGGGCGTTGAGGTTGTCTATGAAAATGAACAGATTTAAACAAAATGTGAATTAGTTGCATGCTCATTTGTGAATAATGTTCAAAAGATTTGGATTCTGTTGCCTTCCAAATGTAAGCGTTTTATAGTTTTGATTGTAGATAAAGAACGTGAATAAAATTTGGAGGGTTTACAATGTTAAAAACAGAATTTCCTAAATTAGCTATTCGTCCTACAATCGATGGTCGTAGACGTGGTATTCGTGAATCACTTGAAGAGCAGACAATGCAAATGGCAAAATCTGCTGCTGCTTTAATTGAAAGTACATTGAAATATCCAGATGGAACTCCAGTTAAAACAGTTATTGCTGACACAACAATCGGTGGTGTTCATGAAGCAGCAATGGCTAAGGAAAAATTCGATAAAGAAAATGTTTGTGGTACTTTAACAGTTACACCTTGCTGGTGCTATGGTAGTGAAACTATGGACATGACGCCAGATATGCCACATGCCATTTGGGGATTTAACGGAACAGAACGTCCAGGGGCTGTATATCTAGCAGCTGTCCTAGCAGCACATACTCAAAAAGGAATTCCTGCATTTGGTATTTATGGAAAAGATGTTCAAGATGCTGATGACACAACAATTCCGGCAGACGTTGAAGAAAAAATTATTCGCTATGCAAAAGCAGCATTTGCTGTAGGAATCATGCACAACAAAGCTTATCTATCAATTGGTAATGTTGCCATGGGTATTGGTGGATCAATGGTTGATGCAGACTTCTTCCAAGAATACTTAGGTATGCGTAATGAATATGTTGATATGTCAGAAATTATTCGTCGTTGGGATGAAAAGATTTATGACGAAAAGGAATTTGAAAAAGCACTTGCTTGGGCTAAAGAATATACACCAGTTGGAACAGATGTATATAACGATGATGATCCAAACAAGTTTACAGATGAAGAAAAAGAAGCTCAATTAGAAAAATGCGTCAAGATGTATATGATCGCTAAAGATTTGATGGATGGTAACACAACACTTGAAGAACTTGGGTTCAAAGAAGAATCTGAAGGACATTATGCTATTGCTGCCGGATTCCAAGGACAACGTCAATGGACAGATCACTTCCCTAATGGTGATTACATGGAAACAATGATGAATTCTCAATATGATTGGAACGGAATTCATGCACCACACGTATTTGCTACTGAAAACGACAGTTTGAATGGTGCTTCTATGTTGTTCAACTACTTGTTAACAAATACACCACAAATTTTTGCCGATGTTCGTACATTCTGGAGTCCAGAAGCAATTGAAAGAGTTTCAGGAACAAAACTTGAGGGACTTGCTAAGAATGGTTTCTTACATCTTTCAAATTCAGGTGCACAAACACTTGATGCAACTGGTGAAGAAAAGATTGACGGTAAACCAGCAATCAAACCATTCTATGAACTTGAAGAAGATGAAGCAAAAGCTAACTTGAAAAATACTCGTTGGGTACCAGCTAATATTGGCTACTTCCGTGGTGGTGGTTTCTCAAGTAATTATGTAACTAAAGGTGGACCTGAAGGTATGCCTGTAACAATGTCACGTATCAACTTAGTTAAGGGTGTTGGCCCAGAACTACAAATTGCTGAAGGGTATGCAATTGATTTGCCAGAAAATGTATTCAACGTAGTTAACGATCGTACAGATCCAGGTTGGCCATCAACATTCTTCGCACCAACATTAACAGGTAAGGGTGCATTTAAGTCAGTTTATGACGTAATGAATAACTGGGGTGCAAATCATGGTGCTATCAGTTACGGACATATTGGTGCAGACTTAATCACATTGGCTTCAGTACTACGTATCCCTGTAAATATGCATAACGTTGATGAAGATAAAATCTTCAGACCTCGTTCATGGGCTTCATTAGGAACGGAGAACCTTGAAGCTGCTGATTTCAACGCATGTAAGACATTTGGTCCACTATACGACTAATTAAAGAATGGGATGTGTATCTAATGAAACATAATGTGATTGCAGTTGATTTGGGTGCAAGTTCAGGAAGGATTATTTCTTCAACACTGGAAGATGAAAAATTGGAACTTAAGGAACAATTCCGTTTTTCTAACCAGCCCATAAATATTACAAATTCACTTTATTGGGATTATTTGAAAATATTCCAAGAAATCAAATACGGATTAGCAATTGCTCAACGTGATTTGGAAAAAATCCAGAGCCTAAGTGTAGACACTTGGGGTGTTGATTATGGATTTGTAGGGCATGACGGGAATTTATTAGCTACTCCTCATAGCTATCGTGATACTCGCGTGAAAAAGTATGAAGATGATCTTCATGAAATATCAACTCCACGGGAAATGTTCAATGAAACTGGAGTTCAACCTAGTTTAATCAATTCAAATTATCAGTTATTTGCAGATATGAAACTTCATCCATATCTTCAAGATGAAATATCACATATTATGTTCATGCCAAACTTAGTTGAATATTTCTTCAGCGGAAAGGTCTCAAATGAATTTACGATTGCTTCAACAAGCGGTTTATTGGATGGAAAGAGTCGTGAACTCAGTACCGAGACATTAGATCAATTAGGTTTAAAGAAAGAATGGTTTGGTGATATTTCAAAAGGTGGAAAAGTGCTTGGCAATATTTTGCCAGCCATCGCCACTGAAATGCATCTTGATCCAGATATCCAAATCATTAACGGTATTGGACACGATACTGGTGCCGCAGTTTACTCACTACCAATGAAAAAAGATGAGGCTAAGAATTCAGCCTTCATTAGTTGTGGGACTTGGTCAATAGTTGGTCAACAGACTGATGAACCAGTGATAACATCAGATGCTTATGAAGCAGGTTTAACAAATGAAGGTTGTATAGATGGAAGCAACCGTCTTTTGAAAAACATCACAGGCCTTTGGATTGTTCAAGAATTACAAAAAGAATGGTCGTTCAAAGGTGAAATGGTCGAATTTGGAGAGATGGTCAAAGAAGCTGAACAAGCTAACCATATTGGTAGTTACATCAATCCTAATGCAGCATGTTTTTCTGAACCTAGTGATATGGAAGAAAGAATCATTGAGTTTTTAAAACAAACAAATCAAACTTTGCCTGAGACTCGTGGCGAGTTGCTATTAATTGTTTTTGAAAGTTTAGCACTAAGTTATCATCAAACAATTGTTGAATTAGAGAAGGCTACAAATGAATCAATCGATACAATTTATATGTTTGGAGGGGGAACGAAGAACAGCTTACTCGTACAATTGACAGCCAATTTCTGTCAAACGAATGTTGTTATCGGACCGACTGAAGCTAGTGTTCTTGGAAATGTTCTTTCACAATATAAAACATTGGGATTAATTAAGAATGAAGATGATCGTATCAACATTTTGAATAATTCCTTTGAGAGCAAATGTGTAACCCCACAAAATCTTAATTCAATTAATTTAGATGAAAGAACTAGAGATTTTGAAAATATACTTCATAACTATGAAGTGGAATAGTGGAGGTTACGAATGTGGAAATTAACGAACAAGAAACTACAAAAGTTGATCAGAAACCGAAAACAGCGCCAATAGTTTATATCTTTGCAATTCTGGGTGGATTTGCTGGATTACTCTATGGTTACGATTCAGGTGCGATTTCATTGGCACTCCCTTCAATGACGCCAGAATTCGGTTTAAATGCCACTACAAAAGGATTGGTTGTAAGTTTCCTATTGTTTGGTGCCTTGCCGGCCATTGTAGTGTTTACAGGATTAGAGAAAAAGATTGAAAGACGTAACGTCCTAATTATTGGTGGTCTTGTGTTTATCGTCGGAAGTTTGTTATCGGCGTTTGCCACATCAACTGCTTATATAATGGCTGCTAGATTTATTTTAGGTATTGCAGCTGGTATCGCCAATATGTATGGATTAATTTATCTATCAGAATTAGCTCCAAAGCACATTCGTGGATTGATGTCTTCTCTGTACCAGTTGAGTGTTAACGTTGGTATCCTTATCGCATACGGCGTTGGTGCATACAACTTGGCAAATAATGATTGGAGATGGACATTAGGACTTGGAGTTGTTCCTGCAGCTATTTTTACAATTGGTATGTTCTGCAGTCCTCAAAGTCCACGTTGGCTGATTAGAGATAAGCAAGTTGATAAAGCAAGAAAGATTTTGAAAAAAGTTCGTGTATCCAATACTGAGGTTGAAACAGAAATCTCAGATATTCAAAACAGTTTGAAAACCAAAGAAGCTGGATTGGGTGAACTATTTGGTACATTTAGACCTGTTCTAATGTTGTTATTCGTTCTAACGATTTTCCAAGTATTTACCGGAATTAATGTGGCGGTTTATTATGCACCTGAAATATTCCATAATTTAGGATTAGCAAATGCCGCAATTATTGCTGACTTCGGTGTCGGTGGTGCATTGGTTATTTCAACATTAGTTTCATTACCATTTATTGATCGCTTGGGTCGTAAAAAATTACTTGAGATTAGTCTTGGAGGACAAGTTCTACCAGCCATTGCCCTATGTATTTGGTCAAGTAACGCAACCGTTGCGGTTATCTCGATTTTCCTATACGTATTTATGTTTGGATTTGGACTCGGTCCAGTATTCTGGTCATATGTTCCAGAAATTTTACCTCTTAAAGCAAGAGCTTTGGGAATGGGTGTTATTACCTTTACGCAATACTTACTCAACGCAATCTTTTCATTGATTTTCCCAATTGTACTTGAAGCAATTGGAATCAATATATTCTATTTCTTCGCTGCACTTTCTGCCTTTGCAGTTTGGTACATTCATAAATATGTTCTAGAAACAAAAGGTAAATCACTTGAAGATATTGAATCTTATTGGGAAACAAAAGGAGAAAAGACAAATGCTTAATAACATTCCAAAAGAATTATCACCTGAATTAGTTAAGTGTCTCATGGAGATGGGGCACGGAGATGAGATTTTGATTGCAGACGGTAATTATCCTGCAATGACCAACAGTCAACGAGTAATACGTGCTGATGGAATCGGAGTACCTGCTTTGTTAGAAGGTATCCTCCAATTGATGCCATTAGATTCATATTCTGATTACCAAGCAATATTAATGGAGACTGTTGAAGGAGATCCTAGACCCACCATCTGGGATACCTACAAAAAGGATATTGAAAAAGCTTATCCAGGGTACAACATCAAAACAATTGAAAGACAAAACTTCTACAAGTACTCACGTGATTGCTTTGCAATTATCCAATCTGGAGAAACTGCACTTTATGGGAACTTAATCCTTAAAAAAGGTGTTGTTATTCCAGAATAGTATCTGAAATACCTCTTATTAACGATGTAGCATTTCCCTGAACAAGAAATGTAATGTCAGTATCATATGTATTTATCCCCTAAATATGTATGTTCCCACCAAAAAGGTCCGTCACGATTGTGACGGACCTTTTAAGTTGAACTGTTTTATGAGAATCCAAAACAATTTTTAGACTAGCCATAATTTTTCGCGAACAAAAATTGCATTCCTTATTTAAAATATATTTAGAGAATTTGACTTAACTCTATTTAGACGGAGGACGGTTATTGATGCCCGGCTCAGTAGTGGAGTGATTGTTTGCCGGCGATGACGGCGGCTTACAATCAAATTCAGCTTTGAGATTTTTTCGGGCTTTGAAAAAAGCTCAAAGTGAATTCACTACGTTCCAGACGAAAGGCAATCGATAACCGTCCGGAGTCGGCCCGCATACCGCCTATAAGAAAATTATGTCACGGCTCTCATACCACCACTAAAAAAGTCTGTCACGACAAGCGACAGACTTTTTTTAATTCAACATTTTATTATAGGTTGTCACTTTTCTCTCGCCATCGTCCACTTCCATAATGGTTAAACTGGAATTTCGTGGACTCACTGTGATGTCGAAATTGCCCGCATTGTAGCGGTCAGTGATCGAACGAATCGTTGTTCCGTGCGATACCAAAAGAATCTTATCACCATCTTTTGCGATGTCGTCAATTTGTTTGAAACCTTTGTTAACACGGTTCCAATACTCTTCCGCATTTTCTGCATCGTGGAATGGGTCGGCCTCTTTTAAGTAGTCCTTGCTCTTGTCCATTCCAACTTTAGTAACTAATTCGCCAAAGGTCTCGGCACCATGTGGTTGACCAACGATGAACCAAGTTTCGTGCGAATTGTTCCCCTCGAAGTAACCGTAGAATTCTTCACGGAAAGCTGGAAGTTTATGTGGCGTGATCTTGTCGTGGTTCTTATTTTCGTCGACGATGATCTTGCAAGTGTCGATTGCACGTCTGGCATCTGATGAAAAGGCAGCTGCAAAGTCCACGTCTTTAAGGGCTTCGGCTGCTTGATTTGCTACTTCAACACCATCAGGTGCTAGTGGCGAATCAGACCATCCTTGCATTTTGTCGTAACGATTAAACCAGGTCTTGCCATGTCGTACAAGGTAAACTTGATATTTTGTCATGTTTTCCTCCTAAAATATTTAGAAAAATATTTATTAACTGTAATTATTATAGCAAATCAAACTTTTTAAAAATTAGCCTAGTACCTTATTGTAAGTAGTCACAGAATTGACGCCGTCCTCGCGTTCAAGAATCGTCAAACTGGAATTCTTAGGCGTTTCAGTAACGGCTAATTCTGGTACGTGATACCTTAAAGCTAGAGAGTAGATTGTGGTGCTGTGCGAAACTAATAAGATCTTGTCGCCATCTTTTGCGACCTGGTCTAATTTTTCAAAGCCACGATCCAATCTGCTCCAGAATTCTTCAGAATTTTCTGCATAGTCGAAGGGGTCAGCTTCCTTTAAGAAATTAAACGTTGAATCTAGACCGTATTTGTCGACGATGCCTAAATATGAAGGTGTGCCATGTTTTTGACCGGCTACGAGCCAAGTTTCATATGCGAAACGTCCTTCAAATGATCCGTAGAATTGTTCACGGAATTCAGGGATTTGATGGTGATTTAGGTCGTTTTTGTTGGCATCCATGATGATGTTAGCTGTGTCGACTGCACGACCAGTATTCGTCGAGTAGGCTAGGTTAAAGTCAACGTCTTGAAGTGCTTTAGCAGCTGACTTTGCTACTTCGATCCCTTCTGGCAATAGTGGCGAGTCGCACCAGCCTTGCATCTTGTGTAATTTGTTAAAAAATGTTCGTCCATGTCGTACAAAGTAGATTTGATATTTTGTCATTGTCAATCTCCTTATCAGTATATTAAGTTTACTACATACAAGGGCAGTAGCGGAACCTGTAAAAGATATTGGCTGTAAGAAAACTCTAGATTTCTATTTAATGAAGTCACGTGGTAGAATTTATATACCACTAAATAGGAACTAATCTAGCTGATATAAAAATAATATTCGGATTTTATAAATCATCTATATCAGAATCGACTTTTTGAAAGGGGAAGCTGCATTTGCTAAAAATAAAACTTAATGAGATGCAATTCCATGCTCACATCGGGGTTTACGAAGAGGAGCGCAAAATTGGCCAGGATGTCGTGATCAATATTACCTTGGTTGCTAAACAATACGATCCTCAGAAAATGTTGGAGGATAAATTAGAAAACACGATTAATTATGGTCCGATTTACCGTTCCGTAAAAGAAATTGTTTCACGTCCAGATATCAAGTTGATCGAAACGCTTGCAACGTTAATTTTGACTGATATTACTGAGTCTTATCGTAATCAATTGGACAATGTGATCGTTAGCGTCAAGAAGAAAAACCTACCTATTGATGGCATCATCGATAGTGCCGAAGTGGAAGTGTCGAATAAATAATGCCAGAAACCATTGCTTATGTAGGTATTGGCAGCAACTTGGGGAAATCAGAAGATATTGTTGCTAATGCAATTGCTGATCTGAAAAAGCTGCCAGGAATAAATGAGGTTGTCAGTTCATCTTATTATTTGACCGATCCCGTCGGGGGCGTTGAACAGGACCAATTTATCAATGCGGTCATGCGCGTCAAGACTACCTTAGACGCTGAAGAATTGCTGAAGGTTTTAAACCAGCTAGAGAAAAAGTACAAACGTGTTCGAACTATCCGCTGGGGTCCGCGGACGCTTGATCTAGATATTGAGCTGTTCGGCAATCAAACGATCCATTCAAATGACCTGACAGTACCTCATCAAGAGATGTTTAACCGACTTTTTGTATTAGTGCCGCTACTGGAGATTATCGAACCTGATAATCCATATATAGAATCTATAAATAAAGCGGTCGAAACATTAGCGGGAAGCCAATACATCCAAAAAATTAATTAAGGAAGCACAATTATGAGTCCTGAAAATAAACAGATAATCGAAGACAGCGTTAAGAACATTCTTAAGGCTGTCGGAGACGACCCGAATAGAGAAGGGTTAATCGAAACGCCTGCACGTGTTGCAAGAATGTACGCTGAAGTGTTCAGTTCCTTGGACCAAAAAGAATTTACCGATTCCAAAGTTTTTCATACAACAGATCTAGTCAATGGCGAAAATGTCATTGTCAAAGATATCCCGTTTTATTCAATGTGCGAGCATCATTTATTGCCATTTTTTGGAACAGTCACAGTTGGCTATGAACCTAAAGATGGCAAGATCATTGGTTTGAGCAAGATCCCTAGACTAGTGGACTTTGTTGCTAGAAAACCTAGCGTTCAAGAAAATATCACTAGTCAAATCGGGACTAAGCTCAATGAACTATTGTCGCCACAAGGAGTGGCTGTGATCGTAACTGCTAGACACATGTGCGTTGAAATGCGTGGCGTGCAAAAGACTAACAGTCAAACGACGACTACTTTTTACAGTGGCGTCTTTCGTGACAAGGATAAGAAGATGGAATTTTTACAAGAAGTCAAATATAACTAGGAGATCTTGAAATGACGGACAAAATTCAGTTCGACAAAATAATTTCTGATATACCTACTACTATGAAATACGATGACAACGGTTTGCGGATTCCTTTATTGAGGAAAGTTTTAGATGCATTAGGTTCGCCTGATGAAAAATTTAAAACGATTCACATTTGCGGTACCAATGGTAAGGGATCGACTTCGGCGATGGTCTATGGCTTGCTGCAAGGAGCTGGCTATAAAGTTGGCGTGTTCTCAAGTCCACCAATGTATGACGACCGCGAACAAATTCAGTTTGATCAAGAATTGATTTCTTATGCAGATTTTATCGCTTGTTACCAAGAGCTAAGTCAGGCTTTTGCTAAAGTTGACCTGAGTCAAAACGATATCTCGATTTTTGAAACGTGGTATCTAGTCTCGACGATTTATTTTGCCAAAAAGTCAGCTGATTATGTTGTTTATGAGTGTGGCTTGGGTGGAGAACTCGATGCAACTAATGCCACCAGAAACGTTAAGTACGATATTTTCACCAAGATCGACATGGATCATATGAGAATCTTAGGCTCGACGATTGAAGAGATTGCGACGACGAAATCGAAGATCATTCGTGAAGGTATCAAGGTCGTTAGCTATCCTAAACAGTCGTCAAAAGTTGAACCGATAATTATGCATCAAGCAGACTTGATGAACGCAAAAGTGTTCAATTCTAGCGACAACAACGTTGCTCTAGGTGAAGAACACTTGTCGTATTCGATCATCAGTCTGTATTTTCAAGGACAGCAGATCGATGGGCTTTACTTTAATCTAGGTGGCTTGTATCAGATCACTAACCTGCAAAATGTACTGAATTGGGTCGCAGTTTTTAACGATGATCATAAGCATAAGATCACATTGGATAATGTCAAAAATATTATTCAGACGGTGACGTTGCCTGGTCGAATGGAACTGATCCAAAAGGAGCCGAAGACGTTGATCGATGGGGCTCATAATATCAATGCAATTAATGGGTTAGTCGATACGATCGATCGTTTGCATACTGGTAAAAAATTGATTTTTGTCATGGGATTTTTGGCCGACAAGCAGTATCAAAAGTGCGTCGATCGACTATTGGATCTTCCGGCAACTTTTATTATTACTAGTCCTAAGCATCCTGAACGTGCCTTGCCGGCACCAGAGCTGATGAAAATTTTTAAAAATGATCCCGAAGGTGTTAATGATGACTTGGTTCTAGCTGAATCTATCCCAGATGCTGTTGAACAAGCACGCCAATTACAAAAACAAAGTGGTGCAACAGTTATTTTTGCTGGATCATTTTACTTGATCAACCAGATCAAACCATTATGGGACCAGAACAGAAGGTGAAATTTTGACAAAGTGGTTAATCGCTTCAAATAACAAATATAAAACCATCGATCTCCAAAAAGATTTAGAGTACTTTGACCTAGATGCTGAACAGTACACTGATTTTTTTGAAGCAGTCGAATTTCCTGATGAGAGTACTAATAGTTATAAGGACAATGCTGTCAAAAAGGCGACATTTCTGTCCAACAAGATTTTACGTCCGGTTATCAGCGATGATAGCGGGATCGAAATCCCAGCGTTGCCAAATGATTTAGGTGTGACGACCAAACGGGATCTTCATAAGGACCAAACTAAAAGCGACAATCAAACGCTTTTGGAATTATTAAAGGATATGCCTGACGATAAGCGGCAAGCTAAGATGATAACTTATTTAGCTGCCGTGGATCTTGAAGGACGCGTAATTACTGCCAAGGGAGAAGTGAATGGACTAATTGCTCATGAGGATGTAGGCGATTATTCCAGTGGATTCGATAAGATCTTTTACTTACCAGAATTGCACAAAACGCTAGCACAAATACCTGATGAAAAACGAATACCACTGACTCATCGCGGTCGTGCGGCGCAAAACTTAATTAAACTAATAAAACACGAGGCCGAATAAATGCGTATTCAAGAAATCACTGACACATTAAAGCAAGATGCTAGTTTTAATAGCCAGGCACTTCTCAAAATTGCTCAACAACAAAACTCTTTATTGGTAGAGTTTTCAGATTTAACAGATGACGATGTTTCTAAATTGACCGCTCTGATCAGCCAATTAGACTGTTTCGTTCAAAGCGACTCGCAAAAAGTCCAAGCTCTGATCAGCTTACGAGCATTCCAACAGTTGATCGCTGTCTGGAATAAATTTTTTGCAGAAGACGTTGACCAACTGCAAGCTATCTTTGACCAGCATAAAATGATCTGGAAAACTGGTTCATTCGAATATGACTTGACCAATACTGCGATGATTTATGGCATCATGAATAATACGCCGGATTCTTTTTACGATGGCGGACGCTATCAAGGCAGCACTGCTTTGTTGAACCATGTTGAGGAAATGATCAACAGCGGAGCGGACGTGATCGAAGTCAACGGTCAAACCACTCGTCCAGGATTTACTGAGGTGACGCCTGAAGTCGAAATGGAACGGACGATTCCATTGATCAAGGATATCAAGAAACACTTCCCCGAGGTCAACATCGCGATCGATACTTACAAGTTGCCGGTTATGAAGGCAGCTTTAGATGAAGGCGTATCGATCATTAATGACGTCAATGCTTTCACTGACGACCCTGGCAAACTGGAATTATTAGCTGACAGCAACGCTGGACTATTAACGATGCACAGCAGTCGTGGTCACGAGTATCACAACCTGACCACAGGGATGCACGACTTTTTTGTAAAAAATATTCATGATTTAAATGCCGCTGGAATCGATTCTGATCGAATTGCCATCGATCAAGGTATCGGTTATTCCAAAGTCGTTCACGGCGCGCAAGATTATTCAATGATCAGAAATCTGGACCAGTTTAATGATTTAAAGCGTCCGATGATGGTGGCGATTTCTCGCAAAGGCTTTTTCGGAGACCTACTGGGAATTGCTAAGGACGATCGTTTGCCAATGACTTTAGTGACTGAAGCCGCTATGTATCTTGAAGGTGGTCGAATTCTAAGGGTTCACGACGTTAAGGAGACTCAACAGTTAGTTACATTGCTTGATCAAGTTCAGAATAGTTTCTGGATCAAGGGCGTGGGTAATTCCGCAAATATTTAAATCCGTCGGCAATCTTCACATTTCTTGTGTACACTAATCATGTACAGGAGGTGTGCACATGAAAATTGCTGTTATAGGTGCTAATGGAAAAGAAGGTTCTTTGATCGTTAAAGAAGCTGTGAAACGAGGACATGACGTTACTTCGATCGTCAGATCGGCTGACAAAGCCCAAACTAAAGATTATTTAGTCAGGGATGTCTACGAAATTACTAAAGCAGATGTTGAGCCATTTGACGTCGTTGTTGATGCGTTAGGATTTTTTGGACCTAAAGTTACGGAATATGTTCCGGCTACTAAACATTTGATCGACATTTTATCTGGGACAAAGATACGTTTATTTGTCGTTGGTGGTGCAGGTTCGCTTTACTTAGACGATTCGCATACGACCAAGCTTTATCAACAAAAAGGATTTCCAGATGAAGTTAAACCATTGAGTGAAGAGATGGGTAAGTCGCTAGATGTTTTACGTCAAAGCGATATTAACTGGACATTCATTAGCCCGGCGGCAGATTTTGATGCAAAAGCAGAGCGAACGGGCAAGTATGTCCTTTCCGGCGAAGTTTTGACTTTCGATAACCAGGGTATCAGCAAGATCAGTTATGCTGACTTTGCGATTGCCTTAGTTGACGAGATCGAAAATGCACAACACAACAAAGAACGTATTAGCGTTAGATGGTAGGTTATTAAATGAGTAAAATATTGATTTCATATACAAGTATGACTGGTCATAATGAAAAAATTGCTGAGCACTTAAATCAGTATTTAACAGATAAAGGTGAAGACGTCACGCTTGAGCAATTAGTCGATAGCGATGCTTACAGTTTACCTGACTATGATGCAGTCATCATTGCCACATACACTTATCACGATGGTGAAGTACCTGACGAAGCACAAGATTTTTATGAAGACTTACAGGACGTTGACTTAGACCGGACTAAGTTTGCTGTCGTTGGCTCAAGTTCGAAGGGGCATGTTCACTTTGGACGTGCGGTCGATTACTTCACAATGCAATTGAATTCAAGCAACGGTGAACAAGTTGCCGATTCAGTTAAGATCAATCAAGAACCGGACGAAGACGATTTTAAACGAGTTGACCAATTAGCTGACTACGTAATAAAAAGTTTAAATAAATAGAGCTTGCTGAGCAGGCTCTTTTTTTAATGATTTCAGCGTGACGCTTTTTTTATCAGCTAAAATTTTGTAAGATTAAAGTTGGGTTTAAATCTGTAAAATCGAGGAAAACAAAATGGTAATCGCTTTGATCGTTATTTCCATTTTCTGGGCACTTTTTACAATTATTATCCGGCGTACGGGACGCAAGAACAGCAAACTGTACTTTAAAATTCAATTGGTGTTCTTAATTTTGTTCACGATCGCAGGAATCTCATTGATCAATGATCTTTCCTTTGATACGGGAACAGCAGATCCAACTGAACAGACAACCAAGAAACATCAAGAATCCAATATAATTTCGAATCGCTTCTATGAAGTGATCAACATCGAGGAAAGTTAATGCAAAAATCTTCAATTTCTAAATTCATAAAGGTTATCGGCCCGATTTTTTTAACGATATTTATCGTTATTTTTATGCAGGCCTGCGACAGTGGCGACAACAATACTTCTGGAAGCAATAGCAACGAGATAACTAAGACTCAATATAATGCTGCGAAAAAAGAACACAGTAATCTGGTTGCTACGAACAAAAAGTTGGATCAAGAATTAAAAGATACCAACAAACAACGCCAAGACATCGAATCTCAACAGTCTAACGTTGAAGATCAAGCAGCTCAAGAAGTGATCGATGAACAGGGCGGTTCTCAATCAAATCCTGCCGATAATAATCAATCGACAAATTCAGATGGAACTAACAATGCCGATTCTGGAGATCAGACCATCAGTGGCAATTCATCGCAATACATTATTGGTAATGTTAATTCTCATGTCTATCATTTGCCAGGACAACGAGGGTATACGATGAAATCCAAGAATGCGGTCTACTTTAACTCTGAACAAGAAGCAATCAATGCTGGATATAGGAAGGCTAAACAATAATGAAAAAACGAATTCAAACTATCGTCATTCTGTTTTTAGGATTATTTGTTATCGCTGGAGTAGGAGTCGATAATGTTGCAACTGCTGGCTCTAGCAATGCACAATCTAGTTTTCAGCAAAAAGCTTCGGCTTTGTTGAAGAGCAATAAAAAGCTCAAGAAGCAAATCGAAACTAAGCAAAAAAAGATTGCTGACAATCAAGACTACATTAGTAAGCATCAGACTAGTCAATCTGCTAAGTCAGAAACGACTACTGACAATTCGAGCGACTCTAAGCTAGCTGATTTAAATTACGAAGGAAAACAAGAAATTACCGTCAATAATAACAATCCGCAATTTGATAGTAATGATTTGAGTACAGCAAATGGTCCTTGGCAAAAATATGGTAATTTGGACAATCTAAATCGTGTCACAGCTGCCAATGCATTGTTGAACAAGTCTTTGATGCCAACAGCCAAACGTGAAAGATTGTTCGTAAATCCAACTGGCTGGCACAATAAGAAGACTAGTTCTGGTTGGCTGTATAACCGCAGTCACTTGATCGGTTACCAATTTACAGGTCAAAATAATAATATTAAGAATTTAATGACCGGAACGGCCTCATTGAACAGTCCTGAAATGCAGGCTCACGAAATGGACGTTGCCTATTATTTGAAGGGCAATTCAAATCGTTATGTCCGTTATCGGATCACTCCAATTTTTAGAGGCAATGAACTATTAGCCAGAGGAGTTCAAATGGAGGCTCAATCAGTCGGAAATGATGCCATCCACTTTAACGTCTATATTTTCAATGTTGAAAAAGGCTACAATCTAAATTACAACGATGGTACTAGTACGGTCGGTTAACAAATACAAAAATCCCGCTATTTCAGACGAAATAGCGGGATTTATTATTCATCGCACAGAGTCCGTTCTAACAAACTGTGGTCAATATGGGTGTCGCCCCAAGTACAAATGTCGTCTAAGATGGGGAACAACGATTTTCCATTGTCTGTTAATTGATACTCAACGTGAGGTTGAGCTGTCCCAAAATCGTGGCGGCTGATCAGTCCATCATTTTCTAGTTCACGTAATTGAACCGTAAGCGTCTTATGGGAAACGTCTTGAATGTGTTTTTGAATATCCGCAAATCGAACGTTTTCAGATTCTGCCAGCTGATACATGATCATTATTTTCCACTTACCCTGGATCATTTTCATGGTGGCGTCGAACTCGTTTAAATAGAGTGGTTGAGTTTTTTTCTCCAACATAGTTATACCTCCAATGTTTCTCGTAGTTACCTAAATGTGCGTACTTGTATTGAATTATTACGGCAATTATACTTTAAAACGTTGAAAAAAGCTTTTTAAAAAACATCATTTTAGATAAGTATATAAGAGGTAATTTATGAAAAATTTAGTTGTAATAACAGGTGCAAGTTCCGGCTTTGGTGCTGAAATTGCTAAAATATTCAATGCTGACGGATATCCACTTTTGTTGTTGGGCCGTCGAGAAGAGAAGTTAGCTGAGGTTGCCAAAAACTTTGACAACGTCATGACTGATACGGTCGATGTGACGAACTATGAACAGTTTGAAAAGGCTATTCGTAAGGCTGAAGCAAAATACGGCAAGACAGATCTATTAGTTAATAACGCTGGCGTCATGTTATTGGGAAATGTGCAAAATCAAGACCCTAAAGAGTGGCAAACGATGATGGATACCAATGTTATGGGTGTATTAAATGGTACCCAAATCGTTTTAAACGATATGCGTGAACGTGAACACGGAACAATTTTGAATATGTCATCGATTGCTGGTAAAAAGACTTTCGTTAATCATGCAGCTTATGTGGCTTCTAAATTTGGAGTTCATGGACTATCTGAAACTATCCGTGAAGAAAGTGCTCCCAAGAATGTTCGAATCATGATGGTTGCTCCAGGAGCTGCTGAGACAGAGTTGTTGACGCATGTGACTAGCAAATCAGCTCTAAACGATTATGAAGCTTGGAAAGATACTATGGGCGGAATCACGCTTGACCCTAAGCATGTCGCTGAAACCGTTAAATTCATGTACGATATGCCACAGGAAGTAAATATCCGAGAAGTAGATATCGCTGCTACAAAGCAAGATTCGTAAAAAAAAGCATCCTCAATTTGAGGATGCTTTTTAATCGTTAAAATTATCGTTTTCAACATCTTTAATAAATTTCTTTAGATGTGCGAAGTATACGTCTGGATTATCGATCATGTGATGATGTCCACCGTTTGGGGTTGTTTCCAATCTTGCATGAGGGATTTCCTTTTGCATGATCTTAGCTGTAGAGATTGGCATACTTTCATGTTCTCCAAATGTGATCAAAGTTGGAACAGTGATTTCTTTAAGGTGTTTTCTGAAGTGCCAGTCCTTTAATTTACCAGTGATAACAAACTCGTTGTTACCTTGGAATGCACCGTAAACGTCAGTATCAGTTGTGTCGATCAAATGTCTGATGGCTGTTGGTTGCTTGCGGTCGATATATTGAGCATTAAGAACGTCAACGTAGCTTTGGTAAGTTGCATCATCAAGGTCGTTTTCAGCTTCTTTTTGTTCCATATATTTAACTTTGTCAGGACCGAGAGCATCCATACGACATTTGTTGATATTAACAACGTAGTCGTCAATTTCGTCGACCATGCTTGAAATGATGGCACCCTTAAGGTGTTGGCCATATTTTGCAGCGTACATTTGAACTAGAGCGCCACCCCATGATTGACCAATTAGGTAAAAATTATCTAAGCCTAATTTTTGTCTAACTTCTTCAACTTCTTCTAAAAAGTAGTCGTAAGTCAAATATTTATCGGCAATTTCAGGATCATTGTAATCAGGATGGTCTGAATACCATGAACCTAATTGGTCGTACATTGAAACTTGAACACCTAAATCGGCAAGCTTTTCACCAAAATTTTCCCAGTATTCGTGATTTCCACCGGGTCCACCGTGTAGACAGAGTAATTGGATGTCGCCTTGGCCTTGAGTGTTAGTCCAAAGGTGATAGCCGTTATCTAAAGTAATAATAGTTGTACCTTGCTTCATAAATGTTGCCTCCAAAAAATTGAGTAGTAGTTACAGTATATATCTTCAATTTTTAGTGTCAAAATATATGATGAAATTCATTTCACAAAAACATTTATCAGAATGTATAATTCGATAAGTATGTTTATGAGATATATGATATTATTGACCTATATATATTGAGGGGGCATCACAATGAAGAAAAGCATTGTCAAAATTTTAGCCGTCGGAATGTTGCTCGGGGGGGCAATTGTTCCTGCCACAGTGGCTAATGTCGGACTACCACAAGTGACAACAACACAGACAGCCAAAGCTGCCACAAATGATCAAGCACAAACAATTTCATATAAAGTTTTAAAAACTGGAACTAGTGAATCTTCACTTTCTGCCAAATATTTTACGAACACTGCTAAAGTAACACCTAATGGCGATGGTACTTACAAAGTAACGCTTCAAGTTGAGATCCCATCAATTGCCAGTGTTGATATCCAAACAATGAACGGCAATCCGGTTTCTGATTCAGATACTTATTCAGAAGGTGGAAAGTCTTATAAAGATATCAGCTTTAATGTTAACAAGCTATCCGATTTAGATAATAAAATGAACAGTCAAATGTCTATTAAGGTTTTAGGGTTAGGATTAATGAATCCAACTGCCGACTTTGTCTTTGATACTAGTAGTTTAAAGGACCAACCTGCAGATAAAGATTCTGTTAAAACTGATCCAGCTAAGGATACAAAAACAGATGACGAAACACCGCTTTTGCCTGATGCTGCTAAAGATCCAACTGGTACGATTGCTGGCTCAGACAACTTGCTAGGTACCGCCGATTCCAACAACAGTGGAACAGAAGGTACTAACGTTGTTATTGGAACTCCTGTAACAACATCTGGTTCAACGACAGCGACGGAACAAGATATTCCTTATCAAGTGTTAAAAGCTGATGCATCACAAGGCGAATCAGTCTCAACACAATTTTTTACAGGAACAGCTAAGGTAACTCCAAATGACGATGGAACTTATAAGGTTTCCATGACTATGGTTTATCCAACTTCATTTGGAACTGAACCAGTAACAATCGATTCAATCAATGGCGGTTCGATCACAAGTAAAAATACTTATTCTCAAGGTGACCAAAACTACATGGACTTTACCTTCAACGTCAATAGTCTAAGTGATTTGAACCAATTGGTACCATGTACGATGACAATTGATGTATCAAATCTTGGCTTTAATTCAACTGAGAGCGTCAACTTCAAGTTTAACGCTACATCATCAGGTGTTGCGGGTACTAGCGCTGTAACAACGCCTAGCACTAGCGGAACTGGCGTGTATGGTTCAACCTCAGGTTGGCCAACATCCGGTTCAACAAGTACTCCAAGTTCTTCAACTGGAAATACTACTTTGCCACAAACAGGCAATACGACAAACTCGATTATTTTGACAATCATGGGAGTCGCAGTTGCTTCAATGACAGTAGTTTTGTTTAAGAAGACATCAGGATTCAGAGCTTAATTTTAAAAAAGAGATCTAGTTCATTAATTTGAATTAGGTCTCTTTTACTTTGCAAAAATAAAATGATATTTTAGTTATCTCAAAATCAGAAAAAATATTTTGTGAATTATAGAGGCAACGTTTACACAAATAGTTGTATAAATAATGTGGATGATAAATATATTAATTATATAAATGGAGTGATAACCATGTTAACAAAACTCACATATCCTGCAGTACTAAGCAAAAACCAATATGAAGACCAAATTTTATATAATGTAACTTTTCCTGATATTTCAACCGCCAATACATATGGTACTAATATAAAAGATGCGCGGACTAATGCCGAGACATTGTTAAAAATTTTGATCAGTGATAAAGACAAGCTGCCTGAATCATCAACAATGGTAAAAATTCAGGATAACTATCCTGACAGTATTGTTTCATTAATTACAATTTCAATTTAATGCACAATAAAAGGGACTCAGTAAAATGAGTCCCTTTTATTTTTACATGCTCTCGGCAATTAATGGATATGAATTGTCTAGTATATAGCCGAATCCTCTGACAGTCTTGATCCAAGTGGGATCTTGGGGATTGGTTTCCAATTTGTCTCTTAAATGACTGATATGAATATCAATTATCCGTGAAGAACCAATGGAATCATAACCCCAAACACCTTCTAACAGTTGATCTCGACTGAGGACTTGCCCACGGTGTTTCATTAAATACCAGAGTAAGCTAAATTCTTTGGGCGTCAATCCTAGGTCGACGCCACCATTGGTAACACGATATTGTTTGAAATCAATTTCCAAATTATCGCATTTAACTGAAGCATGGTCACTACGATGTGCGCTGGCGGGGCTAGTAGTGATGCTATCCGCTGAATTATTAGCTCGATTATAAACCCACAATAATTGTTTGAGCCGGGCAACTAACTCAACGTAATCTAAGGGTTCGATCATATAGGCATCGATGTTTAATCCGTAGCAAGAAATTCTCTCGTCATGATTTTCTTCGGGTGCAAAAACCATTATCGGACCATCGATGTTTTTTCTGATTAATTTCATTTCACTCATATATTGTTTTAGTGGGGCAGCAGACAGATCCCAGATCAATCCAGAAACTTCTTCATCCTGGACTAAATCAAGCGTTTTACGAGGATCAGTCATGTTACTGATAAACCAGCCTTGATCATTACAATGGCGGTTAATCTCAATGAATAATGATAGGTTGTTGCTTAACAAAACTAAGGGTTTCATTAATTCATTTCGCCTCCACATAAATAGTTAACATCTCGCTCTGATATCCATTGAAAGTATACCAACTGACATATATATATGTCCTTACAGAACGTCCGTGTTTGCATTGTTATTTGGTATAAAAAAAAACAAAAATATCGGTCAACCTATTTATAAAAATGCCCCATCTTGTAACACAAAATTTACACGTTATTTACAATTGATAAACAATAAATTTACATTCACCAAGTACAGTATAGGCAGACTTAAAGATTAGCTAAGAGCTAATTTAAATATATTAAGGGGTCCTAGTTTATGAAAAAGAGAAATATTTTCTCAACTTTATTGATGTTAGGTGCTGTAGGTGCTGTTTTAACTGGTTGTGGTTCTAACAATGCTTCATCTACAAACACAAATGGAAGTTCAAGTGCCAGCGAACATGCTGGTAAAGTTACCGCTGTTGGTTCAACAGCTCTTCAACCATTGGTTGAAAAGGCTGCTGGTCAATTCCAAAACGATAACAAGAAGATCAGTATCACTGTTCAAGGTGGAGGTTCTGGTACAGGATTGAGCCAAGTTCAAGACGGTGCCGTTCAAATCGGTGATTCTGATATCTTTGCTGAATCTAAGCAAGGAATCGATGCAAGTAAACTTGAAGACCACAAGGTAGCTGTAGTTGGTATGGCACCGGTTGTTAACAAAGACGCTGGCGTTGAAAATGTTTCAATGGCTCAATTAAAAGACATCTTTACAGGAAAGATCACTAACTGGAAAGAAGTCGGCGGTAAAGACGAAAAGATCACAGTTGTTAACCGTGCTGAAGGTTCAGGTACACGTGCAACATTTGAAGATGCCGTTCTTAAAGGTGACAAGGCTGTTAAGTCACAAGAACAAGATTCAAACGGTACTGTTCAAAAGATTGTTTCATCAACACCAGGTGCTATCAGTTATCTAGCATTCTCATATTTGAACGATTCAGTTAAACCATTGTCAATTGACAAGGTAAAGCCAACTGATGAAAATGTTGAATCAAACAAGTGGAAGATCTGGTCATACGAACACATGTATACAAAGGGCAAAGCAAAGACTGCTACTGCTGACTTCTTGAAGTACATGGATTCTAAAGACGTCCAAGACAACTTGGTTAAGAAAATGGGTTACATCAGCATTCATAATATGAAAGTTCAAAAGGATTCAAAAGGTAACGTTACTAACAAGTAATTAATACCTTTTCTATAATTTAAAACTTTGACCGAATTAGGGGGAGATTTTGTCAAACTAATTGGTTGAAGTTTTTTTTTGTTAATTTTTGGAGGATTTAAATGAAAGAGATTCAAAACAGGTTGCTACAAAAGTCAAAAGCAACCCGTGAAGATCATATGGGCCGTGCAATTTGTTATTTTTGCATTGGTTTGATCATTGCTCTTGTGGTATGTATTTTGTACTTTATCACGTCACGGGGAATAGCAACCTTTACACAAAATCATGTTAATGTTTGGGGATTTTTAACAGGTTCTGATTGGAATCCGGGAGCAGTCGATGCTCATGGAAATCCCGAAGTTGGAGCATTGCCAATGATCGTTACATCTTTTGCGGTAACGATACTATCAGCTTTATTGGCAACTCCATTTGCTCTAGGAATGGCTATCTTTATGTCAGAAATTGCTGGTAAAAAGGGTACGAAGTTCTTGCAACCAGTAATTGAATTGTTAGTCGGTATCCCATCAGTTGTCTATGGTTTTATTGGACTGACTGTGGTGGTACCAATCATTAGAAAAGTATTTGGCGGTACTGGATTTGGTATTTTAGCCGGTACGATCGTACTTTTTGTAATGGTATTACCAACTATCACATCATTGTCTGTTGATAGTTTAAAAGCTGTACCATTAAGTTATCGTCAAGCTTCTTTAGCACTAGGTGCTAATCGCTGGCAAACAATTTACAAAGTTATTTTGAGAACCGCCGCACCTGGTATTTTGACAGCTGTCATCTTTGGTATGGCTCGTGCCTTCGGTGAAGCTTTAGCTGTTCAAATGGTTATCGGAAATGCCATTTTGATGCCTAAAGGCTTAGTTTCACCTGCATCGACTTTGACTAGTAAATTAACCACTGATGTTGGAAATACAGTTATGGGGACTTTGCCTAACAACGCACTTTGGTCATTGGCCTTGATTCTCTTGTTCATGTCACTATTTTTCAACTTGCTAGTTAGATTTATTGGTAAGAAAGGCAGTATTAAAAAATGAATCCAAAACGTACAAATAATATCGCAACAGGAATCATTTATGCTCTAGTTGGCATTGTTGTTTTAATCCTGTTATTTCTTATTGGCTATATCTTATTTAACGGTGTGCCAAATATCTCGTGGAGATTTTTAACATCGCCAGCACAGGCATTTAGCGCCGGTGGTGGTATCAGAGATCAGCTTTTTAATTCCTTGTATCTCTTAGTATTAACATTGTTAATATCATTTCCAATTGCTCTAGGCTCAGGTATTTATTTAGCTGAATACGCAGCGGACAACTGGGTAACGCATTTGATCAGAACGACCATCGAAGTATTGAGTTCATTACCTTCCGTGGTTGTCGGTCTGTTCGGATACTTGTTCTTAGTTATTCAACTAAAACTTAGTTTCTCGATCCTTTCTGGAGCAATTGCCTTAACATTCTTCAACTTGCCATTATTGACAAGAAGTATTGAAGAATCATTGAGTAGTGTTTCTGATTTGCAAAAACAAGCTGGTATGTCATTAGGATTATCAGATTGGAGAACTATTACGAGAATTATCTTGCCAGTAGCGTTACCAGGTATTTTAACTGGTGTTATCTTGAGTGCTGGTCGTGTATTCGGTGAAGCTGCTGCCTTGATCTATACGGCGGGACAAAGTGCACCTTCAGTTGACTATGGAAACTGGAACATTTTCGATCCAGCAAGTTTCTTAAATCCAATGCGCCCAGCCGAAACCTTAGCTGTTCACATTTGGAAAGTTAATACTGAAAGTGTTACTCCAGATGCTCACTTGATCTCAAGTGCATCATCTGCGGTTTTGATCATCGTTATTTTAGTATTCAACCTGGGAGCCAGATTCATTGGAAATTGGCTTTACAAGAAGATGACGGCTACGAGGTAAATAATTATGAAAACATATGATTTAACAGAACATAAGATTGTACCTATTAAAGATGAAATCGAAATTTCGTCAGACAACTTACAAGTTTATTACGGTAACAGTCACGCGATTTTTGATGCTACGTTGCAATTTCCTAAAAATCAAATCACTTCTTTGATTGGAGCATCAGGATCGGGTAAGTCAACGTATTTACGTTGTTTAAATCGAATGAACGATAAAATTGCCCGCGTTGAAGGAAAAATTATGTACGAAGGTACTGATTTGAATTCTTCGAAGGTCAATGTTTACGAAGTTCGAAAAGAAATTGGCATGGTGTTTCAAATGCCTAATCCATTTGCTAAGTCGATTCGAGAGAATATTCTCTTTGGATTAAAAAGCAATGGGATCAAAGATAAAAACATTTTAGAAGAACGTTTAGAAACTAGCTTAAAAGAAGCTGCTTTGTGGGATGAAGTTAAAGATGAGCTCGATAAGAGTGCTTTGGCTTTGTCAGGTGGACAAGCACAACGTTTATGTATTGCAAGATCAATTGCAATGAGACCTAAAGTCTTATTATTGGATGAACCTGCTAGTGCACTAGATCCAATCTCAACTTCAAAAATTGAGGACACGTTGACCGAACTGAAGGAAAAATACACCATCATTATTGTTACGCATAACATGTCTCAAGCTACACGTATCAGTAATTACACAGCCTTTTTCCACTTAGGCCACATTGTCGAATACGATAAGACCAAGAATATTTTTATGAATCCGTCAATGCCGGCGACATCTGATTATATTTCAGGTGCGTTTGGTTAAAATTCGACGATACAGGTCACGTCAATAGGCGGATCCTGAACCGGAGGACACAATATGCGAAAGCTTTTTTCAAGCGAACTAAACCAGCTGCATGACCAATTTATGCAGATGGGCATTAATACGAGCGAGCAAATTTATCAAGCAACTAAGGCATTTACGATGCATGATAATAATTTAGCTAAGGAAGTAATCGAAAATGATCAGAACACGAATGGAGAGGAAGTACACCTCGAAAAAGAGGCTTTTGATTTCATTGCGTTACAACAACCTGTGGCAACAGATCTACGAATTATCATGGTTATTTTAAAAGCTAGTTCTGACTTGGAACGAATCGGCGATCATGCCGTCAGTATTGCTCAAGAAACAATTCGGGGGGAGTCCGATCGACGTTTACCGATCGTAGAAAAAAATATCGCTGATATGACTGCACAAATTAGGACGATGCTCGAACAGGCGTTGGATTCATATGTCAGAAATGACGTGGAATTAGCTCGTTCAGTTGCCAAAGAAGATCTCAAGGTGGATAAGTCATACATCTTAACGAGATCATTGGTAACTGATTCGATCCAAGATGGCTATGTTACGGCGCACATGGGTTCTAGTTATTTAATGGTCGATCGAATGTTAGAAAGAATCGGCGACCATATCGTAAATTTGGCCGAATGGACAGTTTACGTTGCAACCGGGGAAATGGTTGAGCTTAATCAGGGCAAACATAATGGGGATATGCTTGAAGAAATGATGAGACAAGCTCACCATGGTACAAAATAAAAGACGAAACCGTCAGGCTTCGTCTTTTTTTATTTTCTGTTCCTCTTTTACATCAAAATGAATGATTTGTTCCATTGATTCTTTATTGACGATGCTTCCTAGCATCTTGGAAATCTGGCTGTATTGTCGCATTAAGTAGTCCTTATCCTCTAAGCCCATAATGATCCTCCGATATTATAAGACGTGTAGAACAAAGTGGAAAATTAGCCAAATGATCAGTAATCCTAATGCCAGACCGATCACGAGGCCAATCAATGTCTGAACGATGGTCTGTTTTTTCGAACGGGTGACTGGCTGGCTTGGCTTTCCGTTAACGTAGTCGACCACCTGACGAAATGTCTTGAGATTTGCTGAATTGATGACTTTTGAAAAATAATAAATCATAACTAGTCCCAAGACAGTCGTGGCGCCAACTAATAATGACCCTAAAGATACTGACCATTTCAACACTAATAAACAGAGATAGGTTAGGATGATAACACTGATTGAACCGATGGCTAATAATCTAATCTGTGTTTGTTTGATTTCATTTTTCATTAGCGGGAGGTCCTCCTTAACTAGATTATCTAAGGAGACTGCAAAAATATCAGACAGCATCACCAAACTATTGATGTCAGGATAAGTTCGGTCATTTTCCCAATTTGAAATAGTCTGGCGGCTAACGTGAAGTTTCACGCTTAAATCGTCCTGACTAAAATTTTTCATTTGGCGAAGGGTGGATATTCTTTTTCCAATATTCATTGTTCGTCTCCTCAACTCTATTAAGGACTATGGGCGTTAAATTATCTGCCAAAAGTCTTTTACATGCAAAAAATATAACGGCGTAATAACTGTTAGCTTTAGTATATCTGTTCATGAATGCAAAAAGAACTCGAATAACCTGAATACAGGGAATTCGAGTTCTTTAATTTAGCCAATCATTTTCTTTTCTTTATCGATTGCAGTTGATGTAAGTAAGTCGACTAGTTCATCGATCAATTCATCAGAAACATTCGGGTTATGACTGAATTCGTCTTTTAATTCCAAACGAATCTGATCCATTCGATCGTTTTGAACCACTGACATGCCAGTTTGCTTCTTGACGTTAGCTACTTCTTTGACAACGTTAACTCGTTCAGAAATTAGATGTAGAATTTGACGATCAAGACTGTCGATCTGACTGCGTAATGAAACTAGTGAATTGTCTGGTAAAGCCAACATATTAGTCAGTTCGCTGACAATCTTATGTGGCTCTTTGCCATTAGTCATGATCACTGAATCCGCCGCCTCATTGTAGAGTGGCTGACGAAATTCCCAGCGGTCGAGCAATTCTTTCATTGATAGCTGGCGCAATAGGGGACGGTCAGTATCTGAGGATAAACGTTGTAAGACAGTCGCAAAGTCAGCTTGTAAAAAGATGACCGTTGCATCGCTATTTTCAATGATCTTACGATTTACGTCAGATTCAATTATTCCACCGCCAGTGCTAATAACACCAGGGCTTTGCAGTCTATTTTCTAAAACCTTCGTTTCCATTTCACGAAAGCCACTTTCGCCGTGAGCCTCCATAAAATCGCTGATCGAAGATCCAGTTTCTTTCACGAATTCATCATCTAAATCTAAAAATTTTTGATTAGTAGCTTGAGCGAGCTGCTGTCCAACGGTAGTTTTACCAGCGCCCATGAAGCCAATTAGCATAACAGTGTCAGCCATTTTTAGACTCACCTACCTTTTTTCTAATTTCTTGAGCTTTTGATATTTTCTTATTTAATGATTCAGTATCGCCGTTTTCTAAGTCATGACGATAGTCTGATAGTGTATTGATCATGTCATCTAATCCTTCAAGGATCTGTTGCTTGTTTGACATGATGATATCTGTCCAAAGACTTGGGTTAGATTTTGCGATACGGGTAGTGTCTGAAAAGCCACCTGCAACGCGATTTTGCCAATTAAGTTTGTTTTCTGGCAACATTTTATCGACCGAGTCAGTTAGGGCATAGGCCACTAGATGTGGCAAAGCACTAATTGCTGCAGTCAAATAGTCATGTTCTTTAGCTGATAATTGTTGAAAATCAGAACCTAAAGGAGCTAATAGTTTTTCAACTTTAGCTGCTAGCGAGTCATCGCCAATCAAGAAAAATGGCGTACCCTTGAACATATTTTTATCACGACCGACGATACCTTTACGCTCGGTACCGATCATTGGATGTCCACCAATAAAGTTATTTAAACCAGCTGCGGCTTGGAGAATTTCTCCCTTGGTCGAGCCAATGTCCATGATGATCGTATCGGGATTCAAATGTAATTGTTTTAAAGTATTGATTTGTTTAATGATCACTGAAACAGGTGTGCAAAGTATGATTAAATCAGCATCTTTGACTGTTTCAGCATCCAAATGTCCAATTTCATTAACTACATTTTCAGATAAAGCAATTTGGGTTGTAGATGGATTATCATCTATTCCAACTACATAATAATTGTTGCTTTCTAATTGCTCGGCTAAAGAACTACCCATTGAGCCAAGTCCGTCTACGATTACTTTTGTCATGATTACACGATTCCTTCCAGGTTATTAAAAAATGTTGGATAAGAGATTTTGACACTCTCATCGTCATCTAAAATAATAGTACCATTGGTGACCAAAGCTGCAATACTTAGCATCATTGCAATTCGATGATCAGCGTGTCCGGAAACGTGTGTGTCTTGTGCCACTAACTGTTTGCCACCTTTGATAATAAATCCATCTTCGGTTGGCGTAACATCCGCATTTAACTTGTTTAACTCTTCTTGTACAGTTTCGATTCGGTCGGTTTCTTTGACTTTCAACTCGGCAGCATCTTTGATAACGGTAGTGCCGGTTGCTTGAGTGGCAGCTAAAACGATCATCGGTATTTCATCAATTAAGGAAGGAATGATGTCTCCGCCAACTACAACTCCATGAAGCTGACTAGTTTTTACCGTAATATCAGCAATTGGTTCACCGATATCATCTTTTTGATTGATCGTAATGTCGCCACCCATCTGTTGAAGGACGGTTAGAAGTCCGATTCGAGTTGGATTTACTCCGACATTTTTGATTGTTAGTTCACTGTTTGGAGTAATTAGCCCAGCAACTATCCAGTAAGCAGCTGACGAAATATCGCCAGGGACTTCAACCTCAGCAGGTTGCAAGTTTTGATTAGCTGGGATATGGATGGTGTCGCCCTTGATATCGACCTTTACGCCGAATTTTGGAAGCATTTGTTCGGTGTGATTTCGAGTATGGAAGGGGTCGGTAACAAAGGTGTCAGATCCAGCAGCTAATCCGGCCAAGAGGATAGCACTTTTAACTTGAGCAGAGCCGACGTGTAAAGTTTGCTTGATAGTTGAACTGAGTGTAGATTTTTGAACCGTCAATGGTAGATGCCCATGATCAGATGTGAATTTGCCGCCAATTTCAGAAAGGGGATCGATAACTCGATCCATTGGACGTTTTGACAAGCTGGAGTCACCGGTTATCGTTGCCTGTAAACCGGCTCCAGTAATCAGACCAGTTAGTAATCTAGTCGAAGTTCCTGAATTACCCATATCTAGGTCAACTGTGGGATCTTTAAGACCAGAAACGCCTGTCCCGATAACTTCGGTGATGTCGTTGTCCAATTCAGTGATTTTTGCTCCTAAGGATCGTAAAACGCTGATGGTACTTGATACATCAGCAGAATCTAGACGTCTGAGAACTTTGGTTGTGCCGTTTGCCATGGCTCCAAACATTAGAGCTCGATGGGAGATACTTTTATCTCCAGGTACGACGATCGTCCCGTGCAATCCGTTTTCTGTTGTTGGTAGTTGTTTCATAGTTTTACTTCTCCTTATGATGCAATTATTTCTGATTCAGAGGTGCAATAAAGTCAGGCATTTCAGTTAGTTTAGTAGGAACGATGACGGGTTCGCCAATGTTTTTTAAAGCGACTAGATTCAAAGTTCCGTGGTCATTTTTTTTGTCGTTTTTTAAGTGGTCAAAGAATTCTGGAGTACCGATCAAGTTTGATGAGGTGGGAAGTCCGACTGCATCTAAACGAGATTTTATTTCAGAAGTGACGGTTTCTGGAGTGACATTGGTAGCTTCAAAACACTTAGAAATTGTCACCATTCCAATCGCAACAGCCTCGCCATGCATCAATTTTCCGTTAGCTAATAATTCAATGGCGTGACCTAACGTATGACCGAAGTTAAGGATCCGACGCAAGTTGCTTTCTTTTTCGTCTTTCATAACCACATTGGCTTTGAAATTAACTGAACGTTCAATCAATTCGGTGGCATTAGCTAAAATGTCATCGATTTTTTTTATTTTGCCGGTAAGTTCGAAGAAGTCGCCGCCTTCAAGGGCACTGCATTTAACGACTTCGCCGTAACCTTCGACTAAGTTACGTTCTGATAAGCTATTTAAAAAAATTGGATCGATCAAGACTAAGTCTGGTTGGTAGAACGAACCGATAATATTTTTGACTTGTCCTAAATTAACAGCAGTTTTGCCACCAACGCTAGAATCGACCATTGCAGTCATTGAAGTTGCGATTTGAATAAATGCGATCCCGCGCATGTATAAACTTGCGACGGTACCAGATAAGTCGCCGACAACTCCACCTCCAAGTGCAATGACGCCATCGCCACGAGTGAATCCATTGTCAGCCATCGTTTGAATGATCTCGCCAACAAACTTTAGACTTTTCGATTTTTCGCCCACAGGAACGGTAGCGGTAATGACATCGAAATCAGCCTTTTTCAATTCGGAAATTGTCGTATGTAGATATAAGTCGCCAACCTGTTCGTCAGTAATGACGATAACTTTTCGTTTTGACCAAACTTGTTGGACAGATTCGCCGATTTTTCGACCAAGACCCATTTCGATTTTTACGTCATATGTTTTATTAGGTAGAGTTACGGTTATCATTATTTTTCTTCTTTCACTAGGTTATGAATATCAGTTGCAACCTTTGCTAAATGATCGAATTGTTTAGGAGTTAAAGCTTGTTTACCATCAACAAAGGCTTCTGAAGGATGATTATGAATTTCGACCATCAAACCATCGGCACCGGCAGCAGCGGCAGCAAGACCAATTGGTTCAACGAATTTAGTAACGCCAGCAGCGTGTGATGGGTCACCGATTACTGGGTAATGTGTTAAGTCTTTCAAAACAGGGATAGCTGAAACGTCGAAAGTATTACGTGTGTACTTGTTGTCAAAGGTTCTGATACCACGTTCCATCAAGATAATTTGGTGATTTCCACCAGCAGCGATGTATTCTGAAGCGTTCAATAAATCGTCAATTGTTGCTGACATACCACGTTTTAAGACAACTGGTTTGTTAGTTTTACCAACGGCTTTTAACAAGGCGAAGTTTTGCATGTTACGAGTTCCGATTTGGAACATGTCAGTGTATTTGTCGATCATTTCCAAGTCTCTGGTATCCATGATCTCTGTGACCATGTCCATGCCTAATTTGTCGGCAGCTTCACGATGCCATTTGAGTCCTTCTTCACCCAAACCTTGGAATGAGTATGGGTTTGTTCTAGGTTTAAATGAGCCACCACGCAAGAGTGTTGCACCAGATTCTTTAACGTCTTTACCCATCAATTGGATGTGTTCTTCAGATTCAATTGAGTCAGGACCGGCAATCAATGAGAAACTGCCATCGCCAATTGTGCTGTGTTCAGTTTTGATTACGGTATTTTCTGGGTGGAACAAACGACTAGCTTGGATTGCGGCCGGATGTTCAGTAATAACTTGTTCAACGTCTTTGATTTCAAAAGGCACGTCGCCTAATGCTTTTTGGTCAACAAAACCGATACGGTTCTTATGTTGGAAAACGTGTTCTAACTTCTTATCGTTAGCTTGCTCCATTACTTTGTTAGCTGCTGTTTCATCTTTTAATTCAATAATCATATTTATTCATCCTTTTGTATTAGTTTTTTTAGCTATGAACCATTTCGGTCATTAATTCTTCTGGTGCATTTTGCCCGAACCAGAATTGGAAACTAAGAACGCCTTGAGCTATCAACATGTTCTCGCCATTTTCAGCTGTTAAACCGGCTGATCTGGCATTTTCCATAAACTTAGTTGGGAAGTCGCGGTAGATAATATCAACCACGTGAGCAGTATTTTTTGCCTGTAAAAAGTCTTGCTCGGTTAAGACGCTTTCGTTGTCTCGCATACCGGCATTAGTGGCATTGATGATCAAATCAGCATCTTGTAGGTCTTTGTCGATCTCAGAAAGCTTTTGTAACTCGATCCCGAACAGGTCTTTCATCTGTTGCTGATGTTCAGGAAAACGTCTCGAATTGCGATTGAAGACGGAAAGCTTGATTCCATTGGGCTTACTAGAAATGATGGCTCTTGCAGCTCCGCCTGTACCAATCAAGACGACTTTTTGAGGGTCATTCTTGATTGTGTGCCAAAATCCGGGACCGTCAGTCGATGTGCCTACCCATTTGTCGTTGATTTTTTTAACTGTGTTGACTGACTGCAACTTTTTAGCAACGGGGTCAACTTCGTCAAGGTAATCAATAATGGCTTTTTTGTAAGGCATGGTGACGTTAAAACCATGAATGTTACGAAGCTTCAACTTTTGGATCTCTTCATTCATCTTGGTAGGTGCAAACTCGAAGGCTTGATACATGGCATCGAGTTGGAGATCTTGCATAGCGGCATTTTGCATGCGTGGAGATTTTGAATGCATTGCTGGGTATCCGATCAACCCGTATAAAGCTTTTGCCATGTTATCCCACCTTTTCCATTTTGAATAGAAGATTTTTCACTGATGATACGACGTTGTCAATATTGAAATCGAAATCGTCGATCACTTCATCAGGTGTTGCTGATTCACCGAACGTTTCAGTTCCGATGATCTTGCCGTCTAAGCCAACGATGTTAGCCCAGCCCAGTGGACTAGCCATTTCAATTGCGATCCGACGACGTTGATTGTTAGGAAGAACTGATTCGCGGTAGAGGATATCTTGTTGTAAAAATTTAGCTTGGTCTGGCATTGAGACTACTCGGGTGAAGATATTGTCTTTTTCGAGTTCTGCCTGAGCAGCTTTAGCTAATTCTAGTTCAGTACCTGTTGCTAACAAGATTGCTGATAATTTGCCTTTTTCAAAGTTTGCTACGTAGCCGCCACGTTTTTCTAGTAGGCTGGCATTGTTGTCTGAAGGCAATTCTTGAATATCTTGTCTGCTTAAGAACATAACTGTTGGACGATTAGTTGATTCGATGGCCATCTTCCAAGCGGAAACGATTTCGTTAGGACTTCCTGGTCTAACTACGTTTAAGTTAGGGATGCTTTGCAGTCCAGCTAATTGTTCGATTGGTTGATGAGTTGGTCCATCTTGTCCAACGGCGATGGAATCATGGGTGAAGACGTAGATGACTGGTAATTTTTGTAAAGCACTCAATCTGATACCAGCTTTTAAGTAGTCTGAGAAGACTGCGAAAGTTGAGCCGAAGACCTTGAGTCCACCGTGTAAGGCGATACCATTCATGATCGTACTCATTCCGAATTCATGAACGCCGAAAGGAATATTTTTACCTAATGGATTGTCAGCTGAGAAGGTACCAGCATCGTCAATTTCTGTTTTTGTTGATGAAGCCAAGTCGGCAGCTCCACCGATTAAGTTAGGAACTTGTTTAGCAATGTCGTTCATTGCTGTGTGACCAACTTTTCTTCCGGCATTCTTGTCGCCAGGCTTAAAGGTAGTCAATTTTGAAGCATCGATTGAAACTGGTACTTCAAAGTCACGTAAGATTTCTGCTCGATCAGTTGAATCAGCTAATTCTTGTTCCCACTTAGCATGAGCTTGTTGACCACGGATCATAACTTTTTCACGGAATGATTCTTCAACGTCGGTTGGGACTGTGAATGGTGCTTCATGCCAGTCAAGATTGTTTCTCAAGACGTCGAGACCATTTTCATCAAGTGGGGCACCGTGGATCTTATTAGTTCCTTCATTAGGAGTGCCTTCGCCGATGATAGTTCTAATTTCGATGAAAGCTGGATTTGGTGAAGCTTTAGCTTTGGTGATTGCTTCATCGATTGCTTCGATATCGTCGCCATTTTCAACTAGGAAAGTATCGAATCCGTAAGCTGAAAAACGGTCTCTTTGATTAGTCTTGAATGAACGACTAGTTGGTCCATCTAATGAAACATAATTTGAATCGTATAAGATCACTAGTTTATTCAAATTGTTGACGCCGGCAAATTCAGCTGCTTCGTGAGAAATTCCTTCCATTAAATCGCCGTCGCCGACAATTGCAAAGGTATTGTGATCCATCAAATCGCCAAATTTTGCTTCAAGTCTTTTTTGAGCTACAGCCATTCCGACTGCCATACCAACACCTTGTCCAAGGGGACCAGTTGTGGCATCAACACCAGGCGTTGCACCAAATTCGGGATGTCCGGGAGTTTTGGAACCGCGTTGTCTGAAACGTTTCAAGTCATCGATGCTGACGTCGAATCCTGATAGATGAAGATGGCTGTATAGAAGTGCTGAGCCATGTCCAGCTGATAAGACTAAGCGATCACGATTGATCCATTGAGGATTTTCAGGATCAACGACTAAATGTCTAGTTGCTAGGGTGTAGAGCATAGGTGCCACACTTAAAACGATTCCGGGATGTCCCGAATTTGCGTTTGAGATTGCTTCAACGGCTAACATTTTCATTGCGTGAATATTTCTAATATCTTCATCCATAATAATCTTCTCCTTTAGAATTCTTTGATTTCTTCTTTGTAAGTTTTGAGTTGTTCTTGTAATCTTCCTAAGTTGTCGCTATCGAATTTATCAAGAATAGCTTTGGCTAATTCAATTGCGACCATGCTTTCAGCAATGACTGCTGCGGCAGTAACTGCAGTTGTATCAGATCTTTCGATGCTAGCTTTGTGATCCTCGTGCGTGTCGATATCGACTGAATGCATTGGACGATAAAGCGTTGGAATTGGTTTAACGACTCCTCTGACTTTGATCATTTCGCCGGTAGTCATGCCGCCTTCGAAACCACCTAAGTTATCTGAGCCACGGTAGAAACCTTTGTCTTCTGACCAGAAGATCTCATCCATCACTTCGCTACCAAATTTTTCAGCGTTGTCAAAACCGCCTCCGAAGTCAACGCCCTTAAACGCATTGATTCCGACAATTGCTCGGGCAATTTTGGCATCGAGTTTGTCGTCGGCAGTTACATAAGAACCAAGTCCGGCAGGAACTCCAGTTGCAAAAACTTGAACGGTGCCGCCAACGGTGTTACCTTCTTTTTTTGCCTTGTCGATAACGGCTTGCATTTCTTTATCGGTTTCTTCATCTAGCGTTCTAGTTGAAAAGCTTTCGGATACTTCTCGTAGATCATTTAAAGTCTTATAATTTTCTAATTTTTCTAATTTAGTTTTAGCTGGCCCAATGTTTAAAACAAATCCATGAACGTCGATGCCTAACTGTTTCAGTAGTTGTTTAGCTACGGCTCCAACAGCAACTCTCATGACTGTTTCTCGAGCTGATGATCTTTCCAAAACATTTCTGAGATCTTTAAAGTGACGATATTTCATGCCACCGACGAGATCGGCATGTCCTGGTCTTGGTCTCATAACTTTTCTGACTGAATTCTCATCAGTTTCGATATCGTTAGGTGCCATGATGCTGGCCCAATGATTGTGGTCGTCGTTATGAACGTTCAAGGTGATTGGTGAACCTAGCGTTTCTTGATGTCTAACGCCAGATAGGAATTTGACTGTGTCGCTTTCAATGACTTGGCGTTGTCCACGTCCATAACCATGTTGGCGACGAGCTAATTCTTTGTTGATGTCTTCTTCTGAAATGTGCAATCCGGAAGGGATTCCCTCGATAATTGCGATTTCTTCTGGTCCGTGGCTTTCTCCTGCTGTCATGTATTTCATTAATGTATTGCTCCCATCTTATGCGTTTTAAAAAACAAAAAAGCGGTCGATCAAGTGTAGAAATACACTTGGTCGACCGCTAAACAAACAGAAGTCAATGATAATTGTCCTACTTAACCAAGTGTAATTTTTGTATAATCACTCGATCAAGTAAACACGTTAAAAATCTACTTTATCGAATGTGCCGTGACCGACACACCCGAAGGTCGCGATCACTCGTTGATAAAGTAGTAATACCATGAAGAAGATATATGATTTAACGTATTGCTTTTGACTGACAACTTCATTTTCTAATCCTGCTTTCATAAATTTAATTAATTTTTAATTTAGAAATACAATAGCACATGATTTTTCCGGTTGCAACAGTCAAACTTCATTTTCATGAAAAAAATCGAGTGTTCGTGATGGATCAATAGTGCGATAATCCCTTTTATTATATAGTCTAAGTAGGAGTTTGTTTTATTCGAGATTTTTGTAAAAAAAATTATCAAATTTATTTATAAACTTGATGGTAATCAATTTTTTACATCCAAAACCAACGTAGAATGGTGTTTGTAAGTTAGTTAGAGACCGGATAGATTCCAGTCGGACAGCTACAACGATATTATTAGAAAAATTTTTTAAAACTTGACCGATATCAAGTTAATCAATCAACAATCAGAATATGATGGTAGTTGTAGAGAAGAAAAACACGGAGGTAAGAGAAAATGGCAAGAGTTACATTACAATTGGGCGATTTAACTTGCCCTTCATGTATGACAAAAATTCAAAAGGCGGTTGAAAACCAAAAGGGCGTTTCTGACGTTAAGGTTATGTTCAACGCCGCAAAAGTTAAAGCAAATATCGATGAAGACATCACTAGTGGCGACAAGTTGTCAGATGTTATTACTGAACTAGGATATGAAGTTAAAAAGGTTAGAGTTAAGGAAAACGCCTAAGATCCAGTTTAATTAATCGTTTTTAGGTTACATTTATTGTATAAGCCATAGCAGAGTTTGATTAAGGAGTGATTTAAATGGTCCATGAGCATACGCATGAAGATTGTCTATTATTAGTACCAATTTTTAAAACATTGCCTGAAAAAGACTTGGAGACGTTATCGCAAGTTGTTTCGGAACATCGTTACCAAAGCGGCGAGTTTCTTTATCATGCTGGCGACGAAGCTGATGCGCTGCAAATTATCGCCCATGGACAAGCCAAGGTTTTTCAAATTGCTCCAAATGGCAAGGAACAAATGATCAGAATCTTGCAGACTGGCGATTTCGACGGTGAAGCAGCACTTTTCGAGACTAAGGAACGTGCAAGTTTTGCACAAGCCTTGATGGAAACTCACGTTTGTTCGATTTCTCGAAGTGATTTCCAAAAATTAATGGTCAATTCACCGGAATTAGCCATTAACTTGGTCAACGCCTTTGGTCAAAGGATCACGCAATTAGAGCAACAAAATACTGAGGTAACGACTTCAAACGTTGAAAGTCGTTTGGCAAATTACTTATTGGAAACCAGCGCCGGACTAAACCAGACTAGTTTTACCTTGCCATTAAAGAAGAAGGATATTGCAACTTACCTCGGAACGACACCAGAAACGATCAGTCGCAAGCTGACGAAATTGGCCAGTGACAACTTATTAGAAAATAAAGGCTTAAGGGTCAAGATCCTCGATTCAGATGGATTGTCGATGCTGATTTAAGTCAATATATGTAAAAAGCTGAATCTCGTGGGATTCGGCTTTTTTAGTTGAATAAGGTTTCGTTTGGTATTTTGTTCAATTTAATTTAAACTGTTTCTAGACGCATTTGGAGGTAAGAAATGAGCAACGGATCAGTTGGCAAAGAACAAATTAAAAAAGTACTCGATTTATTCAAAATTGAATATCAAACGCAAACTACTTTTGACGACCTGCGGTCTGGAAAATTTGATTCCTTGATACCAGTGGATTTTAGTTTTGCAATTAACAAAACTACTGCTCTGATCGAATTTTCAGATGAAAATGTGCAACCGGATCAATTAAATGCAATTTTAAATTTTGCACAAAAGTCGGGCTATTCATTATTGATCGTTGATAGTCGCGATATTCAAAACATTCAAGCGACTGTTTCCAAGTTTATCGATAGTGTTCGAACTGATTCGCAGCATGCTACTCAAAATTATCCAGATTATTCGACCGGATACTTTTTCAAAAGTAAGGTTAAAAAGTCTACTGAAAAAACTACTAAAGCTTCTAATACCAGTGTTTCTGATGAGACCTATCAGAAGTTAGTCCGTGAAAATGAAAATTATAAAAGCGAGTTAGCAAATTATCGTCGTTTATTCGATGACTTTGCTGCTCAAATAAAAGAACTTAACCAGAAAGTTTTGGATAATAGTCAACGGATAGTTGATATTCAATCAGGGGAATTGACTGAAAAATTCACTGGTGATTTCCGAGTCCATGGTTCAAAGACCGGTCACTTAACTGAACCGGCAAAGCGTTTAGTCTTAGTCGTGACAATGAATTTGGATTGCAATTGGACCGAGATCCAGCGTTATTTTAAGAATAATTATGATGAAGATATTTCAATCAGTACGATCAAAAGAATTTACAAAAATAATCAGGCTGCCAACGAATAATCGCTGGTAGTTTTTTTGTGTTTTCAAATTTTTTTAAACTAATTTTAATCATGCAAACTGCTTTTAATACTGGTATTTTGGATATAAATTTGTTTTTTATTAAAAATATCCTGTTGACTTTCAGAAAAAGAAAAATTATTATACGAGTTAATCAAATACTTGTGTTGACGAGAAGAGTAGAAAAATTAGTCGAGTTGAATAGCGACCATCGTTGGTGAAAGGATGGACTTAAACATTTTTCGAACATGAGCTCTGAGCAAATACCAATAGTGCAAGCTTGCGGTACGTGGGGATCACGATAAAATCCCGGGCATGATTGTGCCTTTGAGGTTTAGTCGGCAACGGCTAAACGAATTTGGGTGGTAACACGATTAATAGTCGTCCCTGTGCAGGTGAATTCTGCGCAGGGGCGATTTTTTTTTGGAAGGAGAAGATTGCTATGTCTGAATTTGATACGAAATTGGTTCATGGAAAACCACAAAATGATAATAATACTGGTGCGGTCAACGTGCCGATCTATAACTCATCGACTTATATTTATCCCAAAGTCGATGCCAAGGTTAATTTTGATTATGCACGCTCTGGGAATCCAACGCGTCAATATTTGGAAGACCAAATCGCATCGCTAGAAAATGGCGTTAGAGGATTTGCTTTTTCATCTGGAATTGCAGCAATTCATTCAGTGCTAGCAATTTTCTCAGCTGGAGACCACATCATCATTGGAAAAGAGATCTACGGCGGCACTTTCAGATTGATCAATCAATTTTTTAAACGGTGGAACTTGGAATTCACTTTAGTCGATACGCAAAATCTTGACGAGATCGAAGCAGCTATCAAACCTAATACCAAGGCGATTTATTTTGAAAGCTTTACGAATCCATTGCTCAAGGTCACCAGCGTCAAGGCTGTTTCAAAAATTGCCAAAGAGCATAACTTGTTAACAATCGTCGACAATACGTTCTTGACGCCATATTTACAAAGACCGTTGGACTTAGGCGCTGACGTCGTGCTTCACTCAGCTACCAAGTATTTAGGAGGACACTCGGATGTCATTGCTGGTTTAGCAGTTGCCAAGGATAAAGATATTGCCGATCAAATTTACTTTAATCAAAACAGTATTGGTTCAGTTTTGTCGCCAGAAGATTCCAGCCTGATCAGACGAGGTATTCAAACCTTAGCAGTTAGAATGGATCGTCATTTAAGCAACGCTGATAAGATCGTCGAATTTTTACAAGGACGTCCCGAAATCGCTAAGATTTATTATCCTGGCATCGAAGGTTCTAAGGACCACGAGATTGCTAAAGATGAGACGGATGGCTACGGTGGTATTGTTTCGTTTGAACTTCAAGCGGGACTTGATGCAACTAAGTTTGTCGAACATCTTGACTTGATTCAATTAGCAGTGAGTTTAGGAGCTGTCGAAAGCTTGATCTAGTTGCCTTACAAGATGAGTCACGCTGAACTTTCCGAAGCTGATTTGAAAAAAGCTGGCATTAGCCATCAACTACTGAGATTGTCGATTGGTATCGAAGATCCTAAGGATTTGATCAAAGATCTGGCTGCTAGCTTAAATGTTTTAACTGATCATAAAAATTTAATTTCAACGAATGAGTAAATAACCTGCGAGATCACAGAGAGCCGTGTTGAGTGAGAATCGGTATTGAACAGCTATTGAATATGGTTCGCGTTTACAAATCGTATCGAACAGTTAGATGCGGTCGGATACCTCCGTTATCAGGTATGAGAAATTTAATTTCTTATTAAGGAGCATTCCGTGAGGGATGCTTGAATAAAGGTGGTAACACGTCAATAACGTCCTTATGTCGAGAGACATTGGGGCGTATTTTTTTGGAATTTTTGAGGGGGAGAATTACATGAATTACAAAAAATTGTTAGGAATCATCGTCGGAGTTTTAGCTCTGACCTTTACATTAGCGGGCTGCGGGAACAGTTCAGCCAGTCAAAATGGTAATAAGGAGTATAAGTATGGGTCGATAACTGTCCCTGCAAAAGACGGATCAGTTTGTAACGCACCAAACTATATTGCTTATGAAAAAGGCTTTTTTAAGAAAAATGGTATCAAGGCTAATATCGTTGCCAATCCACGTGATATCAGTGATCTAGAGGCAGGATTCGCCAGTGGCAAGTACGATGCACAAAACGGCGATTTCCAATATTTGCCAGCAATTCAAAATGGTGCCCAGATCAAGGCCGCTGGTGGTATTCACCAAGGTTGTATCAAACTTCTAGTACCAAAGGATTCAAACATCACTAGCGTAAAAGATTTGAAGGGTAAGACAATTGGTATTCCAGCTCAAGGTTCAACGCCACAATACGTTACATCTATCGCTTTGCAACACGCTGGACTAGATCCAAAGAAGGATGTTACTTGGAAAGTCTTCAGTACTGATCTGTTAGCTAAGGCTGCTGAAAAAGGCCAAGTAGACGCCATCGGTACCGTTGATCCATATGCATATCAAGCACAACAAGAAAACGGATTTAAAGCAATTATTGATAACAACAACTCGGATGGAAATCAAAAGATGGCCAACATGGGTATGAAGAAGATGGGTTCATGCTGCTACTTGTACATCTCAAATAAATTGATCCAATCTAACGAACCAAAAGCCAAAGCTATCGTGAAGTCTTATCAAGAAGCAGCCGAATGGATCAACAAGCATCCAGAAGAAACGGCTCACATTGAATTAAGCAAAGGCTACGTTTCAAAGACTAAATTCATTAATGAAAAAAATGTTACTCAGATCTTAAAAGACGAGCATTTCCACTTGAACTTGGATAAGGGTAAAGAAGATATGAACTACTACATTACCCAATTGAAGAAGGCTGGTTATTTGAAGAAAGATACCAACAATTCACAATTGCTCAAACAAGCATATTGGAATCCAAATGAGAAAAATTAGGATGGGGGAGAAATGATGCTAGAGTCTGTCACATCATCAAATAAGGACATTCCTGAATCACCAAATGAAGAGACAAATCAAACGACTTACTGGAAGTCATTCAGCCAAACTTGGAACGTCATCAGTTTGCTAACAGTCGTCGTCGCTTTTTTAGAAAATTTATTTGTACCGGCACAAGAATTCGTTAATAATCGTGCCTACACTTGGTTTTTGATCGCATATTTTGCGTATTTAGTAATTGTGTACGGAATTGGGACCTTCGTTCATGGAAAAATTCGTCTGTACAGCGGCCACTTTGCCCAGCTGAACGCATCGATTGGAATATTATTGATCGTTCAAGATTTACTCACTGAAAAATTTGCCGTGATCAAGTTGCCATTTTTCGCTAGTTTCGCTCAGATCCTCGACCAAATGTGGACTGACCATGCACTATTGTGGGCATCCACTTGGTCTTCCTTAGGATTGTGGCTGATCAGTTTCGTTATCGGAACTGTTATCGGTGTAATCCTCGGATTATTCATGGGACGTTATCGTCAATTCAACTACTGGGCTTTTCCATATTTAAAGGTAATTGGTATTATTCCAGCTGCCGCTTGGATGCCACTAACAATGGTGATTTTCCCAACTAGTTATATGGCTGAAATTTTCTTGATAGCCTTTGCCGTCTGGTTCCCAGTCGCATTTATGACTATCGGTGGCGTTCAAAGTATTTCCAGCGATTACTTTGAGTCAGCCAAAACGCTAGGTTTTTCAGAGTCGCAAATTTTGCGCAAAGTCGTGATCCCTGGGGCCTTGCCAAATATCTTTATCGGAATTTATACAGCCATGGGCTTGTCATTTACGATGTTAGTAATTTCTGAAATGATCGGCGCCAAAGTTGGTTTAGGCTGGTACATCAACTGGGCCAAAGGTGTCGGAAACTATACGCAAGTCTATGCCGCTATCGTCATCATGGCGATCTTATTCTCAGTCATTTTTAGTTTATTAAACAAAATTCAAGGCTACGTCCTACGTTGGCGCGACCAGTCTAATTAGAGAGGGAGTTAATTATGGTTCAACTAGATATTGCAAACGTCGACCGAATTTTGCACGACAATAATGGTCAAAAAATCAACGTGCTGCAAGATATTAATTTAAACGTTGGCTCAGGCGAGTTCATCTCGATCATCGGACCATCAGGCTGTGGCAAAACTACATTGTTGAGACTCATCTCAGGACTGGATACTCCTGAACATGGGCAGGTCACGGTAGACGACAAACTTGTCACTCAGCCAGATGTTTCAAGAGGATATGTTTTTCAGCACGGAAGTTTGTTCCCTTGGGAAACGATCAGAGAAAATATCAGCTCTGGTTTAAAAGCAACTCATGGAAAAAATTATGACCGTGATTTAGTCGACCAATATATCGACTTAATGGGACTAAAAGGGTTCGAGAATGCTTATCCTCATCAAGTCTCAGGTGGTATGGCACAACGTGCAGCTTTGGCAAGATCAATTGTCTTGAAACCCGAGTTATTGCTCTTAGACGAGCCAATGGGAGCTCTGGACGCATTTACACGAGCAGATGTCCAGGATGTTATTCAACGAGTTTGGAAAAAGACTCAGACAACGATGATCTTGGTTACCCACGATATTGATGAAGCAATTTATTTAGGAACTAGGATCGTTGTTATGACGCCTAGACCTGGAAAAATCAAAGAGATAGTGGAGAATCCGCTCGATTTTCCTCGAGAAAGAACTAGCGATGAATTTTTACAATTTAGACGTGAGATCCAAGACAAGTTGAATTTTGGCGTCACTGAATAATTAAGGAGTGAATGAGATTTGAGCGAAGATAAATTTGATACTTTAAGAATCCACGGCGGATTTAATCCCGAAGAACATGAGAATGCTGCCCAGATCCCAATTTACCAAAGTGCGGCTTTTACATTAGGAACAGCCGTGCAAGGGGATGCCATTGCTTCAGGCGTGGTGACTGGGTCATACACTTATTCTCGTGTTGGTAATCCAACCGTCAATACTTTAGAAAAAAGAATTGCGGCATTAGACGGTGGTGTTGATGCGGTCGCTGTCGGATCAGGTATGGCTGCGATCACCTACGCAATTTTGAATGTTGCTGAAGGTGGTGGCCGCATCATCGCACCTTATGACATTTACGGTGCAGCCCTAGATGAATTTGAGACGCTGTTTCCTAAATATGGAATCAATTTTGATTTAGTTGAAAACGTCAATGACTTTGAAAAAATTCAGAGTTTGCTCCAGCCTGATACCAAGGCGATATACGTCGAAAGCGTCTCGAACCCGACTACAGAAATTGCTGACATCGAAAAACTAGCTGAAATTGCTCATCAAGCAAATATCCCGTTGATCGTCGATAATACTTTTTCAACGCCGTATTTACTTCGACCTATCGAATTCGGTGCCGATATCGTTGTCTATTCTTCAACCAAAGGTATCAGTGGACATGGCAATGTCGTGTCAGGTTTGATTGTTGACGGTGGAAACTTTGATTGGGCTAACGGCAAATACCCGCAATTTCAAGAAAACGAATATAGTTTAAAAAATGTTAACTTTCCTAAGAACTACAGTTTCTCCAACGTTTTTGGAAAACAGGCCTTTATCAAACGGATCCGCATGAAATACGTTCGTTTAATGGGAGCTGTTTTAGGCCCAGTCGATGCCTATTTAGAGCTATTAGGTCTCGAAACGATCACAGAACGTTTGGATAAAGAAGTGGCAACTAGTTTAAAGATCGCCAAGTTTTTAGAAAAAAATCCTCATGTCAAAAAGGTTTACTACAGTGCTTTGCCAGATTCGCCGCAATATGATCTAGCAACCAAGTATTTTCCAAAAGGAATCGGGACAGTGCTGTCGTTTGAACTAGATGGAACTCCGGAACAAACTGACCAGGTGATCGATGCTACGCATGTATTTTTGTATTTGCCTAATGTGGGCGATAGTCGGTCATTGATCGTCAATCCAAGTAAGATCACTCATCGTGAAATACCAGAAGAACGACGTTTGAAGAGTCATATTACTGATCAACTCTTACGATTATCAATTGGTTTGGAAGACAGCGACGATCTCATCAATGACCTAGAAGGAGCAATCAATTCAGCATTTAATAAGTAGGTGAGAAAATGGATACCGTAAAAACAAGTTTAGTCGATGAAATAGTTTCATTGCGTCATCAATTCCATCAATATCCAGAATTGTCGAACCAAGAATTCGCAACGACGGAAAAAATCAAACAGATCTTAACTGATTGGAACATTCCGATAGTCGATACAGAATTGGATACGGGATTATTAGCAGAGATACGTGGCAATGAAGCAGGAGCAACAATTGCGCTGCGTGCTGATATCGATGCGTTACCTGTTACCGAGCAAACCAACCTTCCTTATAAATCGAAAAATGATGGAGTCATGCATGCTTGTGGACACGATATTCATTTCAGCAGTCTTTTAGGTGCCGCCTATTTGCTGAATCAGCAAAAAGATTCGTTAAAGGGCACGGTGAGACTGCTTTTTCAACCAGCTGAAGAAGCAGGACATGGTGGAGATCAAGTGTTGAATAAGCATGTGTTAAATGGCGTTCAAGCAATCGCCGGCTTTCACAACAACCCAACGATGCCAGTTGGCCAAATTGCATTGGATCAAGGACCCTTGATGGCGGGATGTTATCGCTTTGTCGTGAAAATTCAAGGCAATGGAACTCACGGTGCACAGCCACAAAAGGGCACTGATCCGATAGTCACTCAGGCCGCAATCATTTCGCAGCTGCAAACCATTGTCAGTCGCAACAATGATCCGTTCCATGCGGTAGTGGTCAGCGTGACGAAAGTTAATGCCGGCAAGACTTGGAACGTGATACCAGAGACAGCGGCTTTTGAAGGGACTGCCCGCACATTTTATGAAGAAGATACTGAGTTAGTGAAACGAAGATTTTTTGAAATCGTAAATAATACTGCGCAAGCCTTTGGTCAAAAAGCCGAAATTGATTGGACTACGGGTGCGTTGCCCATCGATAATGATCCAGAGATCACTCAAGTAGTCGCATCGGGATTGTCCCAGCCAGTTGTTAAACCTGTTTTGACAATGACTGCTGAAGATTTTGCTACCTTTGAGGCAAAAATACCAGGGACCTTTGCCTTTATCGGATCAAATGGTGCTAAAGACGCTGCCGATTTACACGATCCACGCTATGTCGGCTCTGATAAAACCATTCCAGTCGCAATCAACTATTTCGTCGAGACGGCGCACAGCTTGTTAAATCACTTCAATAATTTAGAAAAATAGCCTTTGTAGAGGAGTTGATTCATACAGAAATTAGCTCCTCTTTCTTTGTGTAAAAATATTTAGAAATAAATTTCTCAAAGTAAGAAAAAACATAGCATGAGTAGTATTATTTATGTTGATGATTATTTATTGAATATATTATGTTAAATGTTTTTACATCTTAGCAAAACTCAACGAAAAGGAGAGCTTTTGTCATGAACAAAGAGACAAAGGATGACGAGAAGTTCATCGGGGGAACTGGTGATGAACGAAAAAGTCTCGATGAAATTAATGGGACCATTGATGTACCGGAAAATAAGGGTTATTTCCGAACGCTGATGGCCTACACCGGACCGGGTGCACTGATCGCGGTCGGGTACATGGATCCTGGTAACTGGATCACATCTATCGGTGGTGGGGTGGTGGTGCTCAATTTAAGTACACGCTACTGAGTGTCGTATTGCTATCAAGTTTGATCGCGATGCTATTGCAGGCTATGTCAGCCAGATTAGGTATCGTAACCGGACGAGATCTCGCACAATTGACTAGAGATCGAACCTCTAAATGGGCAGGATTGATTCTCTGGGTCATTACCGAATTAGCCATCATGGCGACTGATGTGGCCGAGATCATTGGTTCAGGTATTGCCTTAAAACTATTATTCGGTTTTCCATTGATTGTCGGTATTACCATTACCGCATTTGATGTTTTATTACTGCTATTCTTAATGCGTTTAGGCTTCCACAAAATCGAAGCTATCGTAGCGACATTAGTCGCAGTTATCCTATTAGTATTCGCCTATGAAGTTTATCTAGCTAAGCCAGATGCTTTAGGAATTATCGATGGATACGTTCCAAAGGTGGATATTTTAACTAATCAACCTATGCTATACATGGCTTTAGGTATCGTTGGTGCTACGGTTATGCCACATGATCTGTATTTAGGTTCATCAATTTCTCAGACCCGTAAGTACGACATCAATGATGAAAAATCTGTTAAAAAAACAATCAAGTTTACCGTTGCTGATTCCAATATCCAATTGACTATTGCCTTTGTTGTTAACAGTTTGCTCTTAATTTTAGGTGCTGCACTGTTTTATGGAACAAAGAGTGACTTAGGTCGTTTCGTTGACTTGTTCAATGCCTTGAGCGATTCAAAGATCGTTGGTGCTATTGCCAGTCCAATGCTCAGTATGCTTTTTGCCATCGCACTGTTGGCATCTGGTCAAAGTTCAACTATCACTGGTACGCTAGCTGGTCAGTTGATCATGGAAGGATTTATCCATTTGAGAATGCCTTTGTGGGCACAAAGACTATTGACTCGTCTGATTTCGATCACGCCTGTGCTTGGGTTTGCGATTTACTACCACGGAAACGAAGCAAAGATCGAAAGTTTGCTGACGTTCTCGCAGGTGTTCTTGTCAATCGCATTGCCATTCGCGATGATTCCGCTGATCATGTTTACCAGCAATAAAGATCTGATGGGAAGATTTGTTAATAGACCATGGGTCAAGTATCTTTCCTGGATAATTGCCGTAGTCCTAATAATCCTAAACATCCAACTAATTTGGAGTACGTTGGCGCAATTGTAAAAGTTAAAGCTAAAATTCAAGTTCAAACCTTTTGTGGGTTTGGACTTTTTTTGTTGCCGTATGAGGGCCGGTGCAGGGTGAAAATCGATTACCTCTGGCCGGAACAATGTGGAGACACTTTGAGCTATTTTCACAAACCGAAAACATCTCAAAGCTGCCTCTTATTGTAAGCCGGCGTCATCGCCGGCCAACAATAATATCACATTTGGGCCAGTCATCGATTTTCACCCTGCACCTAAACAGAGTCAGTTCAAGAACTCGAAAAATGGCAGTTGAAGCTTGTTTTTAATTTTACAAGAGGCCACCTAACTCAGATATTTTGATGTTGGATGAGTTATTGGGACACTCTTTGTTGAAATCGGAAGTATGTAATTTTGGTGGTCACGAAAATTTGAAGGGAGCACAAATAATCAAGTTTTCTAATATTGACTCCAAACTAGTTTGGCGGCCGAGAGGCCTTTTCTGCGAGTGAAACACGCAGAAAAAACCACCTCGACCGCAAAGATGGGACTACCAAATAAGTTTATTGAAGAATAGGTTGCATACCTTATTTCAACAAATACTTATGGAGTTTGACCTAACTCATACTAGGTGGAGGGCGGAAAGCGATGCCCGGCTCAGTAGTGGGGTGATTGTTTGCCGGCGATGACGACGGCTTACAATCAAATTCAGCTTTGAGATTTTTTCGGGCTTTGAAAAAAGCTCAAAGTGGATTCACTACGTTCCAGACGAAAGGCAATCGCTTTCCGCCCGGAACCAGCAGTGAACCGACTACCCTAAATCAAAAACGAACACAAAAAAGGAGCTACGATATAAATCGCAGCTCCAATATAAAGGTCTTGAACTTAATAACTTGAACTAAGGAACTTATACCAATGAATGCTCCTCAGCTTCCTTAGTAAAATCAATCTTCTTAATACGTGAACGTCTTCTAATATAGAACAACATAGTCAATCCCATAAAGACAAGCATGATAGCTAATAAAATCAACATCTCAGGCCATGCCGAATTTCCAGTCATCAACGAATCTCTCAAACCAGAAACAGAATATGACATCGGCAACCAAGGATTGATAGCGTTAAAGAATCCGTCCGACAATTGGATCGGATACGTTCCGGCTGATCCACCAAGTTGTAGAACCAGTAAGATCATACTCAAGAACGCACCGACTTTTCCGAAGACTAAGTTCAGCCAGGAGACTATCTCCATAAAGGTCAAACCAGTCAGGAAGATAACTAATAAGGTTGCAAATGGGTGAATTGGATCTAATCCATCGATCAATCTTAATAGTAAGTAAACGGTGATACTTTCTAGAGCTGCAAAGCCTGTCTTAAGTGAGGCTTTACTTGCCCACCAAGCCATACCGCTGTGTGGGTATTTTCTTGGTGTATAAAGGTCAAACATCAAGTTAAATGCTAAAGCACCAACGAATAATGATACAGAGATCATATAAGGAGCCATACCAGTACCATTGTTTGGTGCGTGGTCACGCTCTGTATGCGAAGTCTTAGTTGGATTAGCAACTTGTGCGTAGGTCAACTTAGTTGGATCTACTTTCGACTTTTTCGCACCGTTCGCTAATTGGGTCGTTAATTCAGTTGTACCGTCATTTAATTGTGTTAAACCTGTGCCCATTTGAGTTGAGCCAGATTGCAATTGTGAGGCACCACTTGAAATTTGTGTAGCGCCACTAGCTAATTGGCTAGCACCTGAAGTGATAGTCGAGCCATTGGCATCTAATTGTGCTAAGCCAGAATTTAATTGGTTAGCACCTGTACTTAATTGTGAGATACCACTAGTTAAGGTAGGTACTTGGCTATTTAACTGAGCTAGTCCACTATTCAAGGAACCTGCACCGCTATTTAAGGCGGCTGAGTTGTTCATCAAAGCAATTGTTCCAGCTGAAACTTGGCCAGCACCACTGGCTAATTCATTGCTGCTTGATTGTAAGCTGTTGATACCAGTTGTTAGTTGACCCATTCCAGCGTTTGCTTGTTGGATAGAACCAGTCAATTGAGCTGAAGCAGCAGCTAATTGTTGAATAACAGTAGTCATATCTGATGACGCACCGCTACGACTAGTTGTAGTCGTTTGAGTTGTTTGACCAGATATCAAGTCATTTAGGTCAGCACTTAAAGTATTTGCGGAACTCTTTAGAGCACTGTTATCTGTAGTAGTTGTCGTATTGCCAGTTGAAGAACTGTCGACAGCTGCTAGGATGGCTGCTTTTTGATCAGCAGTTAAGCCTTGTTGATCTGCCGCAGCAGCAACATTTTCTCTGACGTTTGAAGTCGAGGAACTAGTCGTTGAACCACTTTGGTTATCGATCTCTTGTTGCAACTGTGCTAGATCAGCTTTTACAGTTGCAGCTTGCGATGAGCTATTGCCATCTAATTGGCTGGAAACTGTATTGATGGTGTCACTAGTACTATTTAATTGACTAGCGCTGGTACTGCCATTTGCCAATGCCTGCAACTGTTCAGTCAATTGGTTGCTGGCATTGTAAATTTGTCCCATGCCACCATTTAAAGTGGCTGCACTATCTGCTAAAGTGCCTGCACCGTTAGCAAGTTGCGTGCTACCGGAACTTAAAGATGAAGCTCCAGAGTTAACTTGACTAACGCCGTTAGTGTAACTAGAAATTCCTGAAGCTAAAGTACTGCTTCCAGATGCTAGCTGTCCGACGCCACTTGAAAGGGTGCCGGTACTGCTGTTTAATTGGTTCAATCCAGTGGCCAGAGTTTGGCTACCGGAAGCAGCGGAAGAAACGCCGCTGATATAAGTACTTAACCCACTATTTAAAGTGTTAGCTCCATCTTCAAAAGTTAAAGTACTTGATGCTAACTGATCTAGGCCTGTAGTCATCTGATCATTAGCTGAGGACAATTGGGTTGCCCCGTTGCCTAATTTCTTACTTCCGTTTGAAGCTGTCTTCATACCATTGCTTAATTGTTTGATTGAAGAAAACATTGTTTTAGCGTAGGTATTAGTAACTTGTTCGGAAACGTTTCGAGCCACTGTTGCAGCGGCTGACGAAGTCATTTTTGAAGCCACGTAGTTGTGACCAGCACTTGTTTCATAATTTAAAACCATTTTCTTAGGTTTCTTATTTAACAAGGTAGTCGCATTTTTAGAAAAGCCCTTTGGTATCGTGATGACCATGTAATACTTACCAGTATTTAGACCATCGTGGGCTTTTTTCGAATCCACAATTTGAAAGTCCATTGCATCGGATTTTTTCAAGTTCTTGGTTAGATCTTTCCCGACATCTAACTTAGTTCCTTGATATTTGACTGACTTGTCGTAATTGACCACAGCCACGGGGATATTGTTCAACTCTCCATATGGATCCCACATGGATTTGAGGAACGTAACCGCATATATAGAAGGAATGAAAACAATCGCAATGAGGACAATCGTCATGAATCGGTGCTTTTTCAGGTATTCCCATTCTGCACGGATCATAAAAAAATTCCTCTTTTTCTCAAAAATATAATACACATAGTGTGTAGTAATGATAATATAAGGTATATCAATAAATTTCAACCACAAATATATGAAATTTGGTAATTAAAATTATTTTTCTAATATAGGAGCTGTGCAAATCATGACAGTTGATAAAAGAGTTATTAGAACTGATAAAGCTTTAAAGAATGCGTTCCGCGATTTAGCCAAGACGACGAGCTATCAAGAATTGACAGTTAAAAAGTTGACTGAGACCGCTGGTATCAACCGAAAGACGTTCTATTTGCATTACGATTCGATCGAAGATTTCATGAATACTTTCGTTGATGAATTATCTGATGAGTTGTTGAGATTGATAACAGTTCATCCTTTCACTAACGATGAAGCAGGTCATGGAGAAATATTTGATTCATTGTTTAATTTATTTTCACAGTCACGAGAATTTTTCACCTTCATTCTGACTTCAGATGAATATAGCTTTTTATCGAGAAAGGTAGAAAACAAAGTTGCCGTTGGTTTTTCAGAAGCAATCGAAAAATCCTTCAGCATTTCTCACGATGAAGCCTTCATCTGTGCTAGTTTTATGATTCGAAATGTAACGATGCTGTTTAGAATGTATGACCGCGGACAAGTTGGTCTAACAAAACAAGAGTTCAAGGACTATCTAGTCCGTTTGGATCACAGTGGTCTACAAACATTTCTGAAGTAAACGACTGATATAACTAATAATAATTATAACCCGGCTATCTAATGATATATACATTAGATAGCTTTTTTAATGAAATCAATTTTAATTTTTTTAAAATATATTTTTTATACCTGCTCTAAAGCCTATGCCAAATAGTGGTGGAAGCCTTATTGGTATGGTTGGTAAATTTCTATCATTGAATGATGGTAAAAATAATATTACAATTAATTTAATTTATTTCTAATTTTAGGAGGAAACAGTAATGGATTATTCTTATTTTCAAATAAGCGAGCAGTCTTTGGAAGTCGAGTTCCCCGAACAGATCAACGTTGAAGAAAATAAAATAATTCAATCTGTAGCTCGTGAAATGATTGCCGAAAAGGCAGTCGGGGTCACGGGCGTCATACCTGCCTATCACACGTTAACTATTAACTATGATTTCGACTTAACTTCTTACAAAGATTTAGTGGATCAAGTTGATGAGATTATTGCTAATTTAAATGAACAACCAAAAACGGGCAGAACAATTATTGAGCTGCCCGTTTGTTATATCCAAAAATTCGGTCCAGACCTACAAGATGTGGCTGATTTTGGAAAAATGAGCGTCGACGAATTGATCAAAATGCATTCTGAAACTGATTACTTCATATATATGATGGGATTTTTGCCAGGGTTTGCCTACATGGGTTCGGTTCCCAAACAAATTGCTATGCCGAGATTAAAAATCCCGAGAAAAAGTATTGCTCCTGGAAGTGTCGGCATTGCGGGTGAACAAACGGGGATGTATCCCGTTGAATCTCCTGGTGGATGGCGCCTGTTAGGTAGAACGCCGGTCAAATTGTATGACCCCGCTTTACCGACATTGAAATATCAGTCTGGAGATTATGTTCGATTTGTTCCGATCGATGAATCAGATTATGAACGAATTCAAAAGCTGGATGCAGCTGGTAAGTATCAACTAAATGTGATCAAGGAAGGTGGCAAGAACAATGGCTAATTTTGCAAAAGTAATTAACCCCGGACTTTCGACCACTGTTCAAGACCTTGGTCGACCTGCACATCAGATCGAAGGTTTTCCTGAATCTGGTGCGATGGATAAATTCAATTACAAACTCGGCAACTTGTTAGTCAATAATCATCGTAATTCAGCTTCACTGGAGTTTGTTTTAATGGGACCGACCTTAAAATTCAACTGCGATTCATTTATTGCAATTACTGGTGGAAAAGTTGACGCCAAGCTAAATGACAAAGTTATTCCGCAAAATGAAGTCGTGGAAGTCGCTGCCGGATCAATTTTAGAGATTGGCCCACTATCAACCGGAAACTACGGCTATTTAGCTTTTTCAAATGGTGGGGTAATTAGTCAACCAGTCCTCGATAGTCGCTCTACGACGCTGAGAACGGAAATGGGCGGTATTGATGGACGGGCATTGCAAGCTGGTGACAATATTCCGATTCGCGATAGCGTTGTGATGCCGAGTCTTCAAACTAGGAAAATTGATTATCGATTCGAACCGATCAATGAGATTCGTTTTGTTAAAGGACCCCATTGGGAGATGTTTTCTAAAAAAGCTCAGGAACAGTTCGTTTCTCAGCAGTATCAAATTTCTGAACAGATCGATCGTATGGGTTACCGCTTAAATGGCGAGTCGCTGGAAGTTCCTAGTCAAAGCTTATTATCCGAAGGAACTGTTTTTGGAAATATTCAGATCACGCGTGATGGCAGTCCAATCGTGTTATTGGCCGACCGCCAAACGACTGGTGGCTATCCAGTGATTGGAACTGTTATTCGTGCGGATCTAAATCGATTCGTGCAATTCAAATCAGGACGTAATTTTAAATTTATTGAAACAGACATGGAATCAGCTACTAAAGCGTTAGTTGAGCAACAAAAGGTTTTAAATGATACCTATGAAAAATGGTATGCCGGTCGCTACGTTGAACCGATCGGACCAATTAGAAGAGATGCAATTAAAATCGCTCGCTTGATTCGAGCTAACAAGTAGAAGGGATGAACACAATGGAATTAGATAGAGTTAAAGAACTGATCAAGTTGTTAAATGAGTCAGAGTTAAGTCATTTGGAGATCGATGACAAGCAGGGACACATTATTTTGGAAAAAAATCTTACCGTCGCTGCTTCTGAACCTGCTCCAGTAGCTGAAACTCAGGTCAAGTCAACTGATGACGCCAAAGTTATCAAGGCGCCATTTGTTGGGACTTTCTACACTTCTGAACAACCTGATAAAGCTCCACTGATTCAACCTGGAGATACGGTTAAAAAGGGTCAAGCTGTTGGTATTATTGAAGCGATGAAGATGATGAATGAAGTTAAATCAGATGTCGACGGAGTGATCGATAAAATTTTGGTAACTAATGGTGATGCTGTTGAGTATGATCAACCATTATTCACCTTGAAAGACTGAGGTGCACAATGAAAAAAATATTGATTGCTAATCGTGGCGAAATTGCGGTCAGAATTATTCGAGCCTGCAAGATCTTAGATATCTTGAGCGTGGCAGTTTATTCGACCGCTGACAAATCGGCGATGCATGTAGCAATGGCTGACGAGGCGGTCTGCATTGGTGGACCAAATCCGGAAGATAGTTACTTGAACCAAGACAGCATTATCGCGGCTGCCCAAATAACGCATGCTGATGCGATTCATCCTGGATACGGCTTTTTATCAGAGAATGCGGATTTTGCTAAGTTATGCGAGGACCAAGGTATTAAATTCATTGGCCCCAGTTCAGAAGTGATCTCGATGATGGGTGAAAAAGAATCAGCTCGAAAAACTATGATCAAGGCTGGAGTTCCCGTTATTCCTGGTTCGGCATCAGACTTTTTACAATTTTCTGACGCTAAAAAAGCCGCCGAGGAGATTGGCTATCCAGTCATGCTGAAAGCCAGTGCCGGTGGTGGCGGTAAAGGGATGCGAGTGATTAAATCTGCTCAAGAATTCGAAAACCAATTCGACTTGGCTCAAGCTGAGGCCCAAAGTGCTTTTGGCGACGGTCATATGTATGTTGAAAGATATCTAGAACATCCACGACACATTGAAGTTCAGGTTGCTGCTGACCAATATGGCAATGCGATTGCGATTGGCGAACGTGATTGTTCGTTGCAGCAACGTCATCAAAAGGTGATCGAAGAGGCGCCAGCTAGTACGTTAGACGACAAGACGAGACAAGAGATGTACGAAGTGTCCGTTAAAGCTGCTCAAGACATTGAGTATGAAGGCTTGGGAACAATGGAGTTTCTCTTTGATGGCCCAGAAGAATTTTACTTTATGGAAATGAATACCCGGGTCCAAGTGGAACATCCGATCACTGAATTGACTAGTGATGTGGATTTGGTGGATCTACAGATCAAAATCGCTCAAGGTGAACCAATCCCGTTTGCTGAGATCGACAAGCATAATTTTGCCTTAGAGTGTCGGATCAATGCTAAAACTGCTGGTAAGATCGACGCTTTGCATTTGCCCGCTGGTCACGGGATCAGAACCGACAGTGCACTTTATCAGGGCTACTTTGTTCCTAGTAACTACGATTCCATGATTGCGAAGATCATTTCATTTGCGCCTGATCGAGAGGCTGCCATCAAACAAATGTCTGAAGCATTAGAAGAAACCGTCATTGGCGGCATCAAGACTAATCTCGACTTTTTGACCCAGGTGATCGATGAACCTGATTACAAGATCAATCACACTGATATTAGTTGGTTAGATAAATTAGCAAATTAGAGACGGGAGGTCTTTGATATGTTGGAACCATTGCAAAATCTTAGTCCGGTGCAATTGCGCCACTTGATCAGAAAAGGCGAATACACTGGGGATACTAGTGGATTGGCTGCAGGTTATACGCAGGCCAATTTGGTTATTTTGCCAAAAGATTTGGCATACGACTTTCTATTATTTACACAGCGCAACCCTAAGCCTTGTCCAGTGCTTGAGGTAAGCGATGCTGGTAGTAAAAAATTGACAGAGATGGCGACAGATGTTGATATCGCCAATGATTTTCCAAAATATCGGATCTACCGACATGGACAATTAGCTGAAGAAGTAACTAGCATTGATGATTACTGGCGTGAAGATCTAGTTAGTTTTATTATCGGGTGCAGTTTTTCGTTCGAATCTGAATTGTTAGCTGCCGGTATGGAAGTTAGAAATATTACGGAGGGCGTTAACGTTCCAATGTATGACACTAACATTCCACTAAAATCGGCGGGAGAATTTCACGGAAATATGGTCGTTAGCATGCGTCCGATTCCAGAAGACCAAGTTGTCGAAGCAGTTAAAGTCACTAATTCGATGCCAAAGGTTCACGGTGCTCCAATCCAAATCGGAAATCCGGAACACATTGGGATTTCAGATATTAACCAACCTGATTATGGGGATGCCGTTACGATCAAAGATGGTGAAATACCAGTCTTTTGGCCCTGCGGCGTTACGCCTCAAAATGTGATCATGCAAACTAAACCAGATTTCGTGATCACGCATGCTCCAGGTCATATGTTAGTGACCGACATTAAGAATACAGCTTTGAAATATATGTAAATGGGGGACTATCATGACAAAAATTGATTTGAATAGTGATTTAGGGGAAAGTTTTGGTAGATACAGTTTAGGAAACGATGCCGAAATTATTCCATTAGTTAGTTCAGTAAATATCGCTTGTGGCTACCACGCAGGCGATCCAGATGTAATGGCAAAGACCGTTGCATTAGCTGAAAAAGCTGGTATCGGTGTCGGAGCTCATCCAGGATTTCCTGATCTGCAAGGATTCGGTCGTCGAAAGATGGCAATGAAACCTGCTGAAGTTAAGAACATGATTACTTATCAAGTAGGCGCACTACAAGGTTTTACGGCTGATAAGAAATTGCAGCACGTTAAACCACATGGTGCTTTGTACAACATGGCCGCATCAGACCATGATCTAGCCGTAGCAATTTGCGAGGGTATCAAGCAAGTTGATCCCGAATTGCCAATTTATGGATTAGCCAATAGCGAATTGATCAAAGCCGCCAAAGAAGTGGGCATTCCATATGCTCAAGAAGCTTTTGGGGATAGAAATTACAATGCGGATGGGACTTTAGTCAGCCGTAGTTTACCGAATGCCGTTATCAAAGATCCTAAAGAAGTTGCCAAAAGAGTTAAAGAAATGATCGAAAATGAGGAGATCATCGCACTCGATGGCACCAAGATCTCGTTGAAACCAGATTCAATCTGCGTTCATGGCGATAATCAGGCAGCCTTAGATATTGTTTCAGAGTTAAGAAAAACTCTTACAGAAGCCGGGATCGATATCGTTCCCTTTTAAAAAATCTAAGAAAAGGTAAATTCAAATATGAAAGATAAACAAAAAGAAACGGAATTTGCAGATAGCAGTATGACTAAGCCTCGTTCAGCTCGTAGCATTGCCATGGGTGCAGCCTTTTTGATGGCAATGGCCGCAGTTGGACCAGGATTTTTGACCCAGACGGCCACCTTTACTGGTCAGATGGGAGCTAACTTTGGATTTGCCATCTTACTTTGTATCATTGTCGATTTAGTCGTCCAAATGAACGTTTGGCGAATCATCGTAGTTAGTGGAAAACGTGCTCAGGTGATTGCTAATGAAGTATTGCCAGGATTAGGGTACGTGCTGTCATTTCTAGTGGCAGTCGGCGGACTACTTTTTAACATAGGTAATATTGGCGGTGCCGGTTTAGGACTAAACGTTCTATTCGGCATCTCGCCTGAAAATGGGGCCGTGATTGCCGCCTGTATTGCAATCGCAGTTTTTGTAGCCAAGAATGCGATGACGGTCATGGATCGGACAGTCCAAGTTTTGGCCGTGGTCAAAATTGCTATTTTGATCTACATCATTTGTGTTATGGCAGTACCGTATAAGGCAGCTGTGACGCATACCTTCATGCCAACCGATATTAACTTTTATTCAATCGTAACGATCATCGGTGGTACTGTGGGTGGATATATTTCCTTCTCTGGTGGTCACCGTTTGATCGAAGGTGGCATGGAAGGTGAAAAAGAGCTTAAATACGTTAATGAAGGTGCTTTAACTGGAATCGGCGTGGCCTCATTGATTCGAATTTTGCTTTTCTTAGCCGGACTAGCCGTGGTCACAACTGGTTACAAACTTGATCCAACTAACCCTGCAGCTTCGATCTTCAAGTATGCTGCCGGAAACTTCGGTTATAAGTTCTTCGGAATTCTGCTTTTTGCAGCTGGTATGACTTCGACTTTGGGTTCGACCTTTACTTCAATATCATTCTTGAATTATACGAAAAAAGTCCGTTCAGAAGTGAAGATGGCACGTTATAATCGAATCTTCGTAATGGCCTTCATCATTTTCTCAACGGCAATCTTTTATTTCATCGGCCAACCTGCAAAAATTTTGGTCGTCGTTGGTGCAATCAATGGATTTATCCTGCCAATTTCACTAGCAATCTTGTTGATAGCAGCGATGAAGAAAAAAATCGTTGGTAGCTATCATCATCCATGGATTTTGACCGTGACTGGTTGGTTTGTTGTTTTATTCATGCTTTACGCCAGCATCCAAGCAGTCATCAAATTAATTTAAATAAATTTTTGTAACTTCGCCACTGTTGATTCGGTGGCGATTTTTGTTGTCGTCAATTAGGACTAGGGAACCATCGTCTGCAATCTCGAAGGCTTTGCCAACGATTGTTTGATTGCCATTAACCACTTGGACAGTTTTTCCAAGCGTTGAGCAGTAGGTTCGATAGTCGCTCAGAAAATCATTATCAGTAAGGTCCAATTTGAAAAAATTGTTGAGGATCTGACTGATGGTTGTATTCCTGTCTAAGTCTTTGTCGTCGGAGATGTTAGTTGCAATGTTTTCTAATTCTTCAGGGAATTCCAAAGTGTTGATATTCAAGCCGATACCAACGATGACTTTAGAAATTTTGCCGTGGCTGTCGCTGATTGATTCAGTCAAAATGCCACCGCATTTTTTGTCATGGATCAAAATATCGTTGACCCACTTTAAATTGATCAATTGGCTGTTCGTCATTTCTCTTAATGCAGAGACCACTGCAACGCCAGTTGCTAGGGTCAATAAACTCGGATCATCGATGTTATTTATGGGCAAAACCAGACTCAGATAGATTCCAGTATCTTTCGGAGAAAAGAAACCACGTTTAAAACGGCCGTACCCAGCAGTCTGCTGGTCAGCAATTATCAAAGTGGGATGAGTATTTGAGAATTCATCAGAATGATTTTTGGCATAGGTGTTGGTGGAATCCAGTGTGGTGAATGATAGGATGTCGATTTTTTCTAGAGTAGTTATATGATTCTGAATCTCGTTCGGATTGATTTCATTATTAGCCATAGTTTTACCTCGTGTTTGTAGCTTATCACAACGTTATTTCATGAATATAAAAAAATCCCGATTCGAAAGAATCGAGATTTTTGTGTTTAAAGATGTTTATTTGATTAACGTGTAAAGTTGACGCCATCGCTATTTGTCATATCATCGCTGTCATCAAATGTAAATGTTGTTGACCAACCATTTGATTGACCGCCATCAGAATTAAAGTTGACGGAGATTTGATCACCGTGAACGGATGTGACTTTCCAAGTACCACTGTCTAGTCCGTCGCCACTATATGAACCGTCTGAGTTGAAGTGGAAGGCATTACCGTCATCGTCAGTCCAGCTACCAATCAAATTACTTCTTGAAGCTGCACTTGAAGATGAACTACTTGAACTATCGCTGTCGCTACTTGAGCTTCTGCTTGAACTATCGTTTGAATCAACATCATCATCTGAAGATGAGTCATCTACGGTAGTTGTTTCTTTAGCGGCTTTTTTAGAATGCTTGACGTTGATTGTCTTGTATTCTGGATTGCCAGCTAAAGGAACGGTGATTTCTTTGGTAGCAGTTTTGCTGCCTTCAGAAACTTTAACTTTATGAACGCCAGGTAGTTGGTTAGCTACCTTATAAGTACTGCCGCTCTTAGTAAATGAAGAATTATTGCCGTCGACTGAGATGGCAGGACTTTTGGCGTTGGTACCGATACGTAATTCTTGTCCTTTGATCTGGACACGATATTTAGGATAGATTCCTAAGAATTTACCAGCTTGAACGACTTTGAAGTTAGTGTCAGAACCTGAGTCCTCGCTGACAGCTGCTTGAGCATCGCCGTTACCGTTTTGGATGATTCGCTTGATTTGAGTTTTGCTGCTTGGAGATTTTAAGAATAGGGCACTTAATTCCTCTAAGTCTTGAGAGTTAAGGCTGTCGCCATTTTCGTCAACTGATGCTGCTGCCATTTGATCAGTATCGCCACTGCTCAAACTAGTTGCTAATGCATCTACTTGATGAGGTTTGCTGTAATATTGTGAGCCACCGAAGTATCCGCCGACTAAAATAATGACCACGATGGCAATTGCAATCAAGCCAACATGTTTCTTTTTCTTCTTAGGCTTTGCCGTTGCCATGTTTTGTTGTTGAGCAGCTTGGTTTTGGTTAGGCATTTGAGGATTGCCATTTTGAGGCATACCAGGTTGGTTTGGATTAGGACGTCCGTTTGGTTGCATGTTAGCTGGGCCTTGATTAGGACCGGCATTTTGTGGACGACTGTTTTGTTGCATATTAGCTTGATTTTGGTTGGGACGACCATTTTGAGGATGGTTGCCCGGTTGCATATTTTGATTTTGAACCGGATGGTTATTTTGTGGAGCTTCAGCATGGCTTTGAGCGTTAGCGACTTGACCATGGTTGTTTGCTGGCTTTTGTACCGGAGCCTGTTTTGGAGCTGGTCCGTTTACTGGATTTTGATTAGTGGTAGCGGCTTGAGCTGTTTGTGGCTCGGTAGCTTTATTCTCACTGGTAGGATTTGGTGCTACTACTGGAGCTGGTTTCTTAGACGTAACTGGTTTTTTAACAGTATCCTTTGGAGCTTCAGCCTTAGCAGGTTGAGCTGATTTTGCAGCCTGATTGTTACTTGGCTTTTGTGGTGCAGGTTGTTGATTGGCTGACTTTGATCCATCGTCATATGATGCATTGAACTTTCGTAGATCGAATCCACAGTTGGGACAAAAAACGTCCCCACTAGTTACTTTTGTCCCACAATTAGGACAAAATAATGTTTTTTCACTCATAATATTCCCCTTATTTATCGATTGGTTCGTTGATAGTCTTAGTTAAAGCCTTGGCAATTGCATCGTGACCTTTTTGATTAGGATGCATTTTGTCAGCAGGTTTTCCCCAAACTGGTTCAGTGATGCTAGCAGGAGCTCCGGTAAAGCTTGGATTCTTTTGCCAGATCGATTCCAAATTAACGACTGGAACGTTGTGTTTCTTTCCCAGATCAGTCAAAGCTTTGTCAAAACGTAGATAGTTTTGAGCATAAGGACCATCTGGAGCTGACCAACTCGTGATCAAAATGATCTTGGCCTTAGTTTTACTTTGAAGTTGAGTCAAAATCTGGTCGATCGAGTTTTGATAATCCGGTAGAGCCTGTGGATTATTTACATCAGCACCATCGTTGGTACCAAATTCGACTGTCACCAAATCAGGCTTTTGATCAATGATCGTCTGGACGTTTGGCAAGCCAAAGTTAGTTGCAGTTTTCCCAGTTTCTGCAGCACCTTCTTCAGTCACCTTTTTCCCAGTTTCCTTTGCTAAAGTTCTAGCAAATTGGCTCGAAAAACGGTCGTGAACTGAATTGGACATCAATCCAACTGAGATCGAATCACCCAAAGGTGAATAGACTAATTGTTTCTTGGAAGAATTTTTCAACTCAGTCGCAATTGTCTTCTTCGATTTGGCTTTGGTCTTAGCTTTATTCTTGGACTTAGATTTTGTTTGTTCAGTTTTAGTATTCGATTGTTTTGTCGTCTTCTCATGCGTTGAGCAGGCTGACAACGAAACAACTACTAATAGCAGCGTCAAACAAAGCAGCCATCGATAATGTTTTCTTTTCCCCATAACAACTTCCAACATATATATTTTAAAAAATAACAAATATAGTATATCAAATATAAATATTGTTATTTCAATCAATTTCAAGTTTTCTTTAAATGAAGCAAAGAAATATCCATTTTCCAAAAAGATTTTTTTGAATAGTCAGATAAAATTTCTTCCTATAATGCTGGTATAATGTTAAAAATAAAATTTTAATATACATAAAATAATTGATATCTACATCAGATCCATGCGGAGCACAAATCGCTATATCATGGCTTTTGTTCACTATGAAACCGATGTTATGTTTTGAATAATTAAGTTAATAATGTTAACATTATATAACTTAAATTTACGAGGTTACTATGGCTAACAAATCTGAAATCGAACATTTAGACGAAAAGAAAATCGAACAAAATCATCTTGATGACGTGATCGATATTGTCAAGACGACCGAAAAGAAACTACAAGAACACATTGATATTGCTGAACAAGACTTGGAAGTTATCAATGATGCATTTGATGACATTCACGTGGGAATGGACGGCGATGCAATTTCGTTTGACGCAGCCTTATCGATCCACCAGCAACAACAGATGTTGGATGAACGTAATAACAGTTGGCAACAAAATCGTCAACGACTGGGCATTTTAAAGCGCCTTGAAAAAACACCTTACTTTGCCAGATTGGATTTTCAGGAAAAGGGCGAGCCAAAACGTGAAACGATTTATATTGGTATGAGTTCTTTGACTGACCAAGATGACCATTTCTTGATCTATGACTGGAGAGCTCCAATTTCTTCAATTTACTATGAAGGAAACCTAGGTGAGGTTCATTATCAATCACCAGACGGCGACCAAGAAGTTAACTTATTCTTGAAACGTCAATTCTTGATTGAAAATGGCAAGATCGCATCATTCTTCGATACTCAGGAAACCATCGGAGACCAAATGTTGCTGGAAGTGTTGGACGAAAAGTCATCAACGCACATGAAGGGTATCGTTAAGACGATTCAAAAGGAACAAAACAAGATCATTCGTAATACCAAGGCGAAGTTGTTGTTTGTTCAAGGTGCCGCAGGTTCTGGTAAGACTTCCGCAATTCTGCAACGAATTGCTTATTTGCTTTATCGTTACCGTGGCAATTTGACTTCTAGTCAAGTGGTGATGTTTTCGCCAAATATGCTGTTTAACGACTATATCAAGGACGTTCTTCCAGAAATGGGTGAGCAAAACATGGTTCAGATGACCTTTATTCAATACGTTGCCCGTCGTCTGCCACACTTGAGCGTTGAGTCGTTATCTGAAAAATTCGAGCATGACGATAATCAAAAACGCAAACAGTTATCGAAGTTTGTCTCTGACTCCGAATTTTTCAAAGTGTTAACTAATTACAGTAATTTATTGAACCAAAGCGGCATGAGTTTCCGTGATCTGAAATTCCAAGGCAAAGTCTTTATTCCTAAGGAAAAAATTGCTGAGATCTATTATGGCTTTGGTCCTCAATACAATCTGGGCAATCGTTTGGATGCAACAGTCGACCGACTAGTCAAGATGCTTCATCGCAAGATCGGCGCCGAGATGCGTTCGAAGTGGGTGGCTGAAAAAGTCGAAAACTTGAGCCAAGAAGAATTGCAAGAAATGTATCGGACTGCTGATCAAGAATTCAAGAATGGCGATCAAGAGCAGAAGTTCTTAGCCCGCCAGATTGTCACCAAGCTGATGCAAAAAGTTTATAAGCAGATCATCCATTTCCGTTTCATTAATATCTCAGCCAACTATCTCAACTTTTTAAAGGCTGTGCCTAAGATTGCTGACCTGAATGAATTTGGCGTTTCAGAACAAGAGTGGAATGAATATGCTCAAGAGTTCGTAACTGATTTGAATAATAAGAAAATCTCGATCAACAATATCACGCCTTACTTGTACTTGTATGATCTCGTCAGCGGCAAGCATGGCGAACTCGATATGAAGTTTGTCTTTATCGATGAGATCCAAGATTATACGCCGTTCCAATTGGCATACTTAAAGTACAATTTCCCACGTGCTCGCTACACAATGCTTGGAGATTTGAACCAGTCGATCTTTACCAAGAAGAACAGTCAAACCTTGTTATCTGAGGTTCAAAAAATGTTTAATCCTGAAGATACGAAGGTCGTTCAACTAACTCATTCATATCGTTCGACCAAACAGATCACGAACTATACCAAGTCGATTTTGACTAATGGTCAGAAAATAGAACCATTCAATCGTGATGGCGATTTGCCAAATGTTGTTTTAGCTGACAACGTGCAAAGTTCAGTTAAGCAAGTCGTTAGTCAACTAAAGAAAAACGATGAGAAGAACTATACAACAGCTATCATCACTAAGTCGCTGGACGAAGCAGTTGATTTGCAAAAATTATTGGCTGACGATGGCACTGCCACAACCTTGATCAAATCAGAAAATCAACGCTTGGCCGCTGGTACGATCGTGCTACCTTCATACTTAGCTAAGGGTCTTGAGTTCGATGCCGTTATCGTTTGGGATGCATCAAAGGATAAGTTTGATGAAGATGAACAACAATTGATCTACACGATCACATCCAGAGCGATGCATCGCTTGACTATTACAGCTATCGGCGAGTTGTCGCAGTTATTGCAACGGGTGCCAGATAAGTACTACACAATTGAACAGACAGTTTAATTAAATCTCCTCGATGAGGAGATTTTTTGTGTTTTCGACTAGCTATTTTGATATAGTAGATAGGCTTAAGACTTGCAAATTTTTTTAAAAAATAGAAAAATGACTAGTATTGATTTTTAGAAATGGAGATGAAGATTTGACCCAGTCAGAATATTGGAATCGAATCACTAATAAAGCTAAATCAGAGGATCGACCTTTCTTTAGTTTGGCACCAATGGAAGCTGTCACTGGTTCAGTCTTTCGTCGCGTGGTCGCCAAAGCCTGTGCGCCAGATGTTTTTTACACGGAATTCACTAATGCTTTGAGTATCACTCATCCAATTGCCAAAAAGACGACTAAGGGTCGTCTCTACATCGATCCCTTAGAAAATCCCAAGCCGATCATTCAATTGTGGGGCAACAATAAAGAAGACTTTGCCAAAGCTGTAGCTGAAGTTGAAAAAGATGGCTATGAAGCTATCGACCTTAACATGGGTTGTCCTGATATTGCCGTAATCAAAAATCACAGCGGCAGCGACTTGATCAGACATTTTGACACTGCTCAAGAAGTTATTGACGGTGCTCGTGAAACTGATTTGCCAGTGACGATCAAAACTCGACTTGGCTATAGCGAAGTTGATGAATATAAAACTTGGCTACCATTTTTATTGAAACAACAAGCTCCCGTTTTGACCGTTCACTTGCGAACTCGCGAAGAGATGAGTAAAGTGCCAGCTCACTATGAGCTGATCGATGAAATCGTCAAAATGCGTGACGAACTTGCACCAGACACGTTATTGCAGATCAATGGCGATATCATGGACTATCAACAAGGGATGCAACTATACAAGGAACATCCTGGCGTTGACGGCATTATGATTGGCAGAGGGATTTTTCAAAATCCGTTTGCGTTTGAAAAAGAACCGAAAGAACACTCTAGTGAAGAATTATTAGAACTATTGCGTTATCAATTAGACTTGTACGATGAATTTGTTGCAAAGGGTATTCCAGGACATTTTGCACCGCTACAAAGATTTTTCAAAATTTATGTCCGTGGTATGAAACACGCCGCAGAAATCAGAAATGACTTGATGTCGACCAAGACGACTGATGATGCACGTGCCATCATCGATAAAATTGAATCAAATGGATACGACAATTAACAACAGCCATGTGGAAACTACTGAAAAGTAGGATCTGCGTGGCTGTTTTTGACTTTGACAAAGGGTGTCGGTATCTCTATTATTGGTGGCATATAAACAAATATTTGTGGGGGTAAATAATGAAATTTGTATTAACTGGTTCATTAGGCCATATTGGCTTGCCTTTAACGAAAAGATTAGTCGCTGACGGCCACGAAGTCGTCGTAATTAGCAGTAGCGAGAAGCGAATCCCAGCAATTGAAAAACTTGGTGCCACCGCTAAGATCGGCAACATGTTGGATGAAAAATTTTTGACCCAAGCTTTGACAGGTGCTGCCGGAGCTTACTTGATGACTTCGTTTGCCCACGCAGCTGACTTGGGTACGCCTGAACAGATCTCAAAAATCGTTGGCGGGACTTACGCTCGAGCCGTCAAAAGAAGTGGTGTGAAAAACATCGTCAACTTGAGTAGCGTTGGAGCCGACCAAGGCCCAGAAGTCGGGACTCTGCACATGTACCAAAATATTGAACAAATGCTAAATGAAGTTGATGACATCAGTTTGACGCACATCAGACCAACCTCGATGTACTACAACTTATTCGGCCACATTGCTTCGATCAAACAATCGGGTGCAATTTATGAAAACTATTCAGGGGATGTCTTTAATTCATACGTTTCGCCAGATGACATCGCGCCAGTTATCGCAGACCGTTTGGAAAATCCCGAATTTGGCACTAATGTTGAATACGTCGCAAGCGATGAAAAAACTGGCAATCAACTAGCTGAGATTTTAGGAAACGCAATTTGTAAAAAGGTCGAGTGGGTTCAAATAAGCGATAGTCAAAAGTTGCAAGGATTGACTAACTCCGGTATCCCAGAGACATTAGCAACAGGCTTGACACAAATGGGAGCAGCACACATGCTCAACAGCTTCTACCACGATTACAAAGAAAATCGACCAATCTTAGGAAAGACCAAGCTGACCGATTTTGCTCAAAATGAATTTTTAACAGCATATAACAAATAAACGCACCACTCGGAGGAGTGATGCGTTTTTGCTTGCTATTTAAAATGTGGCTGCATTCCGTTATACATCGAGAAGAATGTCAGTCCTAAAATAACCACTAAGATCAGTGACATCAAGATAAAATGGCGTTTCTTGTGCATCAAGAAAACGGCGATGAACTCACGGATCAAAGCGTTTGGCAAAAAGTAGAATTTAGTTTTTGAGCCAATCCCGTTAGCTTTTAATCCAGCAAGCCGTGCGTAAAGTCCGGCACGGAAAATGTGGTAGTTGTTGCTGAAAAATTTAACCCGATAGTCTTCGTCAGCATGATCAGCTAGGATCAATTTTTTCGAAAAGGTCATGTTTTGATAAGTGTTTCGAGATTGGTCTTCCAACAAAACCTGTTCGGGGTCCAAACCGTGATCGATGGCGTATTTTGACATTGCGGAAGCTTCAGATAACTTTTCGTCAGGACCTTGGCCTCCTGAAAAAATAATTTTGGGAGCCGGACGTCCCGTCTTGATTTGCTTATTAGAATAGGCAATTGCTCGGTCGATTCGGCTTCCCAATAAACGTGATACTTTATCGCCGTCGATCAGACCGGCACCTAACACTATCAAGTAGTCGTCGCGATAACGTCGAGGCGTGAATTGGTAAAGCCAGTCGCTGATCAAAAAATTAAAGGCAGCAAACGATAAGTAAATGCCTAGCAATGGGATGTTGGACAAGAAGACGTTAAGCCAAGGCGGCAAGAACTGCGAGTGGTCGGCGACAAAGAAGTTGGCGACCCAGATGATCAATAAAACAAACGCCAAGACTAACGTCAGCATGTTCGACATCGTGTGGCTCTCGCGTCTCCAAACGACGATGGCATTCCACAATAGGAGTACCCAAGCTAGCGCCAAAATCAGTAGGATGATCACCATTAGGATAATGAAGATGACACCCATGATGAAGATGAATTGCAGATTGCCCGTGCTAAAGATCATCAAGGCAAGTTCAGCTAAAAGAGCCAGCACAAAGATTGAAAAAGTCGTGCCATTTAACAATCGACGCGGTTCACGCAAAAATAGCACCAGAAATATTATCAACAAAACGACAGTGACGATTCCCCAATACGCCATCGAGACTCTGGATAAGTGGATGAAATAGTCTAAGTTATGCATCGTACCCCTCATTTTTGAAAAAAATTTTCTATCGATAGTTTCAGTATAGTGGAAAATCATTATTTTTAAATAATAATTACGATTAACTAAAATACAAGCTATCTGCAGTTTTCCATGTTAAGATTAATTGAAAATAAGTATAGGTATCTTCAATTTTTTGAATTATCAGGGGGTTGCGTCTTGAACGTACTAATTACAGGTGGCGCTGGCTACATCGGAACAAATATTTATCTAGCTTTATTTAATCATGGTTACAATCCAATTATTGTCGACAATTTCTCGACATCAGACAAACGTCGTATCAACGAACTAGAGAAACTTACAGGTCAAAACGTTGACTATTACACTTGCGATATTCAGGACATTGATAAAATGGTCCCAATTTTAAAGGATAACGACATCGCTGCCGTGATTGATGCAGCTGGTTACAAGGTAACAGCTGAGTCAGTTACAAATCCATTGAAGTATTATCAAAATAACACATCTGGCGTCGTCAACTTGTTGATGGCAATGCAAAAGGCTAATGTTAAAAAGATCGTTTTCAGTTCTTCTGCGAGTGTTTATGGCGACCCTGAAATTTTGCCCGTTGAAGAGACTTCAGAAACCATCCCAGTTAGTCCTTACGGAACAACTAAATTGCAAAGCGAACAGATCATTCGTGACGTTGTGATCTCAGACCCTGAATGGAGTGCAATTTCATTGCGTTACTTCAATCCGATTGGCCAAGATGAATCTGGTCTGTTGGACGATTACAGCAACGTTATGACTAACAACGTCTATGATTCGATCTTAGAAGTACTCAATGGTACCCGCGATCACTTGGACGTTTATGGTAGTGACTATGATACTAAGGATGGTACTCCAGTCCGCGACTATATCCACATCACTGATTTAGCCGACGGCCACATTTCTGCGTTAGACCGCGTGCTGAAATCAAGCAACAACTTTGAGATCTTCAACTTAGGCTGTGGCAATGGCGTCACAGTACTCGAGTTGATCGATATCTTCGAACATCACACAGGAAAGAAGATCCCGCATGAATTGAAGGGGCGTCGAATCGGCGATGCACCAGTCAGTTATGCTGATATCACTAAAGCAGAGAAGATCCTCGGTTGGACACCAAAGAGAAGCTTGTCTGGCGAAAAAATTGAATCTAAATAGCAAAAATCACCCTTCTTACGAAGAGTGATTTTTTAGTGTGACAATAAGTTTATTTAATGTTGACGATTGACTCAAAGAATCTGCCAATGACAATGATTTGAAGTATTTATTGATTATTAGCTCAATATCCTTTGACTGTTCCAGATCGGCAGCCACCGTCTGTAAAAGATTTTTCAAACTAGGATTTCTTTGAACTTGTGGGTCTGAATAAGTTTGGCCCAGTAAGTCCAGCAGTTGATTGATTTCTTGATTGTTGTCGTTCATAGCTAAAACACAACTGGCAACATGATTGCTGCTAAAGCAGTGCTGTCGTATTTCATTCGGCGTTGGCTGATTTGATTGAATAAGTCGACAGCTGCTCTCGGAAATTCCTTCTTATGGCTCAAGTAATAAATTGTCATCTTTTTCGAAAGACGAGAAGAAACTAAGTCGACATTGCCATTTTTCTCTAACTCGGTGGCAGCTTTAAAAATAAGATCCTTAAGTTCAGAATACTTTTTGACCTCGGGGTCTGAAAAAGCAGTACTGAGTTGATTCATCATTTCGTCAACTTTTTCTTGATTCGTTTTCATGATAAGGCTTCTTTCTATTCAAACCAATTTGGCATGATCGAGTGATAAGAATTGGCAGCGGTATAATCGGATGCCGTGTTTTTCAGCTGGTCAAACAATGTTATCGCAGCTTTAGGAAAGGTGTTCTTATTTCCAGTGTAGGCTAGCGTAATATTTTTACAAACAATCGACGCTGTTAATTCGGTGTCGCGTTTGTCCTCTAATACTTTGGCACCGTGCATGATGCCGTTAGCTAAAGTCGGGTTCTGTTTTACTTCCGGATCTGAATAAGCGGTACTCAGTTGATTAAGCATGGTAGTTACTTGTTCATCGGTTGACAAAGTAATCTTCTTCCTAGCCTAGAACAGTTAAGACGACCATATTCAGACGCTTCGATAATGAGATCAACTTATCATAGGTCGGGTCGACTGAGGCTTCTTTTATTTTATGGTGAAGCTGTTTCTGTTCAAATGGTGTAAAAAATGTCTTGAGATCGTGATTGCCGTAAAGCGTCGATACGACCGCGAAGGTGTCTGGCGAGATTCGGTCAGCGTTCAAGATTTCTTTACGCATATCAGCGACTAGATCCTTTTTAACTTGATAATTAGGGATGTAATTATTAGTCTTTTTGATCACGCCAGTGACAGCTTTTGTGACGTCGACTTTATCGACTAGTGAGTCGCCAATTTCATTATAAATCTGTTGAGTGATTTTTTCCTTAGTAGCCATTGCACGCAAAACGTGAGTGACGCTCTTTCCTTGATTCTTGTTGATAATTTGGAAAAATTCGTTCAAATAAGCCTTGTCATCTGGCAATAGCTTGTTGATAATGACACTATTATCCGTTAGATCGATAATGTCATTCAAAGCCAAGTCAAAAAAAGAGGCTTCAGCTAAGAAAGCTCTGCGGCGCGTGTTCTTGAAGATACGCACGCTACCTTTTTCATTACATGATAAAATAAAATACTTTTGCGGGATGTTTAAGTCCATAAGTACTCCTTTTTAGTTGGAAACAAGTGCGTTTTGCTTAGTTACGGCATCTTGGATCATTGGCACTAGTGCTTCTTCCAATAAGTCATAGCCTTGGCTCGAAAAATGCAAGCCATCGTGTTGCAACAAGTCGTTAACGTTAGCTTGAGCTGCCATTTTGTGCAAAAGGTCAATGTAGGGAACGTTTAATTCCTTACCTAAATGTTCTGTGACCAGTTCGAATTGCAACTGTCTGGTCCAAGGACGTGTTGGATTTCTGTGCCAATCAGTGTAAGGTGGCGAAATGAGGATCGACTTTTTGCAGCCGATTTCTTCTAATATATAGGTTAGATTAGCCGCAAATTTGCCAGGCTTGACCTCGTCGGTGGTTGAAATATCGTTGGCGCCTAGTCCGACGACACAAATATCAGGCTTTAACTTAGTTACCTTTTTAATAACTGCTACGCCGTTGCTTGTTTTATATCCAGCTACTGAAACGTTTATAATTTTGTCTGCAGGAAAGGCATGTCTAATGCGATTGGTCAACTCGCTGCTGACCATTCCATCATGAAATCCTGCCATGATAGAGTCACCAAATAATACGATTCTTTTCATTTTAATCTAAGTTCCTCTAGAAGTTGTTATACTATATACTAGAATACCAGAAAAACAATAAAAGTTAATTAACATTCAATAAGTAGGTCTAAAATATGCAAGATTTGTCCAATTATTATCAATTCTCTCGTAATGAGTGGCAAGACTTTCATGGTGAACACCATAACCAAGCAATCACAGATGCGGAACTGCGCAAAATCAAATCGCTCGATGATGAGATCTCAATCGATGACGTGAAAGTGATTTATGCACCGATCCGCCACCTTTTGCATGTCTATCTGAAAAATTATCGCAAGCTCGTTAAGCTCAAAAATGAATTTATCGAGGTCGATAATAAGAAGGTGCCATTTATCATTGGCGTCTCAGGTTCGGTTGCAGTTGGTAAGAGCACCACGGCTAGACTGTTAAAAATCATGCTGGAAAGAGCCTATCCACAATACAACGTAGGTCAAATGACGACCGACGGCTTTTTATATCCTAGCAAGGTCTTGAAGGAAAAGGGCTTAATGGATAAAAAAGGCTTTCCAGAGACGTATGATATGCCGAAATTGATCCAATTTCTCAGTGATGTTAAGACTAAGACTGGTCCAATCAAATATCCGCTTTATTCGCACAATATCTATGACATAATTCCCGACCAATACGAAGAGGTCAATAATCCTGATATTCTGATCGTCGAAGGTATCAATGTCTTGCAGCTTCCGCAAAACACCAACATCTACGTGAGTGATTTCTTTGACTTCTCGATCTTTATTGACGCACACGCCAACGATATCGAAAAATGGTTCTTGAATCGCTTTTCGAAATTACTCGATATGGCCAAAGATGATCCTGATAGTTACTACTACCAGTTTACTCAGATTCCACGTCAAAAAGCTATTGATATGGCTAAGGATGTTTGGAACGAGATCAACTATCCTAACTTGCAGGATTATATTGAACCAACTAGAAACCGTGCGAATATAATTTTGCACAAATCGACAGAACACAAGATCGACACCGTCTTTTTGCGTAAATATTAGAAAGTAACCCTTGAGGGTTGTACTGAAAACGATTTATCATATACAATAGTATAAATTAAAAAAAAGGGGATTGTGATTTGAGCAAACAGTGGCCAGATGCTGACGGTATCGTCGTACTCGATTATGGTAGTCAATACAATCAATTGATTACTCGTCGAATCCGTGACTTCGGAATTTATTCTGAACTCATGCCTAACACGATTACTGCAGCTGAAATTAAAGAAATCAATCCTAAAGGTATTATTTTGTCAGGTGGACCAAACTCCGTTTATGACAAAGATGCCTTTTCAATTGATCAAGATATTTACAAATTAGGCATTCCTATTTTAGGTATTTGCTACGGTATGCAACTAATGTCATACAACCTTGGTGGCAAAGTTGAATCTGCTGATAACCGTGAATACGGCCGTGCTGACATCGAAGTAACTGACGATTCAGCCGTACTATTCAAAGGATTACCTAAGAACCAATTTGTTTGGATGTCTCACGGTGACTTAGTTCGTGAAGCTCCAGAAGGCTTTAAAGTAGTAGCTACAAGTAAGAACGCACCAATCTCATCAATTGCTAACGATGAAAAGAAGATGTACGGAATCCAATTCCATGCCGAAGTTCGTAACACAGAATTCGGTTTAGACATCTTGAAGAAATTTGCCTTTGACGTTTGTGGCGCAACAGCCAACTGGTCAATGGACGATTTCATCGACCAACAAATTGAGAAGATCCGTGCTGAAGTCGGCGACAAGAAAGTTCTTTTGGGACTTTCAGGTGGTGTTGACTCATCAGTTGTTGGCGTATTGCTACACAAGGCAATCGGTACACAATTAACTAGTATCTTCGTTGACCATGGCTTACTTCGTAAAGGCGAAGCTGACCAAGTTATGGACAGCTTGAAGGGCAAGTTTGGTCTTAACATTATCAAAGTAGACGCTCAAAAGCGTTTCTTAGATAAACTTGAAGGCGTAACTGATCCCGAAAAGAAACGTAAGATCATCGGTAACGAATTTATCCAAGTGTTCAATGACGAAGCTCAAAAGTTAGATGGAATCGACTTTTTAGCCCAAGGAACGCTTTATACTGACGTTATCGAAAGTGGAACAAGCACAGCTCAAACAATCAAATCTCATCACAACGTTGGTGGACTTCCAGAAGACATGCACTTCAAGTTGATCGAACCATTACGTACGTTGTTTAAAGATGAAACACGTGAACTTGGCGAAAAATTAGGCATGCCACATGACCTAGTTTGGAGACAACCATTCCCAGGACCAGGTCTTGGAATTCGTGTTATCGGTGCAATCACCGAACCTAAGCTACAAATCGTTCGCGATTCTGATTTAATCTTACGAGAAGAAATCAAGAAAGCCGGACTAGAAAAGGATATTTGGCAATACTTCACAGTCTTACCAGGTATCAAGTCAGTTGGTGTCATGGGTGACGGAAGAACTTACGACTACACAGTCGGAATCCGTGCCGTAACGTCAATCGATGGAATGACAGCTGACTTCGCAAAGATCCCTTGGGATGTTCTTCAAAAGATCTCAGTAAGAATCGTAAACGAAGTAGATCATGTCAACCGTATAGTGTATGACATAACATCTAAGCCGCCATCAACAATAGAGTGGGAATAAAAATAATAGAAAAGTAGAATGTAGAATCCCGTTTTAAAAGTATTTTGAGATGAGATAAAAAGGATAAAACCGTTTAAAATTAATTGGTTCCCTGCCAACGTTCCTGCCAAAAGATCTCCATTAGTTTTTAATAACTAAAGGAGGTCTTTTTTTTATAAATATCACGATTTTCAGTATCATCGTGGGAATATTTTACGTTTCCAACGTTATTAGATTTTTTAAATAAACTCATTCAAATCAGTACCCCCTTTTAATTTTATAAATATAATTATAAATCATCGATGACAACAAAAAAACTACCAACATATGTTGGTAGTTATACTAGTCTGCATTATCAATAGTTTTGTAATTTGGATCACCAGGTTGATTATGTTCTAACTTATTGATTAAATCGAAATAAGATTGATATGAACCCTTGTACAGAAGGATATTTTCATATCGTAAATAAACATTTTTGCTCAATAATCCAAGTTGGGCAGTACCATGGCCAGAAATAATATCTTTCAATGTCTTAGTAGAATGACTTTTAACTATTTGAGAACCATGTGAATTGGTAGGATAACCTTCAGTATTGTTCCAATCATCCATGCCATCACTGACCATCCAGCAATTATTATAAAATCGGATATTTTTAGAAGTATTATTATGAATGGTTACATTAAATCGCATAGAAGGACCACCATTATCCAAAGGGGCTTTAGGATCATAATCCAAATCTTTAGCACGTTTAAGATCAAATTTAAATTTTACATTTTTTCGATCAGCTTTACTCAACTGTCTAAATTCAATTGGCTTTGATTCAGTACTAGATGAATTATTGGAAGAACAAGCTACTAAAGTAAATGATAATATTATCCCCAAAAATAATATACCTAATTTTTTCATTTAAAATGCTCCCTATAACATTATATTTATATCTAAATAGTAATATAAATTATCTAATAAAGCACTATTAAGACAACAATTAGTAAAAAAACATACAATTTTCAGTGCTTATTTGATTCAAACATTAGTGGATAAAATATGTTCTGTTGTTGTATTAGTTTGTTACATTTTTTGAAATCATCTTCCCAGTTTTTTTCTTCAAACGGATCTTTTCCTCTCATTGCAGACGTGGCACTCTTGGGTATTCTATCGTCTAATCGTTGTTCCTTCAACTTTTGCTCGTAAACTTCATTCATAATTTCTTTGACTTGGAAACCTAGCGACATTTTTCTGTTCTTGTGCAAATTTGAATTTTCACCTGTAATGATTTTGATTAAGTCATGGTTTATCCATGTAGTAATTCGATAATTAAAATTCTTCAAAGAAATAAAATTGTGTAAACCATGATAATCTGATAAAAATGTATTTCTAAAGCTCTTTTCAATTTGTTCTTTACTAAAATTATATAAGTCTTCAATTGTTTTAAGCCATAATTCGGTCGAATATTTATTGAGAGAAATATAATTACTACTACTATCATTCAATGACTGAATTTTCGCTTCATACCAACATTTAGAAAATTCACCTCGGAAGAATAAACACTCAGTAATAGCATTTGTACACTTAAGTATTTGATCATCTTGCTGAATCAAGTAATAGCTACAAATAAGATTCGTGGTTTCAATTTGTTTTATATTAATCGCAGTGTCAAAAAATATTTCTTTAATGTAACCATCAAAATTAGAATTGTTTCCAAATATGATAGTCGTTGTATCTTGTTGTAAGGATGAACAAATATTTGCGAGTGCGGAATCTGGAATATATGTTTTGTTGCCTTTTTTGACTACCCCATCTTCAATGCATTTCGTAAGTTTTGAATCTCCAGTTAAATCTTCTAACGAAATCCCCATTTTGTTATTAAGTGGGTTGATCTTAATTGTTCTAAGGATTTGTATTCGTTTTGATATCGATGGTACTAATGTTTTTAAGTAATCCATTTGAATGCCTCTTTTAGAAAATGTCAAGGATATTTTGTATGAATTTAATTATATTATATCCTGGGTTGTAACTGAAACAACTTATATCATTAATGTATAGATTAGCTGCAGCGATTATCTATAACATTACTTTTTGGAGGTAACATTATGGCACTTACAAATGCGTTTGAATTTAGTAAAACTGAAATTGATTATCAAAAATTATTAAATGGTTTTCATAATCAATTTAGACTGGTTTCACAACGGCCGTATCAAAGCAGGAAAGTGGAAAATGATAATGGAGTTATTCTAACTTTACAAGTAATTAAAGATGATATCGATTATGGAATTGATAAAAAAACAAGTCGAAAGCGAGATAGCAATCTGTTTAATACGTTTGATGTAACAATTTTGAATCACAAGGATTACATACCTATCAAGAAAGGTGAGTATGTTGCTTTAAAGAATTTTATACCTGACAAGAGTTTTGCAATTGGCTTTGATTTAATACTTAGATTTGAGGAAGTTGTGAAATTAAATGTTAAATCTAAATAAACATAAAACACAGAGAATTATCAATGGTATAACGTTTGTTGTCATAGAGATAATAATCTTGGTTGCTATAGTTCTAAATACTAAAATTAGTAATCTTAGTTTCATCAATTATGATCCATTAATGTTTAATATTGTTTTAAGTATTATGGCTTGTATCGTCTTACTCTTTGAGATTGTTCCATGGATTGTCAGAAATAAATTATGTACTGACCCTAAGAACAGTATTCTCCATTATTCATTAATAAAAAGGGTTCGCTCCGCTTGTTTAAATAGTGGAATCTACACTTTAAGTTCTTCGGATATTGCTAATATTCCAATAATAAAATTGAAAATTAGCAATGATAAATCAAGAGCAACTTTAAAGATTCGTAATTCAGTAGATATTGAAAAAAAATTGGAAAATGTTAATTTTTCCAGTGTTCTGGGAAAATATGTTGTTGTTAATCAAGGGAAAACCAGGGATGAGGATTGGTACAAATATGAACTTGAGGATCGTTCGGTAAATCCCAAAATGATTTTTAACTCGGCAAACTCATTTAAGAAGTTCAATCAGAACTATACGGAAGACGAGATTTTTATTGATAACAGTCATGCCATTAAAATGCAATCTGCTTTAATTGTTGGTCAGACAGGCTCTGGGAAAACGTATTCGTTATATGCGTTTATTCTTCAAATGATTATGCGAGAGAATGAATATGACGTTTTTATTGCTGACCCAAAGAAGTCAGGCCTATATGTGTTTGGTAAAAAGCTCAATAATCAAAGAGTAGCCACTTCTTTTGAAGAGATTGAATCCATGATTAAAGAATTCTATGGAAATATGACAGAAAGAAAAAAAGAGCTTGGACAAAAGATGGAGAATGATCTCAATTCAACTTATTTAGACTTTGGATACCCTCCTTCCGTATTGATAATTGATGAATTCGCTTTGTTTAAAAGTATCTTGGATACAAAAAAGAAGGATGAGAGAGACAAAATTCAGTCAATGCTAAATCAAATTATTTGGCAGGGTAGACAGCTGGGTGTATTCATTTGGATAGCTATGCAAAAATCTGGATCAGATAGTATCCCAACATCATTACGTGAGAACTTGCCATTTAAGTTAGTGCTAGGTAATGCCGAGCCACAAACATATGTGACAGCCTTTGGAACTGGTGTTAAGGTTCCAAATCAATTCCTAAATCTGGGTGAAGGTTTATTTATATGTCCAGGTGTAGCAAATACCCCTCAAATTTGTTCGATTCCAACACTGAATTTTAATCCTTTAGATGGCATAGGAAGCGCCGGTAATGTAATTACCGGCGCTCCACCGGAGAAATAAATATGGATAGGATATTAGACGTTGGTATAGATGAGTTTACGGTTGTGTTTCAAGGAGACAAGAATCGTATTAAAAAAATTGATGATTGGGAAAAATATGCCTTGATTATAGCCAATGAAGTTTCAAGTAAATTAAAGCTCTTTGATCTATTTTGGTGATTATGAACTGTTAGAAAAGGTTCCACAGGGATATAAGAAGGGGTTTACGTATGGAGAGAATCCATTTTATTTGGGAATTGCTTATCATCCGTTGTTTATGAATATGGGTGTGGTTTTAAAATTTTCCGCATCAGCTTGGAAAGAATTTCAAAATAGATGGTCAATAAAGTATGAAAAGGATATCTTGATTTCTGATGTATTAGAGGATTTAAATAGTAAAAATTATTCAGTGAGACTAAGTAGAATTGATTTTACAGCAGATTATTTTAATTATCCGATGACCGTAAATACATTATATGAAGAAATGAACGGTCCGAATCCACAAGCAGTTTTAGTTGATTCAAGAATGCGAGAAAGTATTTCTAAACGTTCAGCTATTATTACTGATGGTCGAATAAATACATTTTATTTAGGTTCCAGAAAGGCTAATGTTGATTCATTCATGCGGGTATATAACAAAAAAGACGAGCAATTAAATTCCTTTGGGAAATATTACAATATTGCCATTGATTCAGATAGTTGGATAAGGTTCGAGGTAGTCTTTAGAGGCAAATATGCTCATCAACTTACAGACATGGTTAAAAGTTGTAAAGATAGCAAACAGCTATCTAGTTTGATATCTGATAAAATCACAGAAAAATTTCAATTTTGGAATATTGATAAGACGAAACCCTTAGATATTACGAATGATTTATTAGAATTAGTGAATCAAAAGTTTCCAAAACTATCAAAAATATCTCCAAGAGATAACGACTTAGCAAGATCGGTATCATACTTACGAAATGGTTCGGGATTATATCCGGTGTTTTATAAGATTGAACAATTGTGGGGATATGATTCTCTGGAGAAATTTTTTATAAAGATTGAGCAAGACTATTTACAGGGATATTCACCTAATGAAGACACGCTAATGTGGTTAAAGAAACACGCTAATCAAATGAAAAATGTAAGCGTAGAGGATTTGTTCTTAGTTCAGTACAAGAAAGAAGATGATTAAAAAATGCGCTCAACAATAGATAAAAATGGATTGATGGAAATGGGATTAAAGGAACACACTGCTTCAACGGTCATTCGACAATCAAAACGAATTATGGTACAAAGGGGTTATCCTTTTTATCTTAATCGAAGACTATCGTTTGTCCCAATAAGCGTTGTTGAAGAAATACTAGGATTCTCATTAGTTGAAGGAATTGATGATGAGTAAAACAAAGTATGTTGGAGTTTATTTGGATAAGAAGGGTTCCTATTTTTATCAAACAGAATTAGGGACCGATGAAATTACAGGAAAAAGAATACAAAAGAAATCACGGTATGATTCTTTAGGACGTCAGTTCAATTCTGCGCATTCCGCCTATGAAGAATTGACAAGGGTTAAGCGTGACTATCAAATAAATAACGGTTATTCCAATTATGACCTAAATTATGTTGATTTCATTGATACTTTTTTCTTGCCATTTTACAAATCTAGCGTTGAGAAAAGCACTTATCAATCTCACATTTATGCACTAAACCTGGCAAAGAATTATTTTAAAAGAATAAAGGTCAGAGAAATCAAGATTGCAGATTGTGAAAGGTATAGGCTTTGGCTAATCAATAAAAGTGGATTTTCGCTTGCGTATAGTTCTCTTGTGTATGGTAAATTTCGACAAAGTTTGAATTATGCTGTAACTATGCAATTTTTAAGCAAAAATGTTTCTAAAAACACTTTGTCAATTCCAAAAAAGAAGTCAATTGTCCCATTTTGGACAAGGCACCAGTTTGAACAAGTGTTATCAACTTTCTGCGTTGACGATTTTTATGATCATATGTGTTTTGTAATGATTTGGTTTTATTACATGACTGGCGTACGAGTGAGTGAAGGATTGGCTTTAAATTGGTCAGATATTGACTTTACTCATAAGAAGGCGAGAATTCATCATACATTAGAAATGAAAAACCATTCCAATTTTGTAAGAAAGCCTTATACGAAGACTTACGCGGGATTGAGAACAATCAGTTTGGATGATGATACGATTCATATTTTAAGAGATTGGAAACAGGAACAAGAGAGTCACGGAATAACTCATTACATAATGAGTATTAACGATTTACCACTATATCGATCAACTGTTAGTAGAACCATTCATAGGCATGCAAAACTTGCTCATGTACCCGAAATTCAAGGGAAAGGGTTAAGACACTCTCACGTGAGTTATTTGATCAATGAGTTTAATGCCAGTGTTTTATTAGTTTCAAAAAGACTGGGTCATTCTAGTCCGGAAATAACCCTAAAACATTATGCTCATTTGTGGAGTAGAAATGATGAAGAGTTGGCAGAAATGATGACAGGGAATATTCACTATACAACGGCAGAAAAACCAATTAATAAATTCAACGGGAATCAATCAATAAAGTTCCCTGCCAATAACCTGCCAAAGTAATTGTGAATCGTTGTTTACCCCTGTATAATAAGGGTTATCAATTTATTACCACTATTGAGTGGGAATAAAAGTTTAAGAGTGTAAAAGTGAAGAGAGGACACATATTTGTGTTCTCTTTTTTATTTATACTAATAAATTTTCATAGAAAATTTCATAAAATATGGAGGGTTATCAAATGGATACTCGCGGATTTCGATTTTTTGCGGATTTTTTCATACAAAAAGATGACATGAAGACTGATGATGGTCATGTTGTTCGAAATGTTAACTTAGATATTCCGATGAGCAATCATGGTGTCTTAACTGAATGGGCACAAGATTTTAGAAGAAGATATATCGAAGACGATGATCTTAAGGAAGAAGTAGAATCAACAGGGTCTAGTAATGCAATCGAATATCTAGATAACTACATTTATCCTGACAAAACATCGGTGAGTAGAAACGTACGCACAGGAGATTTTGGAGAGATTATGGTTGCAGATTATTTGATGTATGTCAGGAGATTTTGGGTTCCAAGTTTAATCGATAGATATCAGGGAAAACATAATAAAAACAAATCTACTATGGGTGCTGACTTATTAGCAATAAAGATTGTGAAATCAGATGAATTCAATGAGAATGATGAATTATGTGTTTGTGAAGTGAAAAGTGGCCTTTCCAAAAGTACCCGAGTCAATGAACGTTTACAACAAGCGGTGGATGATGTTAGTCAAGATGATGTTGAAACAAAAAATGCACGAACAAGTGTTACTTTATCTGCAACAAAAATGAGACTAAAAAAGAATAGGAACGTTCCCAAAAACGAATACAAAAAAATAACTCGGTTTGAAAATATACTAGAAAAACCGTTCAAAATAACTTATTTAGCGGCGGCAGTTGTTGACAGCACAAAAAACAAAAGAGATGCCATTAATAAAGTCGTATTAAACAATTCACCACATGGGGATAAGCTTAAATTATTAATACTTCACGGAAGCGATTTTGATGGCTTGAAAAATATTTTATATAGCGAACTAGGAGCAACTTGTGATGAATGAAAATGAAAAAGTTTTAAAGAAAATGTGGTTAAATGAAAAATATGGTGATTTAAGCGAAAAGAGAAGCAATATTGATATTGGAACATGGAGTGAGCTCTTTTATTTTGTCATGGGTTCATTGACCAACTTTTTAATAGGGGATCCGATAGATTCAAATGACCTACAATTTTCTGCAAAATATTTAGATTTGTTAACTTCAGTAGAAGATACAAAGAATAAATTCTACATGGATTCCAAATTGTGTTTATATGGAGCTGTTCTGTATTATCTGGCAGGTTATCCGGGTGCTTCCAATGTATTACTTAAAAATGTAAATGATTCTAAGTTGTCATATTATGAATTGATATTACTTGAAGTGTTATCAAACGACTCAAAGCAAAAACATAAAGAAACTGAAATTGGGAATCAGACAATGAAATTTCTAAACGGGGAAATTGAGAAAAATGAATTATTTGACATAATTTCAGATGAAATGAATAAAGCATACCAAAATGGAACTGATGATGATGTCATTGCAATTGAATCAATCTTTGGTGTTATAAAAAAGGAGATTGAGTATGCGACGATCGAACTATTGCCACATTTTTCCAATTCGTCCAAGGATTTCTGGATTGATGAAGTTAGATCTAACAAGGTTGTTCCATTGTTATGGTCTTCTCAAAAGAAATTAGGAGAGGCAGGAGTTTTTGACAATAAATCCGCAGTCATTCAAATGCCAACAGGAACCGGCAAAACTGCATCCATTTCTTTGATTTTACGTTCTAAAATGGCACAAGGTAAGCTGAAAACAGCTATCGTGGTTGTTCCATTTAAATCAATACGGGACGAGATATTTAATAAATTAAAACATGATTTCAACGATGATAAAGTAAACATTAATAAGTTAAACGAAGAAATGAATGATGACTACTTTTCAAAAAATTCACGGAATGATTTGCCAAGCGTTTTAATTGTCACTCCAGAGAAATTAATGTTTTTGATTCATGTAGAAGAAAACATTCTCGATGATGTATCAACGATAATATTTGATGAGGCACATCAATTAGATGCTGGAGAGCGAGGTGTAACGTTTGAATTGCTACAGGCAACATTGGATAGACTTGTCGATCCCAAAATTCAGAGACTATTTATCTCAGCAGTAATTGGTAATCCACAAACAATATCAGAATGGTTTAACTCAGGTAAAAACATCGCAATCTCCAGTGTTAAAGCTAAAAGATATTCTAATACGTACGGATTTGCAAAATGGGATTCCAAAAATAATTTTGGAAATTTATTTTTGATTCGCCAGGAAGATGCATTTGATGATGGTTGGGTTAAAATAAAAAATATTATTCAACCAAAAAGAATAACAAAAAATAAAACTGAACCGAATTTTAAACGAGCTAATAAAAGTACTGCCCTAAGATGGGAAACAGTTCTTTTAACAGAAAAGTTTTCCGGCAAAGGGATGGTTGCAGTTTTTGTTCCAAGAAAAGATTCATTGAAAAATTTAGCCAATGAATTTGTCACTTATGCAGATTCTAATCAGAAATTTGAAAAAAACATTTTAAATGATACTTTGATATCTGAAAAAGAGAAAATATCGATGCTTCTTCAACTCAATTTTGGTAGTGATAATGTATTTGTTCAAGCGTTTAAATACGGGGTTTTTGTTCATGATCGAGACATCCCTTTGGGCATAAGAAATTCAATTGAATATGCTGCTCGAAAAAAACACATAGGACTATTACTATGTACAACAACCTTATCACAGGGGGTTAACTTACCCATAAAAACAATGATTGTCACTTCCTTGGGTAATGGAAAACTGCAACTAAAATCTAGAGATATCAATAATTTGATCGGTCGTGTTGGGAGATCAGGTATTGTTAACGAGGGAAATACAATTTTTGTTGAAAATAATAGTAAAACGTCAAATACAAAAATTAAAACTGCAATCATAACAATCATGAATAACATGAAGATAGAAAATTTAGGCAGCTCATTGCTAGATTTGTTTGTGGAAAAACCCGTAAATGAATTTGATTATAATTCTCACATATTGACAATTGATGAATGGTTTAACAATGATTTTTTAGATGATCCAAATCTATGGATACGTATTAATATTAAGGAAAGTCAAAGATTTTTAGAAAAGGCATATCTGGAAAAGGCTCAAACAATTGAAAAGATTGAAAACTTTTTAATGAGTTTTTGGGAAATAATTCAACTTGGTGATATTGCTGATAACGTAGATGACATTGCCAAAAACACGTATGCGTATCACATAGCAAATGAAAAGAAAAAAGAGTTACTAATTGAGTTATTTCACCGATTATATGACAAACTAGTAAAATATAACGTAAATTCAACCTCGGCTAAACTGTTCAGTAGGACATTGTGTGGAATAAATGATTCAATTCATATGAACAAATGGGTCAGCGAAAATATTGATAATATTTTGTACTCAGATGATATCAATATTAATCTTGTAACTATTTGGCCGTACATCATTCTAAGAGATACCATTTTACAAGATGAAGATCAACAAACAGTGTTAGAGTTACTAAAAGCTTGGATAAATGGTGAGTCATATGAACTGTTGGTAACCAGATGGAAAGGATTTGGCGATGTTAAGATACATAATAAAAGAGCTTCCATTGAAAGTGTGGTAAGTATATGTGAACAAGATTTTCAATATAACTTTTCTATGTATTTGTCATCATTATCTGAAATGATTGATGATCCTGTTAAGAAAAATAGATTAATACAACTACAGGAATCAGTTAGCGTGGGATTGGCCAAGAAAAGTGAAAAAATAGTATTCGGACTTGGAATAAACGATCGATATCTGGCAAGAAAAATATCAGAATATATTGGTAATGAAGATTATGAGACGAATGAAATCATAAATTGGATTCAGGACAATAAAAGTATTTTAAAACAGCAATTGAATGGATTTCTGCCAGCGTATTTTACTAATATTATCGATGGATTAAAATCAATAGTTTAATTTCTAACTATGAAATGTTATGGAATGATTTTTGTGATTAAATCAGATGTAATTGGTAGATAGATTCATTTGAGCAGCCCATTGTACTTTTAAACGGTTATGAGAGTTTGGATACCGCTAGAAGTACAGCAGGTTCGAATGATTTTGTGAAAATACTGAAATATTAGGAAAAATCAATTATACGATACTTTCTACTACTTAAATAACTTAACTATATTATCCAACAACTCACCTTGCGATAGTCCTCGGTAAGTTCTCTCAAACGAATAAATATCGCTCTTCAACATGGCGATTAACATGTCGGCTTTAAAAGTCAGTTCTTGATTAGTTAAATCAGGGCTGACTTTTTTAATTGTGCCTTTAAATAGGTTGACTAGTTCCTGGTAAATGTCGCTTTGGTAAAAAATTGTTCCTTGCTGAGAGTCATTTTCTACGCTGTTGAGCAATTGCATGTTCTTTTCACGAAAGTTTAAATAGCTCATTAGGATAGTTTTGAATTGATCAACGCCGGTTAAGGTTTTGTCGGCAAGCGCATTAGAATTTTTTTCAATAAAAGTTTCCATATCATCATAGACAAGCGCCATTGACAAGGCACTTTTATTTTCATAATTGCGATAAAGCGTGCCGATACCGATTCCTGCAGCGTCCGAAATTTCTTTCATACCAATTGAATCGATATCTTGTTTTTCAAATAATTTTCGGGAGATATTTAAAATCTTTTGCCGATTTTCTAAAGCATCTTTCCGCATCACAATAGTCCTTTACGTGTTTTCTAATAACATAGCCTAATTAACTATATTTGACAAGTGGAATATAATCCGTTTATTATATGCAAATGGAATCAATTCCGGTTATAGGAGGGAATCAATGTTAGTTGTTATTTATGGATTTTTAATTGGAGCATTTGTTAGTTTGATCGGTGGCGGTGGTGCATCGCTATATTTAGGGGTTCTGACTAGTCAACTTCATATCCCAGCACCAATTGCCGCTCCAACGTCGCTCTTTATTGCTTTGCCAGCGTTGTTCTTCGGCTTTTTAACGCAACTGAAGGTAAAAAATGTCGAATTCAAAATTGGCAATAAAATGATCTTGTCGGCAATTCCTGGGATTGTTATTGGAACAGTATCGGCTAAGTACATACCTTTGAATGTGTACAACTGGATTGTTGGACTGATCTTAATGGTCATGGGGATTATTGTGCTGATCAAATTTTTCCGCCATACAGAAAGCGACAATAATAAAAAAGATAGCAATTGGTTAGCTATAAGTTTGGGATTATTAAGTGGCTTGATGGTAGGAATCGGTGGGCTTAGCGGTGGTGCAACAACTGTTGGAGGATTAACTATTATGGGACTTGGTGCAGTTGAGGCCGCAGGTACGACAACCTATGTGCTATGGGTAATGTCGTTGATCGGATTTATCTCCCATTTATTCACCAGTCAATTTGCTTGGACCGCGGGCTTAGGTTTGATGGTTGGTGCAATCGTTGGTTCAGTGATCACTCCACTTGTCCTGAAAAAAATGAATTATGTCAAAATAAATACTTTTTTAACGCCATTATTGGGAGTTATCATCTTTTACTTTGGAATTAAAATGATTTTGTAAAACTTGTCGATGATGAACATGTATTAATTCTTACATTACTCAGACTTTTCATAAATATTTTAATAATAAAATTGAATTAAAAATCGCATAAGAATAGACTTAAATTATGCTTTAGGGGGAAATATTTACAAAGGGGAAGATATTTCATGCAGCATAATAACTGGAAGAAAATTGCAATACTTTCTATTCTTATCATTGCGATAACGGGGTGTAGCAATAATAGTTCGAAAAAACAAAGCAGTTCGCAAACTAAGACTGAACAAACTCAGCCTAAGAAGGCTGCGCCACTTTGGAACAACTCAAAAGATAAGAAATTGGGATCATATATGAAGGCTCTTGGTTGGTCTTGGAATACTGCGTTTAAGGAATATAGTGGTCATGGATCAATGGTGACCTCAATTGGCGCAACATTTCCTAAAGATTTTTCAAAAGCAACTGTAGAAGATTCTAAAGATAGCATTGGTTGGAGCAAAACGGGAAACGGCTCGAAAGATTATAACGTGGTTGCAATCTATGATTACGACAATCAAAACGCAGCCATCGAAGGTCATCAGACTTTCTTCTTCGCTTTCCACAAGAAACAACCAGTTGTTTTGGTCAGCGACACGCAGAATGCAAAGCCGATCATCAAGAAATCGACTCGTAAAGAATTGAATACAGCTTTTACAAACATGGCTCAAAACAAAAAGGTGACATTCCCAAGTGTCGGCAATATGAAGGATGTTCATCCACAAGCAGATTCCACGCAAAAATCAGACGACAATGATGATGCTGAAGTTACAGTGACCGATCCAAAGACAGTAGGAATTATGGTTTATCAGAATGCAGCATCATTCTATGATCCTTCGACATTTTCAGAAGGATTGCATCTTTACACATTGGATGATGGAAAGTATGAATTAGACACTGGAACTGCTGCTTCAGAAATCACGTATCAAATCCAAGGTGACACAGTCCATTACTGGACACTAGATCCTGATAGTGGAGAAAGTATCGCTGAACAAACTAAGAAGGAATCGACGATTCCATTAAAAGAATTGGTATCTAAGTACTATTCAACTTCTGATCAAAAACAGGCCGTACAGCACGCGGTATCATTACTTCAAGAACAATAAATTATCGCATATTACAATGATATTTAATTACCACCTGGAATGATTGATCCAGGTGGCTTTTTCGTGTCAAAATGCTTTTCATAATAAATGACTTGTGGGCATAATAATACTGATATTTTTCAGGGGGCGATTTGATGAAGAAGGGTCGTATTGAGGCTTTTAGTGATGGGGTATTGGCAATTATTATTACCATTATGATTTTGGAGATCAAAACGCCAGAGTCAGGTCATGCACGTGCAATGTTTGGGATGATTCCGTATTTTGTTTCCTTTGTTGTTAGCTTTATCTTGGTTTGTATCGGCTGGTACAATCAGCACTATGTTATATCAGTGACAAAGTGGTTCTCACGTCGAGCATTTTGGGCAAATAGCGTTTGGTTATTCGTAATGGCATTTTTACCGGTCGCCACTGCTTGGGTCAGTGAGTTTTGGTGGATGCGTGCACCGGAAATGTTTTATCTGATTGTTTATTCGTGTTGGAATATCACATTTCATATTTTTATTGCAGTGTTATACAGGGATCATAAAGATAAGTATCCAAAAGTTTCCAAGAAATTAGCTGAAACCAGAGCCGGTCAAAAGAAATTTATGTGGTTTCATGTGATATTGTTTACGATTGGATTTATTTTGACTTATTTCTGGCCAATGATGAGTATTGCGATTATCTTTATTGAATCAGTTATTTGGTTCGGGAATGTTCCACGCAAACGTGGAGATCAATTTGAAATTTAATAGCTCAATTAAAATTTGTTACTTTGGAAAAATAATTTCTAAGGTAACATTTTTTTTAAAAGAACGAAAATTTGATTGTAAAAAAAATAATCCTCAGACTTTAAGTGGAAGTGAGAGGATTATGATTTTATTATAGATTTTTATGTGCTTGTTCTAGAACTTTTAACACCTGTTGACTATGGTCTAAACGTTTTTTGACAAATTCTGGATCAGGTTTTGCTACTAGTTCTGCAAACTGAACAAACTCAGCATGCATGCGGTGATGGTTATCGTCTGGTGCAAGCCTAATTGAACCTTTATTACGCAATGTTAATTCTACTGAGCCCAATGTATTTGGAGCTCCGTTCACTTTTAAACGACCATTGGTACCTTCTATGATCAAGCTGCTGTCGCCATCTGCATCCTTTGCTGCGATTGCCAAGGCTTGTAGTTTAGGATATGAAAGCGAAACAATTCCCGATGTATCAATGTTTTCATCTATATTTGGACGATATTGGATATTAGCAGGTTTTCCGAATAAGCCGATAATCAAGTGTAGATTATAAATATTCAGATCCATTAGTGCACCGCCACCTTTTGTGGGGTCGAATGCTGGGGAAATTTTGCCTGCTTTGAACGCATCATATCGTGATGAATATTGAGAGTAATTGGCAATAACTAATTTGATATCGCCTAACTTAGCAAGATTGTCTTTGACAACCTGATAATTAGGTAAATATTGGTTCGTGATTGCTTCAACTAACAATAAGCTCTTTTCTTTTGCAATTGCACGTAATTCGATTAACTGGTCAACTGTTTCAACAAATGGTTTTTCACTGATAACGTTCTTACCGGCCAACAAACTCTTTTTTGCAAAATCGAAGTGCAAGCTATTTGGCAAAGCAACATAAACTGTGTCAATGCCATCGTCAGATAACAGTTCGTCTAAATCCGTATAAATTTTTTCAATGTTGTATTTGTTTTGCATCTCAAGCAATTTTTCTTTACTACGAGGTGTAGCAAAAATTGCTGCTAATTGAATGTCTGGAACGGCTGAAATGACTGGTAATGCTTCGGTAACTATTTTCCCCGCTCCAAGAATTCCTAATCTCATCATCAACATCCTCCTTAATAGATTTTGTCATTAAATACTTATCCGCGTTGGAATGGACCTTTTGGTTCGATCAATTCTAAGTGGGCGCCATCTGGGTCTTTGAAGTATACAACGCCTGTTCCAAAGCCTGACTTCAAACCATCAGCTTCTTCAAAAAACATTGGTTCGCCTTCTGGCTCGATTCCTAGTTCTTTCAAACGAGCAACGGCTGCTTTAATGTCATCTACTTCAAAACACATGTGCATTGCACTTACTTGTTCATTTGAATATGAAGCATCTGTGGATTTAGGCTCGTCGTATTCCAAGATATCAATATTGATGTTATCCAAATGGACGTTAGCATATTTGATCAATGTATCGTCTAATCCTTGTACGGCAGCCATACGCTTACCGCCAAGTTCATCAACGTTAGAAACTTTAACGCCGAATAAAGCTTCGTAAAATGGAATAGCTTTATCCAAATTTTTTACCGTGATACCTACGTGATTTACTACTGAAAATCCTTTAGTCATAATAAATTACCTCTGATATTAAATTTTTAAAATTATTCGAAATCAAATTCATCTGGTTCTGGACCAACACGTAAATTTTGGTTTAAGTCATTTATTGCTTTGATATCTTCTTTGTCTAAATTAAAATCAAAGACATTTGCATTGGCGGCCATTCTCTCAGGACGAACCGACTTAACTACTAGCATTACATCACGTTGAATGTCCCAACGTAAAATTACTTGTGCAACTGATTTGTTATACTTATCAGCAATTTTTTGCAAAGTTTCATTTTTTAAAATTTGACCTTGCATTAATGGAGACCAAGCTTGGATCTTAATGTCATTAGCTACAGCATATTTGCGTAACTCATCTTGGCTCATACGAGGATGTGATTCAACTTGGTTCAAGACAGGGGTAACAGAGGCGTCTTCAGCCAATTCTTTCAGGTGGTGGATCTCAAAGTTACTTACGCCAATTGCTTTGATTTTTCCGGCTTTATACAAGTCTTCTAATGCACGATATGATTCTTTGAAAGAATTATCGCCAGGCCAGTGGATCAGATATAAATCTAGATAATCCAATTCTAATTTTTCTAGACTGTTGTTATATTGTTCGATTGTTTCATCATAAGTTAGGTGATTATTCCAAACTTTTGAAGTAACAAACAAATCTTCACGGTTTAAACCTGTTTCAGCAAGTGCTTCTTTGATACCTTTTCCAGTACCTGATTCGTTACCATAAATTTGTGCAGTATCAATCAAACGATAGCCAGCTTTAATTCCATCGGCAACGACTTTTGCTGTATCTTCATCAGGAATTTGGTAAACACCAAGTCCCAATCCTGGCATTCTTATGCCGTTATTTAATGTGATACGGTCATTTAATGAGTTGATCATATTTAACTTCTCCTATTATTTATCTTATAAAAATACGGTTATTACGCTTCCAACAACGATAAGTATCAATCCCAGTAGCGTAAAAATTAATTCCTTATGTGTTTTGGACTCTTTTAGAATCAGCAAACCACCTAATGTTGCTACAACAACGTTCAGTTGTGTCATGATAAAGGCGGTTACTACACCATTTGCTTGAGCTGCGAAAATGTACGCTAAAGCAGATATGCTAAAGGTTAATCCAATTACAACCAATTTCCAGCTGACGGTTGCTTTAAAAGCGCTTCGATTTGAAAATAATGTATAGACAGTGGCTCCAATAAATACTCCTAACATTTGTGGAAAGAAAATTGACAATCCAGATGCATTAACCATTTTTGGCAATGCACTGTAAATCCAATAACCAACACTAGTTAAAACTAAGATCATTAAACCTTTATAAAAGGTATCTTTAGATGTATTTTTTTCAGAGAATGAAGTTAGAACTGCTCCAATAATTAATAGTAGGATAGCAAAGGTGCCGCCAATTTTACTAATACTTGAAGCCCACTCTCCAAAAAAGATGATACTGATGATCGATGTTCCAATTAATTGCAAGCCGGTCGTAAGAGGCATAGTTTTTGATACACCAATCAATTTTAGGGCTTTATATTGTCCAACTTGACCAATCACCCAGAAAATGCCTGAGAGTAAACTAATTAGAAACACCTTTGTTGGAATTGCACTGGGTGACATCGTAAAGTTGATAATTAAGCCAACAATCAACGCTCCAATACCTGTTCCTAAAATTTGATTTGAAGGCTTCCCACCAATTTTTCCTAAAATTATCGGTTGAATTCCCCAACCTAAAGCCGGAATCAAAGCAATTAAAATATTCATTTCACACCTCTATTTATAGATAAATTATTATCCTTGGCCACCTTGGAAAGCAGGATAAAGAGTCATTCCGCCATCAACGAATAATGTAATACCTGTAACATAGCTTGATTGGTCTGATGCTAACCAAGCAGCAGCTGATGCAACTTCGCTAGGATCACCAATTCTTTGCATTGGCACCATCTTAGTTGTGTTAGCCAATTGCTCTGGATCAGCAAATTTTTTTGCATTGATCGGAGTATTGATGGCACCAGGTCCAATACTATTTACACGCACATTTCTGGCAGCATATTCCATTGCAATTGTTTCAGTAAACAACTTAACTCCACCTTTTGAGGCTGCATAATGAGCAAAAGTTGGCCATGGAATTTGTTCGTGAACGGATGACATGTTAATAATATTGCCTTTTTTATTGTTCTTAACGAAGTAATTCAATGCAGCTTTTGAACCTAGAAAAACGCCAGTCAAATTAACGTTGATGACTTTTTCCCAATCTTGCAATGATAATTCATGAGTTTCATGCTGGTTTTCCATACCGGCATTATTTACCCAAACGTCAACTGTTCCAAAGTTATCAACGGCTGCGTTGATCAATTTTTGAACGCCTTCTTCAGTTCCAATATTTGCTTGAACGGCTATACCTTGACCACCAGCTTTTTTAATTTCCTCTACAGCGGCTTCGGCACCATTAGCGTCAGAATTGTAATTAACAACGACGCTCATTTTTTCTTCACCGAAACGTTTTGAGATTGCAGTTCCAATTCCCTTTGAACCACCAGTGATAACAGCAACTTTATTGTTTAAGTCCTTATACATGATTAAAATCTCCTTGTTATTTAATGATTTGTTTTTGTTTAACTAAAAGCATGTGGATAATATATATCCTTTTGTTTATAAAGAACAGTAGCCACTTTTTTGTTCGGTACGCACTAAAAAGTATGAATTGGGTCGTACCAATGAATTAAATGGTTGAATTTTTTATTTTATTTTTTAAATTCAAAATCCTACATAGAATCAATCTATGAGTGCGTTAAGCAAAATACCGCAAGTAAAAAAACTGGGGTTCCTTGGATATGTTTGATCATCCAAGAAACCCCAGTTTATATTTAATGTATAAATTATTGTATATATAGGAAAATGATTGTTACAACTTTTGAAAACTTAATTAAATCTCTTTTTCTAACAGTTCGATATTTTTGCCTTCGCTTTCGAGGGTTTGAGCATGCATGGTTCCCCAATCGCATAGGTCAGTTAAAATAGTTCCCAACGTCTGTCCATAATCACTTAATGAATAAACCACTTTTAATGGAACTTGATTGTAAACTGTCCGATCCACGATGTTATCTTGCTGTAATTCTTTTAATTCTTGATTTAGCATTTTTTGACTTATGTTAGGGATCAAATGCAATAGTTCACTAGGGCGTTTTTCACCGTGGCGTAAATTGCATAATATAATAGGTTTCCACTTTCCACCAATAACATCCATGGTAACTTCAACGCCAATGTTATAAATTTTTTTCTCCATGTTTCTCCCCTAAGCTGTTGATTTATTACAACGCATACTTTTAGTTTCCTACGTACGAAAAAGTGCGTACTCTTTAATTACAATTCAATATTGTATACTAAATTTGGATTAGGTTAAAGAAGGCTTGATGTTGACCTAAATATAATAACGTAGGGTTGGAGGAACTAATTATGGCAAAAGGATTTTCAGTAGTAAATCATGTAGGTATCACTGTTAAGAATTTGGATAAGGCTATCCCATTTTATGAGGCATTATTCGGTGTCAAAGTTTCTAACATCGATGAACTTGGTGGCAAGCGTATGGCTGCTGTTCAAGGCTTGGACGATACGTTGATTAAATACGCTAATGTCCATTTGGATAATATCAATATTGATATCTTGGAATACGATGAGCCTAAGTCAACTGAGGCAAAGTATTCAAATGAACAAGTAAGTGCAATGCACATGTGTTTTGAAGTAGATGACATTAAAGCAGCCGTTGCTCGTTTGAAAGAATTAGGAATTGAGCCAGAAGGCGAACCAATGTTTTTTGAAGAAGCTGATGGTTTGAAGTCAGGCTTTGGAACAGGCGTTGTATACTTCAAAGACCCAGATGGCGCTCACTTGGAATTGATTGAACCAAAAGGTCCATTCCAACGAGGATAATAATTAATAGAAAAAAGTCAAACGTGTTGGTGGATTAAGTCTACTAACACTTTTTTTCTGCAATCCCTTCTTTTGATACGTTAAACTAGAATCAATGAATAACAACGGGGGTCATCAAATGGACTACGAAACCGAAGTAAAAACTGCCTGGGAAAAATTTTCTAAGAGTAATGAGATTCAAAGCTTACACAATTATCCTAAGCCAATGGTCAAAGAAATTGTTTTTGCATTCGCAGAATTGATTGGTTCCGCTGGATTTAAAACATTAAAATCGTGGAACGAGGATATATTGCTTGATGCTCTAACATCGCTTTTGGAAGAGGCGGAAAAAGATGATAGTCCGGATTCTACAGAAGCTATGCTTTATTTCTATTTTATTATTCGGGCATTTCTGAATTTTGCTGCCTGGGATGGAGATTTAAGCTTATCTTCTGACGACTTAAAGACGTTAATTTACGAATTTGAAGAGGGCACCGGTTTAGCTGGGCCTCCAATTCCGTACATTAAGCATGAAATGCCTGAACCTGAAATGCCGTTTGAAGATCCTAATCTCCCGCAATGGCAAGAACACACTTATCGAGACATCATGTCCTACACACAAGCTTGGGTAGACTCCTACGTAGAAAGTCCAGCTTGGAAAAAGCGAACTAAGGGTGCTACTGAGTTCATTTTATCGACTTCACTCTCACTTCTAACTGAAGCTGCCTACGGTGCCTTTAGAAAGACTCCTAAATCTTGGACGAAAAAAGCAATTACTAGCATCATGGCGAATGAATTCGTTGCTAAATTAAGCCTCGATGATGACGAATTTAAACTAATTGTTCCGGCAATATCTGGATTATTGGACTATGTTTCTGACAATGGCTGGTTGAATAAAACGCGTTCCGAAAACTTCAAACGCTACTTAGCAGCTGGGGAACCAGAGATGCTCAAGTTGGCTAAAAATCCTGAAAATTATGGGCCGGCCAAACTTGTAGGTCGTGAGCTGATCAAAAATGGAATCGATCTCTCCGATAAAAAAGCGGTTGATGATTTTATCCAAGAAATAAACGCGAACGGTGGAATCGACAGTTTATTGGGAGATGCCAACCCGTTTGATGACGATGAATTCGATGATGATTTTGATGCAGGTCCAATTAACTTTTTAAATGACGAAGAAGATGAAAATCAGGGATTAGAAGGAGTCATAAATGATCCTCAAAAATTAGGTGCCGTTGCCGAACTTTATGATGTTGATAAAGAAAAACATTATTTAGATGAACCACGTATTGATGAGAATGGTTCGTTAAGGTGGAGCCAAAGCGTTGCTGAAAACACTCATAATTTAGGAGTTCAATATGGATTGTCTCTATGGCTTCAAAGAGACAAATACCATTTCAGCGACAAGTTTGATGCACCGGATGTTACTCGAACTATTTCTGAAGTTGTCGACGTCTTATATGCACAGACTTTAGAAACTCCGGATATTTGGAGTGTTTCTAATATTGAACATTTCGGAGCCTGGGTCAGAAAAAATCAGTCACCAGAAGATGCTCAACTGATAAGCAATATGCTAAAAATGATCGGAGATAACGGTACGTATACTACTAAGAAAGCTAACGATTTGATTGCAGCATTCAAAGGTAAAGTAGTCTCGCTTGATCGAGTTAGAAAATCAAAAGGTAAGCTACGTAAGAAGAAAAAGAGAAAGAAGTAAAATAAGGTGTCTCACATGTCGGTTGATATGCGAGACACCTTTTTACATTAATAAATTGTGCATTAGTTGGTTTAAAAATGATTATAAGCAGTCATTCAGCAAGCTCTTCTACAAAATCATTTCTTTCAGAAAAAGGAATAGGAGTGATATTTTCGGAATTAAACAAATTAATTATTTTTGAATCAATATCATCTTTTGAATCATTGATAATGATGTAGAAATTCGTTGTATTTTTAAGTACAGGCTTAGTCAGCCTTACATCGGTTGCTAGTGCTTTTGCATAATATTCATTTCTAGGAGAATTCATTACTTTGATCAATTTATCTGGTATGTCTTTTCTTCTTAGACCGGCGATTGAGAAATCGAATTTATGAGTCATTCCGGATGTACCAACAAAATTGGGATCTTCAAATGTACGTATGTTATTTTCTTCGAAAAATCGCTCGACATCAGATTTGAAGATTTCACCAACAGTATTAGAAGATAAAACAAACATATCATTTACAAACAACATCGCCTGAATAAGTAAATTTTGTGACTGTGCAAAGTCTTCAATGTTTTTGTTTATAACAAAAAGCTCGTTGTTTTCTTCATTAAGTTGAACGGAATATGAGTTTATTTGTGATTTGAGAATTGCTTTCCTTTTTTTGGACCTGGAGATATAAATCCCGTCAGTTTCTAAATCATCAAGGATATAACCACCGTCGGTAATAATATATTGGTCGCCAATTTTTTTGGCGTAAATGATTAGTGAGTCATTGTGTCGATCGAAAAAAGGGGTATCAACCCTGAGATAAGACGAATCATCAATATCATTGACTGAAAAAGATTTTGAGTAGAAATCTTTGATGTTTTGTTCTAACTTTGTTATTTCCAAATTATTGCCCATCGCTGATACCTCCTTTTATTCATTCGGCTTCCTTACGTAATTATATTGGCAGAGATAGCTTAATTCAAATATAAATTCAATTCATATTTATAGGAATATACACATCAAATTAATTCATGAAAAAATAGATTTGATATTTATTTATTTTTATAGGGGAATTCTAAGACATCTGCACTCGCAACTCACAAATAAAATCATTCTCTCCTCGGTATCCATAACGGTCGACGGAAGAAATTTCGTATACCGTACCGATGTTATTTGGATGTTTTTGAGTGAATTCTTGTTTTAGCTTTTGATAGTAATTTAAGTATTTTTTCCGACTCCAATAAAACGCAATACACAAGTAGTCGCCATCTGGGATCGATTCTAGATGGCTTTTTAGTTCGGAAATATCAGTGGTAAAAACTTGCGTGAGTATTTGCGTGTAATGTATCTCATTTAAGTTCTGATAATTTTTTAAAGGATAGCTGAATCCGTATTGCAGGTTGCCAATCGTCCCGTTTTTAATCAACAATTCATCCAATTCACTCATCTCTTTATCGGGATAATCCATGGGCGTAATTGTCTGCTGAGCAGGAATTTGAATGATCGATTGTTGCTCGATATGCCGTTGATAAACCTTTCCTAAGGGATGCTTCTGAATTTCATTCAAATCAGATAATTGTTCGATTTGACCGTTGATCAGTTGCTGACTACGTTGAAGTCGGCGAATCTGATCATCAATTTCAAGAGATTGCTGATGTAAAAAGTTAGCTAGGTCGTTGCCGGTCAAATCTAGCGACTTTCTGATTTCTTCAATCGATAACCCAGAGTACTGAAGATACTTAATGATATTGATTTGGAATACTTGACTGATTAAATAATAGCGATAGTTATTTTCGGGATTACGAGCGGCTGGTTTGATTAAATTTATCTTGTCATAATAACGCAGCGTTTGAATTGAAACGTTACAAATTTTGGCCATTTCGCCGATAGAAATATTTTTCATCATATCCTCCTTGACCCTATTGTTAGTATAGACTTTATGATTATTTCAATAAATAAATATCGAGGTAATGATTATGACAAAAACAATTAGAATAATGATTCCCGACTGGCAATCAGGCGATAATCCAGTTTATTTCTTTGGAGCCCAATTATTAAATTGGTTAGCTCCTGAAAATCCTGATCAAAAGCTGATCAAAGTTCCAGTTGCTGCACCGAAAAAGAATCAGGAACACTTGGAAAAAGAAAATGGCGTTGCTGCTCAATCTACTGTCATTGATAATGTTAAAAAAGCTCAACAAGCAATCGATACTGAATTGCCAGACAAAATTATTACGCTGGGTGGAAATTGCATGGTCTCACAAGCACCGTTTTCATATTTGCACGACAAGTATGGCGACGATTTGGGCGTGATTTGGATCGATGCTCATCCTGATATTTCCAATCCTCAAATTTTTCCAAATGAACATGCCATGGTTTTGGCGAACTTGATGGGCAAGGGCGATCCCGCAGTGTCTAAGATAGTAAAAAATTCAATTTCCAGTGATTCAATTTTGTATGTTGGCTTACAAGAACCTACAGATGATGAGAAGAAATTGCTGCCCGAATTGGGATTAAAGTATCAAGTTGAGGACAACAATCAGGTCGATATTCAAAAAATTCAAGCGTGGATCAATCAACATCATTTTTCAAAGATTGCAATTCACTTTGACATCGATGTCCTAGATAGAAATCTCTTTTTTGACCAATACTTTGATGAACCAGGTGTCACAGACTATGAAGTGTCCGGCGGAAAGCTTGATCCAGACAAGGCAATTACAATTCTCAATCAACTTGGATCTGACAATGATTTAGTGGGATTGACGATTGCCGAATATTTGCCATGGAGTGCTTTGAAATTACGCAAATTAATGGAGAACATCTCTATATTTAATTAAATTGTTGAATCATTTTGATGAACGCCTTTTTATATAAATATATTTATATTGTGAACTGAAAACTTTTGGCATAAACTTTAACTGTAGCAATTCAAAATACTGAGGGGACAGTTAATAGTATGAAAATTAGGGGATTAAGTTTAATCACACTTTTTGCAACAGGTGTATTGCTGTTATCTGGTTGTGGAAATCACAACTCGAATTCAAGCAGCAGTCCACAGACCAAAACGTCAGTTAGCAAGAGTTCTAAGAGCTCATCAGACAAGGATTCAAAGGCTCTTTGGAATGATTCAAAAGATGCACAGTTAAAGAAATTTATCGATGATTGGGCACCAACAATGCACCAGTCTTATCAAAAATTTGACGGAGAGCATACGATCAAAACATCGACTGGTATGGTTTATCCAGACGACTTGACCAAAGTTAGCGTCGATGGCTCAAATTCCTCAATTGGTTGGAGCAAGTCAGGTAAGGGCCACTATGCTTACAACGTAGTTGCCATTTATAATTACAACGGTTCACCAAACCACATCACATATTTCTTCGCCTTCCACGATGGCCAACCAGTCGCATTAGTTGACCAAAGTAGCGGTGGTACACCAGATCTAACACCAACTAAGAATAATGATGTGCAATCAACATTTGAAAGTATTGCAGGTGGAAGCAGTGCAAGTTCAAGTAGTAGTGCATCGGCAAATAATTCTAATGAAAACACTGGTAGTAGCGAAAAGAAGAATAGTTCTGACTCTGTTGTTACCGATAACGATACCATTGCCGTTATGGTCTATGAAAAGGGATTTAATGTTGAAGATGATCTTGCAAATATTCCAATTACCATTGGAGTAAACAAGGAAATGGGTAGATATGTCCTTGGAAGTGGCGGAACTGGTGCGACAACAATGACTTATTCAGCAAGTGGAAGTACTATTACGTATTGGACAAATGATTACGAGAATAGAAATTCTACTGGTGGTCCTGGTGAGAAGGAACATACAACAACAGTTCAAGAATTACAAAGGGAATTTTATGCAACCTCAAGTCAAAAGCAAGCAGTCAATGATGCTGCGTCAAGAATAAAACATATGTCTGATTTTTAGAAAACAACAAATATAATAATGGTATTGATTGTTTTCTAACTACCTATAACACTGATATTTAATTCGATTCATCAACATTCCATATAGCAAATGTTTGTATTCAATATAAAAAAGAACTAGTTTATCCATGTAAAAAATAACTATAAATTTTTTACATGGATTTTTTTTACAAGGAGTGTATACATATATGGATGAAATTAGCGCAACTAAAGCAGGTACATATGAATTTGACAAGGACTTCGTTGTTAACCGTCTAGGCTATGGTACGATGCAACTTACAGGCCCTGGCACTTGGGGTCCTTACAAGGACGGTGACCAAGCGGTCGACGTGATCAAGCATGCATTTGATCTAGGTGTCAACTTTGTTGATACAGCTGACTCTTATGGCCCTTGGAATGCGGATAATTATTTGGCAAAAGCTTTGAAAGAATATCCGGATTCAGACAAGATCTTTATTTCTGATAAGGTCGGTCAAGTTCGTGTTGGACCTAATGGTTGGGTACCAGTTGGTGCACCCGCATTTCTCCGTCAAGAAGTAGAACTTTCATTACGTAAATTTAATCGTGATCATGAAGACTTGTTGTTCTTGCATAGAATCGATTCACATTATCCAATCGAGGACCAAATCGGCGAATTGAAGAAGATGCAAGATGAGGGCAAGATTAAGCATATTGGTATCAGTCAAGTAACTATGGATGAATTGAAGTCGGCACAAAAGGTTGCCAAAATTGATGCCGTTGAAAACATGTATAACGTTGGACATCATACTGGCGACGATGCAATTGTCGATTATTGCAAGGAACAAGGAATTGCCTTCTTGCCTTGGTTCCCTCTAGATACTGGTAATTTGGCAAAACCAGACAGTCCATTGAACAGTATTGCTGAAAAATATGGCGTCAGTTCTGCTCAAATTGCTTTGGCATGGCTGTTGAAGCGTTCAGACAATATCTTGCCAATTCCAGGTACTAGTTCGGTTGAACATTTGAAGGACAATGTTAGTGCAGCCAATGTTCAATTAAGCGATGAGGATTTTAACAAGTTATCTGGCTTACAAAAATAATAAGGATTAAATATTGAGGTGCGTCCCGATAGGATGCATCTTTTTTTTGAAAAAATTTTGGAAATGGAATACGTAATTTAACTGTGTAATAAACAAATAGTTTTAATAAAAATGGAGGAAAATATGCCGCTAGAATATGTTGATCAAAATTTACTCGATAGTCCAGCACAAGTTATAGTCAACACAGTTAATACTGTTGGTGTCATGGGCAAGGGAATTGCATTGGAATGTAAAAAAACGTATCCAGATATGTTCACTAAATATAAGCAATACTGTGAAGATGGAAGCCTGACTGTGGGCAAGTTGTATCTTTATAAATCTGATGACAAGTGGATCTTAAATTTCCCAACGAAAAAGAATTGGCGCAGTAAATCTAAAATCAAATACTTGGAACTAGGTTTGCAAAAATTTGTCGAGACTTATAAACAAAAAGAGATAGAGTCGATTTCCTTTCCACAATTAGGTGCCGGAAATGGTGGCCTCAATTGGGATAAACAAGTTAAACCCTTAATGGAAAAGTATTTGGCAGACTTACCGATCAAAGTTTATATTCATATTTATCAGGAGAAATAATAAAAGGTGTGACCTACAATTGGCCACACCTTTGCTCTATCGATTTAATAATTCTTGAACAGTTTCTTCAACGTTATCAACCTTCATAATTCCACTAACCACTGCCACTCCAGCAATGGGGATGTCATGAAAGGCTTGCACATTAGTAGTCTTGATCCCGCCGATGGCAACGACAGGGATGTTGACGTTTTGTGCAATTTCATTGAGGGTTGTTATTTCAGTATGTTTAGTGATGACCTTAGTTTGTGTCGGAAAGATGGCTCCAGTTCCTAAATAATCAGCTCCTAGTTGTTCAGCTTTTTTAGCACGTGCTAAAGTTTTGGCCGAAACACCTAGAATTTTATTTGGACCGAGTAACTTTCGAGAAATTCCAATTGGCATTTCGTTGTCTCCAATGTGTACTCCTGAGGCATCGACTGCTAAACAAATATCAATCCGATCGTCAATTATCAGGGGGATTTGATAAGAATCGGTAATTTGTTTAACTTTTAAGGCTAATTCAAAAATTTCTCTAGTGGTCGCATTTTTCTCTCGCAATTGGACCATTGTCACGCCAGCACGACAAGCTTCATTGATGATCCGTAAAAATTTTTCATCAGAATAATCGTATCGAGCAGTGACTAAATAAAGACTCAGATCAAGCATGGACTGCACCTCTGATTGCTTCAAACCAATAGTCATTGTTCATTAAAAGAGATAGTTGATTGAGAGTTTGTTGACGGAAGTCAGCCAAGCCCTCGGTGATTTGACTGGCATTTTCCGCACAGATATTAAGATAACTGATGGCACTGATTCCAGCCGCCAATCCTTCGTGATTGTTCTTGATCAAGGCTGCCATCATTGCACCAACGATATCTCCAGTACCAGTAAAACGGTCGAGTTCCGGGACACCGTTATGTAGCTCAAAGCAACTGCCGTCGCAAACGACCAAATCAGTTTCACCAGTAGCAATAAAAGTAGTTTCTGGATGACGACTAGCCAGACCTTTCATGGCGTGCAACAGTTCGTCAATTGCAGCATCTGCCTGGTCTTCAATTGAGGCATCGACGCCGCGTGCTTCACTATCTAAGTTGCAAAAAGCTCTCATTTCAGAAGTATTTCCCTTAATGATCGTTGGAGCCAGTTCCGATAGTTTAAATGCCAAATTGTATCTAATTGTAGAAGATGCAATTCCCACTAGATCAACAACAAAGGGCGTATCGGTCTCATCTGCCATTTTTCCAGCTTGAAAAAGTGTCTCCTCTCGTTCTGGTGAAATGTGTCCTAGATTCAAAAATAGGCTATCAGTTTGGCTGAAAAAGTCTGAAAATTCACGGGTGTCAGAAGCCATTACTGGTTTAGCATTGATATATAACAAGGCATTAGCGACTGACTCTTCAGTGATCTCGTTGGTAATGCAGTGAACTAATGTTGCATTTTGAATTGGAAAGCTGTCTTTAACAAATTGAGTAAAAAAGTTATTTCGACTGTAATTTTCCATGTTTGGCCTCTTGGAATAAGGATTGAACACGTAGGAATGTACGCGTGTCTTTTAACTTGTACAAAACTAGAAACGCAATGATCGAACCAGAGATTGCACCACCAAAGAATCTTGGTGTATATAAGAACCAATACATACCGTTTGAATTGCCAGTGAACCATACCATGACAGGGAATGATGCCAATGAACCAATCAAACCGGTTCCGATGATTTCTCCGAGCATTGCACCCCAAATCTTATGAGTATAGCGATAGCCGATCCCAGCCAATAGGGCTCCAAAGAAGGCACCGGTTAAGGCTAGTGGTGGGATTCCCATCATCGTCATACGGATAATGGCACAAACTAATGCCATGATAGCTACATAATAAGGTCCTAACATGGCAGCACCAATGACGTTTAAAACACTAGACATAGGTGCCATACCTTCGATTCGAAAAATTGGAGAAAGTACAACATCCAAAGCAATCATCATTGCCAGGATAGTTAACTTTTGAGTCTTGGAAGAATTGATCATAAGAAACTCCTTAATAAAATTTTGAATCGAAAATTCGGGGAGCTTGACCAATAAAAAATGCCTGTCATTAATCTAATGACGGGCACAAAAAGACCATAAAATGGTTTCACATTTTCCTTCGCCGGTGTTGGCCGTGTCAGGTTCAATGGGTATAATCTCAGCGTTTGTGCACCCCAAATGTTTCGTATTCAATTGTGATTTCAGTATAGCATAAATTTTGTATATCTCATGACATTTCCACACTTATTAAAAACTTGTTAGGTTTGATATTAATAAGTTGATTCTCATATTATAATGGAATCATAGAGAACGCTTACAATCACATGAGGATGGTAAAAATGAAAGTAGAAATAACTAGAGACGGATTAACGTTACGCGGAATTTTTAATAAACCAGATACTGACAAGTTTGATTTGGTGATTCTAATGCACGGTTTCATGGGCAATAAAGGTGATTTCCCTAGTACTTTGTTGTATCAATTAGCCGAAAGTTTCGAAGACAAAGGTATGGCAACTTTGCGTTGCGACTTTGATGGACATGGCCAAAGCGACGGCCGCTTCCAAGATATGACGGTCATGAGTGAATTGGCTGATGCTCAAGCAATTTATGAATACGCCCAAAAAGTCGAAGGCGTGCAAAATATTTATTTAGTCGGTCACTCTCAAGGTGGCGTCGTCGCAAGTATGTTTGCCGGCTACTATCCAGATAAGGTCGCAAAATTGATTTTGCTCTCACCAGCAGCAACGCTTAAATCTGATGCCGAAAAGGGCGAAGTACTGGGAGTTAAGTACGACCCGGTCAATGTTCCAGACGAATTGCATGACTTTGGCAGCAAGGTCGTTGGTGGATTTTACCTGCGTACAAACAAGAGCTTGCCGATTTATGAAGTTTCAAAGCTGTATCAGGGGCCAGTTTGTCTGATCCATGGGACTGATGATAAGATTGTCGATCCAAGTGCTTCTGAAAAATATGACGAGATCTATCAAAACAGTACCCTGCATCTGTTGCCACAAGGAGACCACGTCTACACCGTTGGCAATAGCCAGCAAAGAGCAGTGAAAATCGCGACTGACTTTTTGCTAAAGAATTAAACAATTCAATTATTTTTAGTTATTCGATAATCAAATTATAATGACTTTGAAGTCAATAAAAGGAGATGTCTAATCATGATGGGTTCAACATTTTGTTCAGGTTTATTCGGTTCTGGAATGGGCTTCATGGGCGGTGGAATGTTTATCACCGGTCTAGCAGTATTAATGATCATCTTTGCGTTCGTCTACTTTTTCAGTGGCGATCATACTAAGTTAGCTAAACAAAAGAATGCCTTAGAAATTTTAAAAGAAGAATATGCTAAGGGTAATATGACCGACGACGAGTATCAAAGACGCAAGCATAATTTAGAAGGTTAAAAAAATGGAATACCAGCTGGTATTCCATTTTTTATTTCTTATTATCTTGTTGAGTTGAGTGCCAAAAGACGGCGCCAAACCAGAAGATCCCGAGAATCAATAAGATGATTGCAATCGTTGAAACTTGTTTAATAACGTAATAAGGCAAGCCAAAAGTTTTGATGATGTTCAATAGGGTGATGATCAAAATTACTGGCATTGCGGCAATCAGAATCTGTTCGTAAGTATCTGGTAAAAAGTAGATTCCAACCAAGCAGGCAACAATCACGATAACATTGACGAAGACGATACCGCCATTGTTGATGCTGAAACTCATAAATGATGGCGTGATGAATAAAATTCCGGCGAAGATAGCAATCACCACGACTCCAAAAATCCCGGCAGCGGTATATTCGATTTTTTTATTGTCGAATAGCTTGCGATAGGTAGTTTGGTGAACGAACCACATCATACCAGCGGTTAAGGCAATCATGAAGACACCGTTTAAGATAAATGGCATTAGATTGATCTCGTGATTAGAACTGCTGAATTGCGTGATCAGAGTCCAGATAACACTGATACCAAAGAGCAGGCCAATGAATTTAACACGTTCAAAAAGGCTGATCTTAGTATAGTTAGCAATCAATTCGTCGGCGACTTCAGATGGATTTTTCCCCAGATATTCTTCGGCATTTTTATAATCTTTTTGCGCATCAATGATGTCCTTGAGAATTTCCAGCAAGCTACTTTCGACTTCGTTGTCGTCATAGAAAAATCCTGCTGACCTAACGTAGATCAGTAATTTTTCATAATATTCTTTATTTTGGTCATTTAATTGCTGGCGCAATTGATTGTTTTCGTCGATTATTTTTGAAACTTTATTTGCCATTGTCGTCACCGTCTTTTGTCGAGATTATTTGATTTACTACAGTTTCAAGAGCTTGCCACTGGTCAATGAATTCGCCGATCTGGTCACGTCCTTGTTGGGTAATTGAATAGTATTTCCTGGTTGGTCCCTCAGAAGATGCCTTGCGAACGCTAGTTAATTGACCATTCTTTTCCAATTTTTGCAGGAGCGGATAAACGGTCCCGCCGATAATATCGGTGAAGCCCAGTTCTTGCAGCCGTTGGACTAACTCGTATCCGTAGACGTCTTTTTTTGAGATAACCATTAGGACGCATCCTTGCAGGACGCCCTTTAGCAATTGGGAATTATTCATGATTATTTCCTCACTAGTATGTAATACATATTAGCACTGATGAACTATTGTGTAAAGCCTACTAGTAAAAAATTTGACTTCGACTATGCTCTAACGAGTATGCTTAGTTCAATTAATACTTCTAAGGAGACTACCATGAAATATCGTAGATTTGGAAAAACTAACTTTAATGCATCTGAAGTATCGTTGGGTACTTGGCAATTAGGTTCAAAATGGGGCGACCCATTTTCAGAAGACGATGCTCAAAAGACACTTGAAGCTGCCTGGGACAACGGCGTCAACTTTTTTGACACAGCCGATGTTTATCAAGATGGCGAAAGCCAACGTGCTTTGGCAAAATTCATCAAGGGAAAAGGCGACAAGGTCTTTGTTTCCACTAAAGTCGGTCGCCGTTTAGATCCGCATGTTGCAGAAGGCTACAACGAAAAGAACTTGACGAAGTTTGTTGAAGACTGCCTCACAAATCTTGACGTTGATGCCTTGGACAACGTTTTGCTGCACTGTCCACCAACACCTGTTTTTTATGAACCAGAAGTATTTTTCACGATGGACAAGTTGAAAAAAGAAGGTAAGATCAAGAACTACGGCGTTTCAGTTGAAAAAGTAGAAGAAGCTATGAAGGCTTTGGATTACGACATTTCTTCAGTTGAAATCATCTATAACATGTTCCGTTTACGTCCAGCCGATAATTTCTTCAGAATGGCTAAAGAGCATGACGTCGGTATCATTGCCCGTGTGCCACTTGCTAGTGGGTTGTTGAGTGGTAAATACACGATGAATACAACATTCGGCAAAAACGATCACCGCACGACCAACCGTCATGGTGAAGAATTCGATGCCGGCGAAACCTTCTCTGGTGTAGATTACGCAACTGGTGTCAAAGCAGCTCAAGAGTTGGATGCTAAATTAGGCGCCGGCGACAAGCTGGCTCAAATGGCACTGAGATATATCTTGATGTCAGATGCTGTTAGCACGGTAATTCCAGGTGCATCAAAGCCTGAACAAATTGAAAAAAATGTTGCCGCAGCAGACTTGCCAGCCTTCACCCATGAACAAATGGGTATCGTCCGTGATATTTACGACAAATATATGAAGAATCCTGTGCAATATAAGTGGTAGTAAGTAGCGTCTTAAGAGAAATCTTAGGGCGTTTTATTTTGCAAAAAATTGATGCGTTTGTTCTTCAAGGAATTTCCAAAACAGCGATACTACGGCCGATGTATTGTCACGTTGTTTCATAAACGCCAAATGATTTTTAATTTTTGGTTCCAGTGGCACCGCCTTGATCTGCGGATAATCGGTGAGGTCAACCGAACCATTCATTGCGACTGAAACGCCAATGTTTTGATTGATCATATCGAGGATCAATCCTTTTTGCTGACCATCGTATGAAATTTTTGCAGACGCACAAATGTCTTGCAACTCATTATAAACAGGATTAGATTTACTGATTCCATCTTTAAAAAGCAACAATGGTTGAGTTTTTAGTTGGTCGATAGTGACACTAACCTGTTGGGATAACGAATTGTCTTTCGACATCAAGACGACTAGTTCATCGGTCTCGTTTTTCAGTAGGTTGTAGGCGGGAAAATTATTATGAAAAATGCGTGTGAAGACAACGTCAACATTTTTTTGATCTAAAGCATGTTCTAGTTGGTCGACGTTATTCTCACTGAATTTAATTTTTATTTGGGGATATTCTGCCATAAAGTTTGCCACCATCTGTGACCCTTGATAATGCGAAAATGACGGCAATTCTTGGATTATTAGCGGACGTTCTGTCAGCCAAACTTGGTCTTCAATCATTTGCTGCAGGTCGTTGGACTGTTCGAGCACTTTCTTTACTTTAGGCAAGAGCAGTTTTCCAGCGCTAGTAAGTTTTACTTGTCGATGAACCCTAATGAAGAGTTTGACGTCCCATTCTTTTTCCAAGGACATAATGTGTTTAGAAATAGTTGACTGTGACAGAAACATTCTTTCAGCTGTTCGGCTATAATTTTGCGTTTCTGCCAGATCGTTAAAAATTGCCAATTTCCGAGTATCCATAATAATCCCCCAACTATTCATAATCTGAATAGTTTAGCACTAAAACTGAATTGTTCTCTGTTTTTTGGACAATTAGACTATTGTCTGTAGTGATTTTTAGACAGCGGGGAGTTTTAGAAATGCCGATTGGCGTCATTGTTAACGTATTTTCAATTTTTTTCGGAGGACTAGGGGGTGCTCTGATTGGTCACATCATGTCCGATGAGTTTAAAAATGGATTAAACATGGCTTTTAGTATTTGTTCGATCACCATGGGAATTTACGCCATTGCTCCGATGAAAAATTTGGCAGCAGTAATTTTTGCAGTCGTGATTGGAACTGGTTTAGGTATTATTTGCCATTTTGGAAAAGCTATCAATCGTGGTGCACAAGGTATGCAACAGTTGGTATCGCACTTTTTGAGCGTTCCTAACAAAATGGACCAAGAGTTATTTGATACGACTTTAGTTACAATCATTGTTCTCTTTTGTGCTAGTGGAACAGGAATATACGGTACTTTGACTGAAGGTATCAGTGGCGATGCCACGATCTTGATTTCAAAATCGATCTTAGATTTTTTCTGTGCCTTTATTTTTGGTGCCAGCTTAGGGGCTGTCGTTAGCTTGATTGCAGTACCGCAATTTATTATTTTGATGGTGATTTTTTCACTTGCACAAGTGATTGTCCCATTGACGACACCTGATATGATTCTTGATTTCAAAGCCGCTGGTGGCGTATTGATGCTAGCCAGCGGGTTTAGAATTGCCAAGATAAAAATGTTTCCGACCGCGGATATGATCCCGATAATGCTAGTGATCATGCCAATTTCGTCATTGTGGGAAAAATTTGTCATGCCGTTGCTTCATTAATGACTTATTTGAATCGATTAAATGTCTTGGAAAAAAGTCCAAGGCATTTTTTACATGACCGTTGGCACGATTTGCTAGTAGTGTGTCACTTCATATCATTCAGAATGTCATGTTTTGACGTTACTATATATTTATCAACTAACAACAAAACAATGTTTCATTCATGGAGGATATAAATATGTCAGTTATTTTAATTACAGGTGCAAGTAGTGGTATTGGTTATCAAACAGCAGAAGTTTTAGCAAAAGAAGGCCATGTAGTGTATGGAGCTGCCAGACGTCTGGACAAATTGAATACCTTAAAGCAGTACGGTGTTAAACCAATTTCATTGGATGTTACAAACGACGAGTCAATGGAAAAAGCTGTCTCGGAGATTATCAAGCAAGAAGGTCGCATTGATGTTTTGATCAATAATGCTGGTTATGGTTCATATGGTGCAGTTGAAGATGTCGACCTAGAAGAAGCTAAGCGTCAATTTGATGTTAATCTTTTTGGAATGGCCCGTTTAACACAACTAGTTCTTCCTTATATGAGAGCACAACAAAGCGGACGCATCATCAACACTTCATCAATGGGTGGTCGAATCGTCAGCTACATGGGAGCTTGGTACCATGCTACAAAATATGCAGTTGAAGCATTTAGTGATGCATTACGTATGGAAACAGCCGACTTTGGTATCAAAGTTTCTTTGATCGAACCAGGTGGCATCAAAACTAATTGGGGCTTTATTGCGGCTGATCATTTGGAAGAATCAGCTAAAGGTGGAGCTTACGAACAACAAGCTGATAAGGCAGCAAATGGCATGAGAAAACAATATTCTTCAAACATGATGTCTGATCCAAAGATTATTTCAAAGGCAATGTCAAAGGCAGTTAATTCAAGACACCCTAGACCAAGATATCTAATTGGAATGGGTGCTAAACCTTTAGTTTTTGCAAAAACGATTTTACCGACCAGAGCATTCGATTTTATTATGAAACATGCAAGCTAAGATATAATGAAACTAATCAATAGATATAGGTGATAATATGCGGATAATGATTTCAGACCAATTTCAAGATTTTATGAAGAGTCTAGGGATCGACTTAAATGACACCTTGCAACGGGGTGGAGTTAATAAGGTCATTTGGAAAGAAAATATCGAGTTAAATGACAGCGAGTATTGGAAATTGATGAATGAATTGGATAATGAGCTGTCTGATGAAACAATCGTAAACTTCTCTGATATTAAAAAAATTAATAGTTTAATGCCATCATTTTTCGCCGCCTTATCTGCGAGAAATGGTGCCGAGGCAATTCAACGATTGGCTGATTACAAAGCTTTGGTCGGTCCTGTAAAACTCAATATAACGAAAAGCCAAACGACGACTAGTGTTCAAATTGTTGGGAATGGTATAGATTTTGAAGTGCCTAGATTCACTGTGATGACTGAACAATTGCTGTTGTTAAGTTTATTGAGAGTGGGAACTTCGGAAGATGTCAAACCAGTGCAAGTCGCTAGTAAATATCAATATGGCAAAATTTCTAACGAATTTGGAATCGAGCCGCTCATGGCCAAACAAAATACAATCGAATTTTTAAATGAAGATCTTCAAAAGAACTTCATCTCTGCAAATAATGTGATGTGGGAATTTATTCGACCAGAATTGGATCGGCGAAAACTGGAAATACAGAGCCACAAATCTTTAGTGGAGAATTTACAGGCATTGCTTTTAAAAAAGATTCCTAGTGGTGAATTTGGAATTGATGAGATTGCTGATTCTTTGAATATTAGCCGTAGGACATTACAACGAAGCCTGAAGAATTTAAATACATCATTCACGGAACAAGTCAAAATTGCTCGGCAGAGTTTGATCGAACCATTCATGAAAGATGCGTCGCTAGATTTGGTGGACGTCAGTTACTTATTGGGATATTCAGATCCAGAGTCGTTTTCACGAGCATTCAAATCATGGTATGAGCAAAGTCCATCAGCCTATCGAAAACAATTGATAACTAAATAATATTTCAAGAAAATTTCAAAATTTAATTAGCTTTCCGTATAATTAACTCATTAAATGATTTATGATTCGGGGGGGTTCCATGGTTTACGTACGTAGGGATGTTGGTAAAGCAATCGTTTTAGCATTGCGAAATATTGGTGGCAATGCGACTGCTGCTGATATCAAAAAAGAAATTGGCGACCAACAAATCGATGGTCTAACGGCTGAAGATATTAGTTATACGAAAACTAATGATCAAGGTGAATATTCGCCGTTTAATGCTGACTTTGATTTTTGCATCGACAATATGACCTCGTTAGGATACCTTGCAAAGGAAACTGCCAATCACGAATTTGTCTTAACTGAGTTAGGAAAAACCAATGATATATCAAACTTTCCCACTCCTGAACAAACTGACCAATTAAATAAGTATTGGAAAGAAAAGTATCGCGGGCATAAACCTAGCCGAGGGTTAAAAAAAGCCACTAAAGTTAAAAAATAAGATTATAGACGTTACTTGAAAGTAGCGTCTATTTTTTATATTTAGAAAAAATCTCAATTAATTAAAATTATTTAATCTTAAATTAGTCATTTACAATTAATTTATTGATTTATATTTCGACATTATGATTTATGTGCTAGTATTTCAGTAAACGCTTTCAAAGAATGGAGGGTAAGTTTATGACAAATACTAAAACATTTACAGGTAGTGCTCAAAGTTTTCACGGTCCAGTCACGGCAGTTGTGACAATCACCGATGGGAAGATCACTAACGTTGAGAGTGAAAATGTTGCTCCAAATACACCTGGCGAATTGGCTATCGATCGTATGAAAGACCAAATGGCCGAGCAACAAACAGCCGATGTTGATGCCGTTACTGGTGCATCGATCAATACGACTAACTTTAAAAAAGCTGTTCGCAAAGCACTGGCAGTCTATCGTGGCGAAATGACGAAGAAGGCCGCTTTAGACTCTAAGACGCCAGTTCCAAATGATGAAGAAAATTATGATGAGTTAAATCAACCAAAAGAATCACCAGCTAGACAACCAATTTATTACAGTGAAGGGATCCATTTCAATCATAGCTACGACATTGTCGTTGTAGGTTCTGGTGGTGCAGGATTAGCCGCTGCCGCCCAAGCTTCTCAAGATGGTCTATCAGTTTTGGTTTGTGAAAAAGCCGGTATTCCTGGTGGGACAACTAATTATTCTGGCGGCGTTATTCAAGCTGCTGGCACTAAGTATCAAAAGGAATTTACCGATTACCAAGATGATACTCCTGAAAAACACGCTAATTTGTGGATCAAAGCAGGAGAACATCGCGTAGATCATAAACTTGTCCGAGATTTAGCTTCAAACGCTCCGAAGAATATTGCTTGGCTAGCTCGTCAGGGAATCGAGTGGGAGTCTGTCTACGGTCACAACCATATTCCTTATGTCAGCGATGAAGATTTTGCTGACAGAATCCATGTATATAAAAATGGAGGCGGTATGGGTGACGGTATTATTCTCACTCAAGCTTTGTTAAAGACTGCTTTAAACAATGGTGCTGAGATTCGTTACGAATCTCCGGTAGTCTCATTGATCCAAGTTCCTGGTACTAAAGAAGTTAAAGGAGTCTGCATCAACACTAAAGAATCTGGCGACATTTATATTGAAGCCCGCGAAGGAGTTATTTTGGCGACTGCTAGCATCGACCACAACGAGCGCATGGCTCGAGACCTTAATGCTCAGCAGTATCATGACTTAAAAGATAAAGCTTGTCTTTCAATGGTGACCGATACCGGAGACGGAATTTATCTTGGGCAAATGTCAGGAGCTGGACTGGCCGGAATGGGCGGCGTGATCGACTTTGACAGTAAAACTGGTAATGCCACTGATAATCGTGTGCCAACGATGCAGTCGATATTTGTTAATAGCCAAGGTCTTCGTTTCGTATGCGAAGACGCCACATATGCCTACACTTATCGGGCAATTTTCCAACAAGAATCGCAACTTGGCGGATCGACTTACATGATTTTTGATGACGATTCAATCAAAGCTAAAGGTAGCGTTTGGACCGATGAGTCACTGAAACAAGACCTCGACAAGAACGTTGTGCAAAAAGCCGATTCAGTCGTTGACTTGGCAACTTTACTGGATGTTCCAGAAAGCAACTTGCAGAATACGTTGGACGTTTGGAACAAGAATGCTGCAAAGAAGGTCGACCCTGAATTTGGTCGTCTGACTGGGATTCATCCTTTGAAGGCTCCATTCTACGTTCATGAAAATCGTGAAGCTAACTTGGGTTCTATTGGTGGTCTCAAGATCAATACTAACTGCCAAGTTTTGGATAACAATGAACGTACTATCAAAGGTTTGTATGCTGCAGGATTGAATGCCGGAGGGTGGATCGGACCTTATTATCCAGGTTCAGGAACAGCTATTTCGGGAATCATTCATCAAGGTAGAAAAGCTGCTCAATACATTGCTGTCAAAGCACGTGTAGACGCAATGTACGACGAATAATATTAGAGATCCTCTATAAAAAAATATGCAGCGTAAACGCGTTACAAAACGCAGATTTCTCCGCTTAAAAGCAATAGGTATCTAATTCAAACTGCGAATTAGATACCTATTTACATTAATGCTCAAAATCTATTCGCATTTTGTAACGTTCTTTTTTGCATATCAATTTACTTAATTAGCTATTACCTCTATGATATTAGTACATTATTGCTTGGAGGGGATCGTTATCGATAAGAAGGAATTGCGCAAACAACAGATCAAGAATTTGCAAAAGGCTAAGAAACAGACTGTGGCTGATGGAGAAGTTTTGTTGGATAAATTACAACAGACTCCAGAGTGGCAGAATGCTGAATCGATTGCTACTACTGTCAGCAATCTTTTTGAAGTCCCAACTAAGCCCATCATCGAGGCTGCAATCCATGATGGTAAAACAGTCTATCTCCCAAAAACTATGCCACATCGGCAAATGGCCTTTTTACCATTCACAGATTATGATCAATTGATCACCAGTGCTTATGGAATCCCCGAGCCAGAATACAATGAAGAATTAGTCAATCAAGAGCCTGACTTAGTTTTGGTCCCAGGAGTCGCTTTTGCGAAAGATAGCAATTATCGACTGGGCTTTGGCGGTGGCTATTACGACCGCTATTTGAAGAAATATCAGGGTCCAACGATTGCCTTAGTGCCATCTGTGATGGAATATGAAACTGCTGAGTGGGGCGTGGACGATTTCGACGTTAAAATCGACCAATTGATCCTGGTGGAAGACTAATTTTTTCAAATAAATCATTTAATAGTGAAAAATGTATCAAACAAATAAATCGGTGCTAAACTGGAATTGAACTGTAGAGGAGGACTCGAAATGTCAAATCAAGTTTATACCGATTATTTTTTTGATAAAAAAGCTTTTGATAATCAAGATGGGGCTTATATTCCGCTGGAAACTTCGGATGCACCGGAGAAGCCATTGTTGGTCCCACCATTATTGAAGCCTGATAAAGAGACGGATGACGATATTTATTACACCGTTACCGCTCAAGCAGGAGAGACCCAAATCTTACCTGGTGAAAAAACTAAAACGTGGGGATACAATAACAGTATTTTAGGACAGACCATCGTTTATCCTGTTGGCAAACATGTCCACGTTACTTTGCAAAATCATTTGCCAGAATTAACCACTTTTCACTGGCATGGATTGATTGTTACCGGACCTTACGTTGACGGTGGGTGCCATGCTCCAGTTTATCCTGGTGAGGAAAAGAAAATTGATTTCACATTGGATCAACCTGCAGCAACTACTTGGCTGCACGCACATCCTTGTCCATCGACTGCTGAACAAGTTTGGCATGGCTTGGCAACAATGGTTTTGGTAACGGATGAACACATTAAAGATTTGCCGATTCCACAAAATTACGGTGTCGACGATATCCCAATCGTTTTGCAAGACCGTCATTTCCACGAACATAATCAGTTAGATTATCGTGCCGATTACAACCCTGACGGCGTTACTGGTCCAACAGTAATGGTCAATGGAACTGTGAACCCATACTTCGATGTCACAACTCAAAAGTTACGTTTGCGGATTCTTGATGGGGCCAATCGTCGTGAATGGAGATTGCATTTGAGCGATGACTTGCCATTTACGCAAATTGCTGGTGACAGTAGCTTGCTGCCAGAACCTGTAGAAATGACGAAATTAATGCTGACATGTGCTGAACGTGCTGAGATTGTGATTGATTTTAAGGACTATCATGATGGGGATGTAGTCACATTGTACTCAGATGACACACCATTAGTTAAGTTCAAGATTCACCAATTTGCACCAGACAACTCAGTTTTGCCAGATAAACTTTTTGACGTAAAGGCACCTAAAGTTGATCCAAAGATACCGATTAGAAAAGTTGTCATGAGCGGTATGGACGAAGGCGTCATGATCGATGGCAAGAAATTCCAAATGGGCAGAATTGACGCTACGCAACCAGTTGGACAGGCTGAATACTGGGATATTGTAAATTCAAACGACCCACAACACGGCATGGTCCATCCATTCCACATGCACGGGACTGAATTCCTAATTATTAGTAGAGACGGCAAAGAGCCATATCCTAATGAACATGGATTCAAGGATACAGTCGGCGTAAATCCTGGAGAAACTGTCAGAATATTAGTAAGGTTCGATTTGCCAGGATTATACATGTATCACTGTCACATAATAGAGCACGAGGACGGTGGCATGATGGCGCAGATCCAAGCCTACGAACCAGGCAAGCCAATGCCAAAGTACAAGTTAATGGATATGGATACATTAATGAACGCCTTCGCAAAAGAAAGAGGCATCAAGCCAGAAGACCTATGGATGGCAGGAATGGATTCTTACGAAAAGATGGGAATGAAGATGTAAACCATGGTTTGTTTCAATCAGGGCTTGACCCTTGTAAGATGCCTTTTACCTAGATGTTCATGAATAGAATTAAACCTTGGGGTGTTTCAATCAGGGCTTGACCATAGTAAGATGCACTCTACCGAGATGTTTTCTGAATCTGTTTTTAAAATCAGAATACTTCTGATTGCCCAAATAACAGACGTCACCTTGATGTTCACGAACAAGTTTGTTTCAGTCAGGGCTTGACCTTGACTCTAGTACAATGCACTCTACCGAGATGTTTGCTGAATCTGTTTTTAAAATCAGAATACTTCTGATAGATAAATAACAGACAATACTAGATTTTCATGACCGATCCAGTTTTAATCTCTTATCTCTCAAAAAAACGAAGTATATAATAGTACTAAATTATTAATCCATGCTGATTGCATGGATTTTTTCGTGAGGTAAACATGGACTATTTAAAATTAATGCAGTCTGATCAATCGTTTGTTTCTAGTCAATTCGAGATGCCAACTGAAAAGCAAATGGTCGCTAAAGAATTATGTTGGGAAATGAATAACCTTCGTCCTAGCGAGACTGAGAAAAAAGCTGAGTTGGTGAAAAAACTATTCGGCGATTCAACTGACTTAACTTTCATTGAATCAAATTTTCACTGTGATTACGGCTTTAACATTCACTTTGGTGGATTAGCAGTGGTCAATTACAACTGCACAATGTTGGATACGTCACCAATCCATATCGGAGCAGGCGCCTTTATTGCACCCAACGTTGTTCTAGCCTGTGCAGGACATTCGTTAGATGCAAAACAACGAACTGAAGAAGGTATCGGATCAAGTGCTCCCATTACTCTAAAAAATAATGTCTGGCTCGGTGCCAACGTATCAGTCCTTGCAGGAGTGACAATCGGTGAAAATTCGGTCATCGGTGCCGGCAGCGTTGTGACTGAAGATATCCCAGATAACGTTGTAGCAATGGGCAGCCCATGTCGGGTAGTCAGAAAGATAACTGAAAAAGATAGATTAGAACTGAAAAAAGCTAACGACAAATTTTAAAAACTGTCGTTAGCTTTTTTATTTCATAAATTGAATCGATGACTTTATTTGTTTAAGAAATTCGATTGCAGAGTCTGACATTGGTGATTTCTTAGACCAAATCAAACTTACACCGGCTGTTTGTGCCGGAGATAAAGGTACAAAAGTCAGATTTGTTCCGTTCAAATTTATTACGCCATCAATACAAAAGGCATATCCAAGCCCTGATCTGACGAGAACGATAGCATTTGTTAATAAATTATATGTTGCCACAATGTTGTAGTCATCGAGATTATGACCTAGCCATTTCTCTAAGTCTCCGGTGACACCGCCTTGTTGGGAAATGATGAGACTAATATTTTTCAAGTCCTCAGGTTTAATCGCTTTTTGTGTCGCCAGTTTGGATGATTTTGGCATAATCAATCCCCAAGTAGCCTGACCAGGTAATTTTAAAAAATTGTAATCCCCATTATTTGAGGGATCAAGCACGATGCCGAAGTCTAATAGCCCAGAATCAATTTGTTTGTGAACCTCGTCAGCATTTTCACTAATAATATTCGTGATTATTTTCGGATATTTGTCATGCAGTTGTGTAACGGCACGTCCGATAGATCGCATGTTTTGTGTTTCGGCACCACCAATAAATAAAGAACCCTCAATTTCATGTGATTGATGCAAGTTGTTTACAGTCTTGTTTGCTAAGGTCAAAATTTGCCTTGCTTGGTTGAGTAGGTATTCCCCATCTTTAGTCAGAGTTATCTCACGATTTCCTCGCGTGAATAGTTTTGTTCCTAATTCTTCTTCGAGGTCTTTTAATTGTCTAGAAATAGTAGGTTGGGAAACGTGTAATCGTTCAGAAGCATTGCTAATGTTCTTTTCCTGAGCAACTGCTAAGAAGTAATTTAAAACTCTCAGATCCATGATTCACACATAACTAAAACGTATAGTTATCCTTTCACTTTAAGTATTAGACATAGTAGGAATTCAATTTTATTATAATCATTGTTAATTGATATTTGAAACGTTAATTGCAAAATTTTGGAGGGATTTGTTATGGAAGACACAAGAGTTTTTGAAATTTACCCAGAAATTGAGATGCAACCTGTCACATTCAAAAATAGATTTGGAATTACTTTAGCAGGACATTTGTATTTGCCAACGGATTATAAAAATAAACAATCTGCTGCAATTGTAGTAAGTGGACCATTCGGAGCAGTTAAAGAACAATCATCAGGTCTCTATGCACAAGAATTTGCCAAAATGGGATTTGTATCTGTCGCATTTGATCCATCTTATACTGGTGAGAGTTCTGGAAGTCCTAGAAACGTTGCTTCACCAGATATTTCGACTGAGGATTTTAGTGCCGGTGTAGACTTTCTAGGTCTACTGGACTATGTCGATCGTGAACGAATTGGCGTTATGGCCATTTGTGGATTAAGTGGCATGGCTTTAACTGCTGCCGGAACGGACAAGCGAATCAAAGCAATTGCGACTGCCTCAATGTACGACATGTCAAGAAGCGTTAGCCGTGGTTATCAAGATAGTTATACCAAGGCAGAACGAGATAAAATCATGAACTATATTAGTCAACAAAGATGGGAAGATGCTGAAAGTGGCACTTATGCCGTAGGACCTCATGAAGTAATGTTTGATCCTGATGGCAACGTAATTAAAAGTAAGGGTCTTCCTGAAAAATTAACTCCAGAAATTGATAATCCAATCTTGCATGGTTTCTATGAATACTACAAAACTCCTCGTGGGTATCATCCAAGATCAATCAATTCAACGACTGCCTGGACAGCAATAACCCCATTTTCTTTCTTCAATTTTCCATTAATGACGAATATCAAAGAAATTTCACCACGTCCGATCATGTTGATTGCAGGTGAGAATGCACATTCCCTCTATTATTCAGAAGATGCATACAAAGCTGCTGATGAACCGAAAGAATTAGTCGTTGTACCTGGAGCAGACCATTGTGCTTTATATGATCAAAAAGACAAAATACCATTTGAAAAACTAGATGAATTTTTTACAAAGAATTTGAAGTAATTGGAGGAAATTGAATTGTCAAAAATCATTATCATCGGTGCCCACGGTGGTACCGCAAGGATCGTAACTGAGAGATTGTTGTCGGAAACTTCTGATGAATTGGTTTTGTTCCTCAGAAACTCTTCTCGTTTAAGTCAATACAAAGACAACCCTCGAGTGACTCTGGTTGAAGGGGATGTCTTAAACACTGAGGACTTGGCTAGATCTATGTCAGATGCTGACATCGTTTATTCTAATGTGGGTGGAACTGACCTTGAGAAACAAACAGCAAGCATCATCAAAGCCATGGACCAAACTGGGAAGAAACGTTTACTTTTCATCAGTGCCTTAGGAGCACGTCATGAGGTCCCTGGAAAATTTGGCGAATGGAACGAACAGGCTATCAGTGCCTTTTTGCCAGGATTTAGAGCTTCTGCCAAATTGCTCGATGACTCAGATATTGATTTTACCGAGATTCGTCCAGCTTGGTTGACGGACAATCAAGAAATCAAATATGAAACAACAGATGAAACTGAAAAATTTAAAGGAACGGAAGTTTCCAGAGCTAGTGTCGCTGACTTCGTCATTAATGTAATTGCTGATCCGGCTCAATATGAACGAGCAAGCGTGGGATTAGATAAACCAGGAACAGAAGGCGACAAACCTAGCTGGACTTAGGAGAATATATGCCAGAAAAAATTGATTTGAATTCGAAACAATATCAAGAGATCCAAAAAGTGATCGATAAAAACTTGGAGTTAGTCCAAGAGTTAAATTCAATTCCACATACAATAGATGAAACTCGCAAAATCGTTAGTGAGATCATTGGTGAAAAAATCGATGACTCGGTAGAAATTAGATTGCCATTTCAAACTGATTTTGGTGCCAATCTACATATCGGTAAGAATGTTTATATCAACAATGGTTCGATGTTTACCGACATGGGTGGAATTTATTTAGATGATAACGTGCTGATTGGACCCAATGTGACCATTGCATCAGTCAATCATCACATAGAACCTGATCAAAGAAGAAACCTGGTCTTAAAGCCAGTCCATATCGGAAAAAATGCTTGGCTTGGTGCCGGAGTTATCGTCACACCGGGCGTCACGATTGGTGAAAATGCAGTAGTAGGTGCTGGCGCAGTTGTCACTAAAGATGTTGAAAAAAATACCATCGTTGCTGGAGTTCCAGCAAAACAAATCAAAAAAATCGAGGAATAATATATGTCCATAAAAGATAAAGTGGTTGTAATTATGGGAGCTTCAAGTGGTATTGGTGAAGCAACGGCTAATTTATTAGCTCAAAAAGGTGCTAAATTAACTATTGCTGCTCGTAGAATGAATCGCTTAGAAGAAATCGTTCAACACAATGTTGGTGCAGAAATTTTGCCGGTCGAAGCTGATGTTTCAAGGGCTGATGAAGTTCAAAATGTGATTGACAAAACAGTCGAGAAATATGGCCGTGTTGATGTTATGTTCAACAATGCCGGAATTATGCCTGTTAATAATTTAGCTGAAATAGCTCGTGATGAATGGCAAAATATCGCCGATATCAATGTGAAAGGTGTCTTAAATGGGATTGCATCAGTACTCCCAGTTATGAAAAAACAGAAGAGTGGTCATGTGATCACAACTTCATCAGTTTTGGGATATGAAGTGTTACCTGGATATGCAGCTTATTCAGGCAGTAAATATGCAGTTCGTGCAATTATGGAAGGTCTACGTCAAGAAGAACGAAGCAATAACATCAAGACAACGGTAATTGCCCCAGGTACTGTCAAAACCGAATTGTTCAACTCAATCAATAATCAAGAAATCAAGGAACAATTGGAAAGTATGTCCGATATGCCAGGCGCCGATATGCAAGCTATGCAGCCAGAAGAAATTGCTCAAGCCGTTGCTTTTGTGATCGATACGCCAGCCAATATGGCCGTGAATGAAATGGTCATCAGACCAACCGGACAAGAAGTTTAATCTGAGTGTACTTTTTATCGAAAATTGCAAGCGTTTTATAAAATGTAATCAAATTGTAACTTATGAAAAAATTTTTAACATGCTACATTTAAATCCTGTGATAAAAATAGGAGTGTGTTAAAAATGCCACGTAATTTAAAAGAAGAAATCGTATTTACCGCCATTATGGCCGGATTAATGGTACTAGTAATGACAGGGTACAACGTTGCCATGTCTCAAGGAATCAGCAGCGAATTGCCAATGGCAATCTTGAGTGCCTATCCGCTAGGACTCGGAGTAGCTATCATCTTGGATCTATTGATTGTTGGACCAATCGCTAAAGGATTGGCTTTCAAATATATCATCAATGATTATATGAAGAAAAAGACTGTTTTGATTGGTATTACAATCTCAGTATTGATGGTTCTAGGAATGGTGACTTTGATGTCATTATTCGGAATTGCTGTTGAAGGTAAGTTGACTCAAGGACATGTCTTAGCAACATATGGACATACTTGGATCTTTAACTTGATTGTAGCCTTGCCATTACAACTATTGATTGTCGGACCAATTGCACGTGAAGTGTTGGGCAGAATGCAAAAGGCATCTGCAAAGGCAGAAGAAAAGAAACAAATCGAAGAAGAAATTTAAAATAGCACTTGTCTTAAACCGTACTCTAAGGTTTATCATGCAAGTGTTAGATAAACTAGCGAGAAGGAGAGATGCACATGTCTATCTTTGATGAAAAAATTAAATTGAACAATGGTTTAGAAATCCCTAAGCTTGCTTTAGGTGTTTGGGAAATCGATGACGACAAAGTCGCTGACGCAGTTAAGAGTGCCGTTGACATTGGCTATCGTCATATCGATACAGCCCAAGCTTATGGCAATGAACGAGGAGTTGGCGAAGGAGTTAGAAATGCTAGCGTTCCCCGTGACCAAATTTTTGTAAATTCCAAAGTTGCTGCAGAGCATAAAGATTATGATTCTGCCGCAAAGTCAATCGATGAAACTTTAAGCAAGATGAAGTTGGATTACTTGGATATGATGATCATTCATAATCCACAACCATGGAAAGAAGTTAACCAATCAAATGACCGTCACTTTGAAGGAAACTTGGAAGCATGGCGTGCATTGGAAGATGCCGTTAAAGCTGGTAAGTTAAAGACTATCGGTGTTTCGAGTTTTGAAAAAGACGATCTGGATAACTTGATCAAGAATAGTGACACAAAGCCTGCTGTCAACCAAGTTCAAGTTCATATCGGTGATACTCCAATGGATATTATCAAGTATTCTCAAGATAACGACATTGCAGTAGAAGCATTCTCTCCAGTAGCCCACGGTGCTGCAATGAATGATCCACAAATTAAGAAGATGGCTGAAAAGTACAATGTCAGCGTCCCACAATTATGTATCAGATATGACTGGCAACTGAATACAATCGTATTGCCAAAATCAGCTAACCCTGATCACATGAAAGCTAATGCCGAAATTGATTTTGAAATTTCCGCAGAAGATATGAAGACACTAGAGCAAATCAACCAAATGGATTACGGAGACGCATCAGTGTTCCCAGTATTTGGTGGTAAACTCTAAAAGAAAGTAAGCCGAGAGGCTTATTTTTTTTCTTAAAATCATGAAATTATTGAGAAATTGGCAGCTTTGGAGCATACGATGTGAAGTGCATGGAACGTAAGTGTCAACTTGATGGATGAAATATATTGGTGGATGAGACACTTGCGCCACTGTCGTAAAGGTGTCTACGCCACCGAACGATCAAGGATGCCAGCTCCAAAACGTTTACCATGGAGTCGGCAGTGACCCACAAACATAATCAAAAAAATAATAATTTTTACTCTAAAAAAAGGCTCTTTTTTTTGAAAAAATAGGATGCCATTTCTCTATAAATTGATATATAATACTTTTCTATATTTTAATTTTAGAGGATATGCATATGTTAAGAACAAGGTTAGCAACCAGGGCGGATGCTAAAGAATTATTAGCAATCTACGCCCCATATGTAACTGATACAACAATCACTTTCGAATATGAAGTTCCAACCGAATTGGAATTCGAGGAACGTATCGAAAGTACCTTAAAGGACTATCCTTATATCGTCGCCGAAACAGAGGACGGCACGATTGTTGGATATGCCTACGCGCATCGAATGCGAGAACGACGTGCCTATGACTGGACAGTTGAAGCCAGCATTTATGTCGACCAACAAGCCCGGGGACTTGGAACAGGCAGAGTATTATATACGGCACTCGAGAAAGAATTGCGAGCACAAAATATCGTCAACATGGCAGTTTGCGTCACTGGAAAAAATCAAAACAGCGTCGACTTCCATGAACATCTTGGATATCAAAAGGTCGGGGCATTTGAAAACTTCGGTTTCAAATTTGGCCAATGGATCGATGTCATCTGGCTACAAAAGCGGATCAGTGATCCAATTGAACCACAACAATTTATACCGTACTCACAATTGATCGGAGTAATGCACTAAATTAGGTCAGAAATTCAATTTCCGCTTTTTTAAAAATTTGATTCTTGAATAACTATTAGGCATTAGCTATAATGTCTTTGTAATCGAAAAGAGACTGCAGGAATTAGGCTCCTACAGTCTCAATCATAAGTCGAATAGATTTCTGTGTTAGCTAACCCTAGTGGTTAGCTTTTTTATACGTCAGATTTGCTTATTGAACAAATCTATAGCATTAGCTATAATGTCTTTGTAATCGAAAAGAGACTGTCGGAATTTGCCTCCTACAGTCTCAATCATAAGTCGAATAGATTTCTGTGTTAGCTAACCCTAGTGGTTAGCTTTTTTTATTATCCAATATGCTGTTGCAAATAAAATGCAAGCCATTCCCAGTTGGACAACGGATTCCGCGAAGGTGATCACGTCCACACTCCATTCTATCCTTCAAATTCATAGTCATAACCTCCGTTTCGAGAGTAACCGAGGGGTTTGCACTATTCATTTTCAAACTTACTAGGCAAAAAGGTAGCAACTCCCTTGAAACTTTGCCATGATTTTATTATGTCAACTACCACGGACTAAAGTCCATGGCTTGTAAGTGATCAATGAACCTTTCCATTGCTCAGCTACAATTTGCATAGATACAGCTTTGCATATCATCCGTAGACGATACGTCTTACGTGCTAATTACCAATGCCTTTTGAGTCCGCAAGTTGCCAAACGGACATTTTTATTAGGATACCTCTTTGAGTCCCTTGTTAAGAATATTGATAGCAGCGTTGTGATCTCTGATGTGGTGTTTCTGACAATTAGGGCAGCCCCATTGTCTATCAGCGAGCGTCAGTTTCTCTTCGCCATTCATCACATGACCGCATTCAGAACAAGTTTGTGTAGTGTATTTAGGATCAATGGTAAGGAACGTTTTACCGTACATATCTGCTTTATAAGTGAGCATTTGCAGGAAGGCTCTCCATCCAACGTCACTGATACTCATTGCCAAGGCGTGGTTTTTCAACATATTTGAACTTCTTAATTCTTCGGCTACTACTAGATCGTGGTTTTTGATCAATGAAGTAGACAAGTTATTTAAGAAGTTTTTTCTTTGAGAAAATACTTTGGCTTGAATACGTGCAACTAAAAGGCGTTGTTTTTGATAATTCTTACAGTCGGATAGCTTGCGATGTTCTGCTTTGGCACGTCTCCCTCTGCGAGAGAGCTTTCGTTGTTCTCTTGCTAATCTATTTTTGATGGTTCGATAGTATCTAGGATTGCCGACAACAGCACCTGTGCTTTCAGTTAAGAAATTCTCAGTATTAAGATCAATGCCTACTGATTGTCCATTTTTCTTGGAAGTATTCACGAATGGTTCATCAGACCCCAACTGCATAGAAACAAAATATCTATCTAAATTATCTTTGGACACTGTTGTGGTGCCAATCTTAATATAATTACCGTTATTAAGCAGTCTTTTGTGACTTCCTGACACTTTTAGAACACCTAATTTTGGCAATTTTACATGATTCTGATCTACAAAGCATAGATTTCCTTTAAACATAGTAGCCACTTTGTCTTTATTACAGTAGTGCCCATTAGTTTGATAGGTTTGAGTGTAATTCTTTTTGTGGAATTTAGGTGTGCCGGTTTTATGTACTTTTCTAAATTGTTTCCAAGCTTTATTGTAATTAGTTATAGCTGCTGCCTTAGCTTGGCTGTCTATTTCGCTATCGTTTAAAAAAATAAAATGGTTTGAAAGCTGACGTACAGTTTTGCGTTTTCTTAACTGACTAATACGGTCGCTTACTAAAGCTATTTTGATTCCTATTTTTGACAATATGTACAACTCTTTATCTATTCCGACCATCTGATTGTATATAAATCTACTAGCATCAGAATTCAATTTAATGATTCTTTTTTGTTCATTATTAGGAAATACTCTAACCTTCAAACCGTAATGATATTTCAGTTCTGACATTGATTTCATATTCTCACCACCTTTTGTATATCATGATATATTATATACCAAACGTCAGTTCGATAAAACAAAAAAACGATGCATTCCTCCCCTGACTAAAGTCAGGGGTTTCTTGCAATAAATCAATTAATGAAATTTGTTTTCAGAAAACGAGTAAAACAATAAATCGGAGTAGGTAGGGAATCATTCTGACTTGTGATCCTATGCTCCGCATTCAAACCATGTTTTCTCTCGCTCTGTTCTTAAATGCGTTATGATTAATTCGAAATCATCACGTGTTTATTTCATCAAATGGGAGTGATGTTAGTTGAATAATCTTGTTAATAGCTTAGTTTGGGTTCGTCGAAAGATTTTTATTCGAGCTAGTGCCGATACGATGGCTGCTATTTTGCCATTTCTTGTTATTGGTGTCTTTGCTGAAGTTATTTCCAGCGCCTTTTTATCCACCAAGGGATTCGGTGCTGATATCTTGCACATCAACGCCTGGGTCAAGGAGATCCCACAAGTTCAGCGAGTTTTCATGCAGGTGACTGGTTTAACGACAGGATTACTGGCCTTGTTTGCTGCTTACAAGAATGCTGAATTCACGACCTATTTGAAAAAATCGGAGTCGCATTTTGCTGGATTGACCGCAATGATCTCATATTTACTATTGATCAGCTTGCCAAGTCATGCAGCACCGTTTAATTTTTCCATGGAAAAAACTGGTATCTCAGCTGACAATGGTCTATTTGGCATCCAAGGTCTATTATTTGGCTTGATTGTCGGCTATATTGTCGGACTGATCTTTGCACGTTTTGAAAAAATCACGACTCGCAATGTTTCTCTAGCGGATGGTCGAAGCTACCAAGTTCTTCTTCCAATTTTTATGTCGCTACTACTAGTGACGTTTATCGGCTTGATCTTGTCGTTATTGACCGATCTAGGAGTCTTTGACTGGATCGTTACTTCAATTAGAAGCTATTCGTCGCAAAAAAATAGTTTCTTGATGACTCTGTTAGGTTCGTTCATAACTGGCATTCTCAATTGGCTCGGGTTAAGCGGGCCATTTGACTATTCGACTGCCACGCAAGATTCGATCATGGCATCATCGAATGCCCTGTATGCCTTGCAGCATCACAGTATTTGGAACATCCCTTATCCATATTCAGAATTATCCCTCTATCATAGTTACGCCACGTTTGGGGGAGTCGGCGCCACTTTAGCGTTGATTATCGCTATCGTCATCGTGTCAAAAAATAGTCGTGACTTGACCACAGTTAGATGGGGCTTATTTCCAGCCTTGTTCAACAACAACTCGATTCTGATGTTAGGTGTACCAGTATTTTTTAACGTCATTTATCTGATACCATTTCTCCTAGTTCCAATCATCAATATGCTAGTGGTCAGTGTCTTGATTTATTTTCACATTACGCCACCAGTGCCGTTTCCAGTACCCATCGGAACGCCTGGGCCACTAGTTGGCTTGATCGGGACAGGTGGAAATATTGCCGCCTTATTCACGGGCCTATTAGTATTCGTACTCGACATTTTTCTTTATATCCCATTTGTTAAGGTCAATGATCGAGTAAACGATGCTTATGTCGAGACGAAGGAGGTTGCCCTAGATGAAACGCATTAAGAATAAAAGATCGTTAGTTACGATAATTTCGATAATCTTAGTCGTATTCGCCGGTCTAGCAATTCCTTCCTATATTTGGGCTAAAGACAACGTGAAGTATTTGCGGACCGTATATACCTCTAAAATGTCGCCGATCATCATGATACCAGGAAGTTCAGCCTCGCAATATCGTTTCGATAAGTTGGTCACCCAATTGAATAAAAAATATGGCTATCAACATAGTCTATTGAGACTGAAAGTTTATAATGATGGAAAAATTTCTTATTCAGGAACGATGAGAAGTCAGGATACTGAGCCGATAATTGTCGTTGGATTTGAGAATAACCACGATGGCTATGACAATATTAAAAAGCAGGCCAAGATGTTCAGCGATGCTTTAACAGTTTTACAAGACAAGTATCACTTCAATAACTTCAAAGCTATCGGCCACTCAAATGGTGGCTTGATCTACACGGCTTTTATCGAGCAGTACTTGTCTAAACATGACATTAAGATGAAAAAATTGATGACAATCGGGTCTCCATATAACTTCTCGGAAGACTCAACAACCAACAAGACTGAGATGTTAGCTGACTTCATCAAAAATCGTGAGAAGATACCAAAGAGCTTGACTGTCTATTCGATTGCTGGAACTGAGAATTACACTTCTGACGGCCTAGTCCCCGAAAGCAGCGTTCGAGCTGGTAAGTATATTTATCAGAACCAAGTTAAGCATTTTACCGAAATGACGGTGACGGGTGACGATGCTCAGCATTCAGACTTGCCTCAAAATAGCGAGATCATCCGAGTCATTCAAGACTACATCGTCCAAAATCACGTTCGTCCAAATAATAACAATCGAACACGCCGTCAGCCTAAGGCCGATCAAGATGAATAATTGAATCAAAACACCACAAACAAAGCCAATTGTTCGTGGTGTTTTTTTACCCCAAAAATGATTTTGAATTAAATTACTAAACTTGATGCTTATCAAGTTGGAAAGTCATCTTACCAGCTAGAATATGTCTTGTAAGTTACGGAAGGGGTATACAAGATGACGAAATTAAATACATGGATCAATAAGCATCAAAATAAAATCACCGCATCCATCGCAATTTTGATTGGATTAAGCCTTATTTCAAAATACGCTTTGAATGTTGAACTTGCCGCAACCATCTTTATGATCGTTGCCAGTATCATCGGAGCTATTCCAGTTGCACTACATGCAATATCAGCCTTAATGAATAAAGTTATTAGTATTGAACTATTAGTTACCATCGCAGTTATCGGAGCCTTCATTATTGGAGAATATGAAGAATCAGCTGTCGTAACGTTCCTATTTCTTTTTGGTAGCTACTTGGAACAAAAGACTCTGGAGAAGACACGTTCTTCAGTAAAAAGCTTGACGCAAATGGCTCCAACCACAGCTGAATTAGTTAACGAAGACGGCTCGATCGAAACAGTCGACGTTGACGATTTAGACGAAGGCGACCACGTTTTGGTTAAGCCAGGTGGCCAGATCCCAGTTGATGGCAAGATCATCGACGGAACCGGTTATATGAATGAAGCCTCAATTACAGGTGAATCAACTCCTGTTAAAAAAGGAATCGGCGATAAAGTTTTTGCCGGATCATTAACTGATAACGGAACTATTACCGTTGAAACCACTTCAGTTGGTGAAGATACTACCTTTGGTAAGATCATTGAATTAGTTGAAGAAGCTCAAGATAGCCAATCTCCAGCTGCTCGTTTTATTGATAAATTTGCTACATATTACACACCTGCAGTCCTAGTTATCGGGATCCTCGTTTGGATCATCACGCAAAACTTCCCATTAGCTATCACTGTCCTAGTTCTCGGATGCCCTGGTGCCTTGGTTATCGGAGCTCCAGTTTCTAACGTTGCCGGAATCGGTAATGGTGCTAAAAACGGTATTTTGATGAAAGGTGGAAATGCTGTTAATAGTTTTTCGAAAGTTGATACATTGGTACTCGACAAAACTGGTACTTTGACGACCGGTAAGATGTCCGTTACTGGCGTTGAAAACTTTGGCGACCAAAACGCTAACTTAGCACTATTGTCAGAAGTTGAAAAAACTTCTGATCATCCACTAGGTCAAGCTATCGTAAAATACGTTGCCGATAAAGACATTACTGAAACACCAGCATTACCAGAGTTAGATACCGTTAAGGGTCAAGGATTAGTCGGAGCAAACGACGACTTCAAGATCTTAGTCGGAAACGAACGTTTGATGAAAGCTAACTCAGTTAACATTTCTAAAGAACAACGTGCGGCAATCGACAAACATATGCATGACGGAGACTCAGTTGTCTTGATGGCAGTGGATCAAGAACTACGTTTGGTCGTTGGTGTAAACGACCAATTAAGACCTGATGCTAGAGAAGGATTACAAGCTCTAAAAGACGCTGGGCTCAGAAGAATCGTAATGCTAACAGGTGACAATAAGCTAGCCGCTCAACGTGTGGCAGAACGTTTGCCAATCGATGAAGTTCACGCCGAATTATTGCCAGAAGATAAAGTTAAATTTGTTAAGAAGTTCCAAGAACAAGGAAGCACCGTAGCCTTTGTTGGGGATGGTATCAACGATAGTCCATCGCTTGCTACAGCAGATATCGGAATTGGTATGGGAACTGGTACTGATGTTGCCATTGAAACTGCTGATATCATCTTAGTTAAATCAAGTTTTGACGCTTTAGCACATGCTTATGTCTTAGCTAAGAAGACAGTCGCAAACACGAAAGAAAATATCGTTATCGCTGTCGGCACAGTGGCTCTACTATTGATCGGATTGATCGTTGGCGTTATCCACATGGGTAGTGGAATGTTCGTTCACGAAATCAGTATCTTAGTAGTTATCTTTAACGCAATGAGATTAATTGGAAATAAACGTAAGAAAGTTGATACAAATCAAGTTTTAAATCCAGCAAACTAATTAAGATAGTCTTTGTAAGTCAGATGCAAGTGATCTTCAAATCGCTTGCGAGCTGTAAGTGCTTCAACTTGAAACATTTACAGCTCGTGGGTATTTGAAACTTCACTAGCATAAGTTTTTTAGAAAGATGGAGGAATTTATTTATGGCAAAAGCAGTTTTACAATTAGGAGAATTAACTTGCCCATCATGTATGACAAAGATCCAAAAGGCCGTTGCTAATCAAGACGGCGTTTCAGATGTTAAAGTCCTCTTCAATGCTGGTAAGGTCAAAGCAGATTTTGACGAAAGCAAGACATCAGCTGACCATTTAGCTGATGTGATCAAAGAACTAGGGTATGAAGTATTAAAAGTTAAAGTTAAGGAGCTCGCCTAATGACAGAATTAACAATTGATGAAAAATTTGCAGCTGAACAAAAACAAGCTGATGCAGATCACCACAAACCAACTGCCGGTGCAATGACTGGACATATCGTTTCAAATCATTTCTTATTGAATATCAAGTTGCACCAGATCAAGTGGTTCGTCAAGGGTCCAAATGCCGAAAATTATAAAGGTGTGTTGAACCAAACTATTGATGAAAACAACGCTTGGTATGATAAGATTGCGGATCAATTATTGGACGAAGGCGAATTGCCTCCTTCAACAATGAAAGAATATGCTGAATACGCCATGATCGAAGAAGATGGCAAGAACAAGTACTTGGATGCTGAAAACATGCTTCAAACTGTAGTTGACGACTTCAATACAGACAACATGTTCGTAACACGTGCAATCAAGTTAGCTGAAAAAGAAGACCGTCCATTTATGGCTCAAGTATTAGTTCAACTTTTAGGCTTTAACAATCATCAGATCAGAATTTATCAAGCACTGCTTGGTAAAACTGCTCGTGAAGGCTTCGAAGAAGAAGACGATGATGACGATGAAGATTAATATTAGATAGACAAAAGGCCCAGAAATCTCAGTGATTTCTGGGTCTTTTTTTGAAAAAATTTAATTTAAATCATTTTGTAGTTTAGAGTGTTGCAAACCGTAGATGAAGTAGAAAATGATTCCTAGGATCAGCCAAGCTGAAACGGAAATTTTTGTCAAGTTTGGCAACATGACGATAAAGTAGACACTCAACAATCCAGATAAGATTGGTAAAAATGGATAGAGTGGCATCTTGAAACCATCGTTGACGATATCTTTACGACGTCTTAGCGGGATGATCCCAAATGAGATAAATGCGAAAGCTAATAGCGTTCCAGCATTGATCAATGAAGCTAGTTGAGTCAATGGAACTAAACCAGCAAAGAATGTTTGGATGATAGTTGCGATAATAATGGCGTTCGTTGGCACAGCATGCTTGCCGTCGACTTTACCCATGAATTTAGGTAAAAGTCCGTCACGGCCAAGCGCGTACACTAGACGCGAGCCACCAAAGAACATCGTAACCATGGCAGTAAAGATACCAATCAAAGCACCAATCGTGATGATCTTGTTCCAAGCTCCTAAGTGGATAACTTGTAAGGCATAAGCAGCTGGGTCATCAACGTTTAACTTGGTATAGTTGACCATTCCTGTTAGTACAAATGAGAAGGCCACGTATAAGATAACTGCCACGACCACTGTTCCCATAATACCCTTAACAACATTTTTTCCAGGATCGACTGTTTCAGCGGAGTTAGAAGCTAAAGCATCAAACCCGATGAATGCAAAAAAGACAGTTGCAGCAGCAGTTGAGATACCGCCTAATCCCCAAGGGGATGTTTGGAATTTCTTCGGATAAAAAGGAACATAGTTGCTAGATTTAATATAGAAGACACCAACAATGATGAACAAAATGATGATGGCTACTTTGATAACAACGGCGACGTTTTCGATACGCTTAGACAAGTCAACACCGTGGAAAATGATTACGGCAACAATCAGTACGATCAGACTGGCAGTCAAATTGATCACGCCACCTTCAAGCGGCCCAGCCTGTAAAGCTTTTGGCAAGTTGATGCCAATTGATGCCAAGATATTGTTGTTAAAATACGAGGCAAATCCTGTCGCTTCAGCTGAAACGGCTAGGAAGTATTCCAGTATCAAGGCCCAACCTAACAGCCAACCGACGAATTCCCCATAGATCACCGATCCAAACGAATAGGCTGAACCAGCAACTGGCATAGCTGATGAGAATTCTGCGTAGGCCATACCGACCATCCCGGAAACTAGGGCGGCGACTAAGAAGGCAATAGTAACTGCTGGTCCCGCGTGTAGGGCAGCTTCGTGTCCTGGCAAAATGAAGATACCAGTTCCGATAACTGCACCGATCCCCAAAGCAACCAAATCCTTAGCGTGTAAGGTCCGAACTAGATGCGAGTCAGCCTTAACGTAGTTTTCGACGCTTTCTTTTTTAAAAATATTTTTCATATATATAACCCTAAATTTCTTGAAAAACTAATTTCAGATTTCTGAAAAGCATTTTTCCATTATCATATAAATGAAGTTTAATAACAACCGCTATATTAATTAAATTATAAAATTGTTAGATTATGGCAATTTTGATGAGAAATTGTCATTTTTGAGCTGTAGAGACTCTTCGTCTTATATGTTAAGATTTGGGCAATGTCAAAGACTGGGGGTAATTAAAGATGGAAATCAAACACGTGACAATGCAAGATCTACCGGATATTTTGCGGATCGAAAAGAGCGGCTTTACTGACGCAGAAGCAGGTACTGAAAGCCAATATAAAGACCGGATCAAGACTATCCCTGATACCTTTTTAACTGCCAAACAAGACGGCAAGTTAGTTGGTTACGTTGTGGGACCAGCTGTGAATGAAGAATACGTTGATGACGAAATGTTCGCCAAAAGCGTGCCCAATCTTCCAGAAGGTGGCAATCAAATTATTTTGTCGATTGCAATCGATCCTCAATCTCGTGGTTACGGAATAGGAAGTCAACTGCTAGATGCCTTTGAAAAGCTAGCTAAAGAGTCCAATCGAAAGACGGTATCATTGACCAGCTTAGATAAAAACGTTCCGTTTTACGAAAAGAATGGCTACGTCAACAAAGGCGTAGCTGACTCTGAACATGCCAACGAGACTTGGTACAATTTGGTGAAAACAATCTAGAAATGCGGCTAATTCATGATGGATTAGCCTTTTTTGTTGTCATAGAAAAAGTTTATGAAAGTTGTTGCATAATTTTTTAAATAGAGTAATTATGATGCGAGCATAAAAATTTGAAAAAATAATTCATTAGAATCTGTCCTATTTTATATACGAAATCAAACGAGTTTTAACCCAAATCAATGAGAGTCGACTGATAAAATCAATACTTATGAGAAAACGCTAACAAAGGAGTCGTTCATAAGTATGAGAAAAACATATGCAGCAATTGTATTGATAATCTCGTTGTGTGCTTTGGCAGTAGTGACAGGATTCACAGCTAAAACTACCCTAACTAAAGCCCAGAACGAGATCGTTAATACAGTCAAAGTGGCCAGTACGAAGACTACTAAAACAGGCAGTAAGAACTTGATCAAATACCAATTGGATGTGAATAAACCAATTCTAACTATCACTTCTCCGCAATTTAAAAATATTGATGTTGAAGCATTGAAGAAGGAAATCGGTAAAGATCATGTCGGCGTTGATAGCAAGCATCAGAAGCTTCATTTAAACATGAAGGATAATATCGACCAAGACGGCAAGGGTTCGTTCTCGATCGTAACGACCAATGACCAGAGGATGATCATTGATTTCTCTGATATTAATGAAGAACAACTATTGATGACATTGCTAAATTCTGATGGAAAGGATGCAATTTTGGACACCGAAGAAAAAATCGATGATCCAGGTGTAGGTTCCGAAGAACATCTTTCGACGGAATCTTCAGAATCTAAAGATAAAACAGCACGAAAAGGCGTCGATGAGGATGATAACGGGGATGAAGATGGTGACGATGACGATGATGGTGTTGATGAGGATGCAAATATCCATGAAGACGAAGATGATCCGTCTAAAGGATGGATCCGGTCCGAAAATATGATGGTTACGCCAGGTCATGACGTTACCAATTCTGATGGTTCAAAACGTGTACCAGTGCTATATTTTGGAGCGTTGAACTATGCCCTTGAGGGATTAAGCGTAAGGAGATCTGTGGCTGGACGACCGCTGAGAAGCGGTCTTCTAGGTGCTGTTGGAAGGACGTCGATTGGTACTGGACGAATGAACAACGTTACTGCAGCCAATTCAGCGATTATCTACGTGCCCCAAAATGGTAATTTAAATGCAGTACAAACAAATAATGAGAAGAAACGAAAAAATTCATTCTATACGAATACTTTTGGAGATGGGAAGTTGCCACCTCCAAAGCAAATCTTTGGATCAGGTGCGTATAAGGCCGGGGACAAAGTGTATCGTGGTTCACAGAGAAATTTTGTGACAACAAATATCTTTGACTATTATGGAGACGGTTCTGGAGATATTACCAAGCCAAAATTATTTGGTCCAGATGCTAAGAACATCGGTGATTATACCGGTTTAGTTAAGAAGCAAACGAGATTGTATTACAAAACATATAAAGATCCTGTCACGGATCAAGTCTCGACCATGCAACGTTTAATTTTTTACCAAAAGATTGATGGCTATCAAGTCCGAGTGAAAATCACCCAACGATTTGATGCCGACAACGGTGTGATTATCAATCATGAATTTACCAATGTTGGTACACGTTATATGGATAATTTTACTGGTTATGTATTCCGTGATATTACATTTATGAGAAATCACAATATGAAAACATCTGACCAATCTAACGTCTTAAGATCCTTAGGTCATCACAAGGGAATCTATGCTGCTCAGGCCGATAGCGATTCCAAGATTGAAATGCAATTATCTGGGTATGAAGATTCGCCATACGCATGGTCAGGAAGAGGAACCAAATCGACTTTCTTCGAAGCTGATAAGAAAGATCATTTTCCTTGGAGCTATGATGGAACAATAAAGAAACCCAATGCCTTTGTAGACGTCAATGACGTTGGTGATAAAGATACCGAACCAGGTTTTGCCAATAGTTGGATTGCAGATACGATTGAGTATGATGGTGGCATATCGATGCATACGAAAAATCAATCTTTAGCACCAAATCAAACAGTCACGATGAGTTATGCTACTAATTTAGTACCAATTCCTGAAAAACCTGAATTATACATTGATGATGCTAAGAAAAAAGACGACCCAGCAACGATGCAGCCAGAAGATAAGACGATTAAAATAGATGGGAAATGGATGTCTGCCAAGAGCAACAATGTGATGGTCAAATATCTAGTTCGTCCGGCACAGGATGAGAATAATGCTAAGAAAGACAAAATAGAACTGCTTGAAAAGGGAATTAAAATTACGAATGGTTTTCAAAACCAAAATGATAAAGAAAAAAAAGCAGTTGTTCCACACAATTGGTCAACCGAAGTAAAACTCGACCAACTTAACACTGGTATTAATGAGTTTTATGCAATTGCAATTGATAAAGAAGGAAGAACTTCAAAAATTAAAAGGACCTATATCAACCTTCGAAACCGTGATGAACAACAGGCTGAACCGGCAATCACTATTAGATCCCCACAAGAAGGTACTGAAAAATTACTACCCTATGATCCAAGAACTGATTTGAATTTTATCGATAAGATCAACATTTCTGGAAAAAGTTATAGCCCGAGTGGAAATTTTGAAATCAAGTATTTTGTCGACAATGATTTTGAAGGTATACCGTTAGTTTCAGAAGAGAATTATGGGGTAACCAAATTATATGATTGGGAATTAAAAGATTTTTCACTCAAGCCATATATGAATGACTCGTCACCGCATCATGTAACCTTCAGGATTTATAGTAAGGAAAAAGACGGAGAAGGAAATGAAATAACCAAGGAACATTTTGATGATTTCTGGTTCCAGATGGGTGAAAAGGGTCCAGAACCTCAAAATGATGGTTCTTTGAATATCATTGCACCTTCGACTATGGATTTTGGTACTTTGCACATAGCTTCAAACAGCGAGAAAAAAGCTAAACCTAATTTTGATGGTCATTTCTTTGTCGATGACCATCGAAAAAAAGATCAGAGATCTAATCCGATTAAGGTGACACTAACCTCAGAAGATTTTACCAAGGATCGCAAAAAGCAAGAGAAGTTAGAAACGGAATTACTTTGGGGAAAAGGCAAGGTTGATGAAAAACGACCATATATTATCCAGAGTGATGAGTTATCTAATCGCGTTGTTTTAACTGATGTAGTTAAAAAGAATTTAAAACTAAAAATCAAACGAGATCAAAAAGTTAAAGATGGGCAATATGGTAGCGTATTTACCTGGACAGCGTGTGACTGCCCATAGCCTAACATAAAAAAGACCGCTAAGGTCTTTTTTTGTTCTGGAAAATTTGATGGCAGTGTTATCATAATCAGATAACTAAAAAGGGATGAACAAAATGGAAGTTGAAATCAAACGTGATGGTTTGACTCTTCATGGAACGTTGACTAAGCCTGATCAAGACAACTTTAACTTAGTGATTTTGATGCACGGCTTTACTGCCAATCGAAACACTGAATTATTGAATAAACTGTCTGAAAAATTTGAAAACTTGGGTATGGCTACGTTGAGATTTGACTTTAACGGTCATGGTCAAAGCGATGGCGACTTCGAAGATATGACCGTATTAAATGAAATTGCTGACGGAAAAAGTATTTTGGATTATGCTAGATCGATTTCTGGCGTAAAGAAAATTTATCTTCTAGGACACTCTCAAGGAGGAGTGGTTGCCAGCATGTTAGCTGGGTATTACCACGATAAAATCGACAAGCTTGTCTTGATGGCTCCAGCTGCCACATTAAAAGATGATGCTATTAAAGGCAGCACTAGAGGGATGACTTATGATCCTAATAGTATTCCAGATGAGCTTGATATGGGCAATGGCCTGATTTTAGGTGGAATGTATCTCAGAACTGCTCAATCTCTGCCAATTTATGAAATTTCAAAATTGTTTACTGGTCCAGTTTGCTTGATCCACGGGACTGACGATAAAGTTGTCAACGACATCGCGTCAAAACGATATGACGAAGCGTACCAAGATGATGAATTACATTTGTTAGATGGAGTAGATCATCGATTTAGCGAACCAGAAAAACGCCAAAAAGCGATTGATCTGGTCGCAGAATTTTTAACAAAAAAGGGTAACTAATTCAGTTTGAATTAGCTACCCTTTTATAATGCAAAAATTATTTTTTATGGTAAAAGAAATTGAATCCTGACACGACTGTTGCTATCAAACAGATGATCATCGATACCAAGAATGTTGTATGCATTCCGGAGATGAAGTATTCAGGATGAGCTGGCACATAAGTGGTTACCTTGTAGCCAGCGGTGTGACTCATAGAAGCAAACAGCACGGTTGTTGCTAGAGAAATCCCGATGACCATCCCTAGTTCACGGGCTAGAGCATTGATCGAGCCGGCAACGCCGAGGTCTTTAGTTTCAACGGCGCTCATGATCAAGGTGTTGTTAGGAGCCATGAAGACACCATTTCCTAAACCAACGAGTCCGATAAAGAACATAAATAGCCAAAGTGGCGTATCCAAGGTGGTGATCATGTAGCCAATCTGCGAAATTGAGATCATGATCAATCCTACGAATGTCAGCAAGTGACGTCCAATCTTATCTGACCAGCCACCGATAATTGGTGAAACGATACCTTGAATCAACGGCATGATCATCAAGGCATATCCGGCGTAGTTGGCTGCCATACCACGAGCATTTTCGAGATAAAATGGTGAAACTACGTTGAAGAAGAATCCGGTGATAAAAATCAATAAGGCACAGAAAATGTTGATTGAAAAGCCTAAATTTTTGAACAGCGATAGCGACAGAATTGGGTTATCGACATGGGTCTCGATGTAAATAAAGGTAATAATTGAAATCACAGCGATTGCAAAAAGTATTAATATACTAGGCTTGCCAAATCCAATCTCCTGACCTAGGAAGACGCCGATAAACAGCGATAGCATAAAAATCGCAAACATCGTCGAGCCAAGATGGTCGATTTTTTCATTAGCAACGCTGATGTCTTTGGGCAAGATGAATTGTCCAATAATTATTCCGATAATACCAATTGGAATATTGATCCAGAAAATGTAAGTCCAGTCTAAGTGGGCTAGGATGATACCGCCAAGACCAGGTCCGGCGATTGCACCTAAGGCAACGAAGGAACCAATCGTCCCAAGTGCCCGGCCACGTTCATTGAATGGAAAAATCTCGGTGATGATACCGTTGTTGGTACTCATCGTCATTGCCGCACCGATAGCCTGAATAGCACGGGCAATCAGCAAGGGGATAAGTCCTAAATTGATTCCACAAAGTAGTGAGCCGATGGTGAATAGGATCGCACCAAGTTTAAAAATTTTAATCTTACCAAAGTTGTCACCTAGTTTTCCAAATAGCAACAACAAGGCACATATGACGATCAGGTAGATCGACACGACCCATTCAGATTGGTTCATGGGTATCTTCATATCCTTGCTCATGACTGGCAAAGCAATGTTGACAATGCTTCCGTCAAGAACGGACATGAAGGTAAAAAGAGAAACAGCAAACATGATCCACCAACGATTTTTTTGAATCTTGGGATCATCTGTAAAAGAATTTTTTTTCATTTTAATACTCCTCGTCAATATTAAAAGTATAAAACAAAAAAACTGAATAAGTCATGAAAACTTATTCAGCAATTCAATTATTTAACGATATTAGTTTTGATGCGGTCATTGGGAATAGTGCGAGGTGCGAAATGTTGATCGGTTAATCCCAACGTTACGGCAAATACTGGGTCAAATCCATCAGGGATGACGCCTGAAGGAATCGAAGCTATTGAAGCCATATTAAAGTTTGAACCGATGCCTTCGTTTTCTGCTGCTAATTCGATGTTTTGTGCGATGGCTCCAGCAGAAACATATTCCATTTTACCTGGGTCTTGGACTGAAATTACGAGAACTGTTGATGCGTCATAAATGCCGTTCATCTGCGATAAGATCTTCGGATCTTGAATGGCAGTCAGACGGTAGTCGGTATAAGTTCCCATGCCAACTGGACCAGCATTAGCTGCCAAAATCAGCGTTTGTAGTTGTTCATCAGAAATTTGACCAGTATAGTGGCGAATGGCTTTTCGAGACTTGATCATATCTAAAGTTTCCATAATAGGTAGACCTCCAATTGTGTTCTTATTCACATGATAGTTCATTTCAAATATGAATGCATAGTAATTTCAAATGAGAAAATTTCCACTTGTTATATTCGAAAAATATTTCGATTTTTTAGATGAAATAATGAATTTATATAATAATTCTAATTTGAATGGAGATTTAACTATGAAAGCTGCAATATTTGTTGAACCTGGAAAAATGGAAATCAGAGAGGTTCCTAAGCCTACGATCCAAGAACCAGGAGATGCCATTATTCGAATAGTTCGAACTTGCGTCTGTGGATCTGACTTGTGGTGGTATCGTGGTATTTTACATCATGATCACAATGCCCAAGTTGGTCATGAAGCTATTGGCATTGTGGAGTCGGTCGGTTCAAGCGTTAAGGACATTAAGTCAGGTGACTTTGTAATTGCTCCATTTACTCACGGCTGTGGTAAATGTGCTGCCTGTAAAGCTGGATTTGATGGGAATTGTCCTTATTATAAAGTTGGTAGTGCAGAACAATATCAAGCGGAATTTTTACGTTATCCTCAAGCTGATTGGGCTTTAGTCAAAGTTCCTGGTAAACCACAAGATTATACCAGTGATATGCTGAACAACTTTTTAACATTAGCTGATGTTATGGCTACTGGGTATCATTCTGCCAGGACTGCTGAAGTTAAAGAAGGCGATACAGTCGTAGTCATGGGTGACGGCGCCGTTGGCTTATGCGGGATCATTTCTGCAAAACTCCGTCATGCTAAACGGATCATCGCGATGAGTAAACACCCTGATCGTCAAAAATTAGCCAAAGAATTCGGTGCCACAGATATCGTGCCAGAACGAGGCGATGACGCTGTGAAAAAAGTAATGGAGCTGACTGATATGGGTGCCGATGCTGTCCTAGAATGTGTTGGTACTAAGCTATCAATCGATACTGCCCTAAAAGTTGCTCGTCCTGGGGCAGTCGTTGGTCGTGTGGGAATTGCCCAAAAGCCAGTCATGGATACTAACGATTTGTTCTTCAATAATACTGGGTTGCGGGGCGGAATCGCTGCCGTAACCACATATGATAAGAAAATCCTACTAGATGCAGTCTTATCTAATCAGATCGATCCCGGTAAAGTATTTACAAAAGAGTTCGATCTAGAACATATTCAAGAAGCATACGAAGCAATGGATAAGCGTGAAGCAATTAAGTCACTGATCGTTATCAGCGACAAATAAATCAAATAAAGCCATAAAGACCTTAGTATAAAAAGTCTTTATGGCTTTATTAGTGCCAGTTGGCACTGATTTTTTCAATTGTTGGTTCAACGAGCTTCTTATTATCCTTCAAATATACAGCATAGAAGTCAACTTTACTTGCATCATCAGAAATCGCTACGTTGACACGATCATCGTCATTCAAAGACGGATGAAAATTTTCGAATCTAGTGATATTAGTACTGAAATATGGGAAATTCGAATATTTGGTTATCTCGTTAAATGAGTCCACTTGTGGCTGATACATGAACTTGGCATCGGGGATGTTTTGTTGAATGATATCTTTCCAGATTCCAATTTGGTCGATAACGATAAAGCTCAAACCCTTCAACTCTGAAAAAGTTACTGAGTTTTTATTTGCGAGATAGGTGAATTTATCTAGATTGATCGATAATTTTTCAGTCCCGATAAAACGTGACTCGATCTCATCAGTCATGATCTCTTGATTGCTGACGATGAAGGAATAATTGTTGTCTTGAAGGTTAGTGATCACTTCATTGGGATTCAATAGATCATTGGATGCATGTACTTTATCGGTCAACTCATTTTTTAACTTATCGATCACGATCAGTGGACCTGGTGCGACACTAGCAATTTTGATCAACTGGTGACTATTTTCGTATTGTTGAACAGATTCAACGAATAATTCATTCTGACGCAAGGCCTTTTTCGCCTCAGACACAGCAAGCTTCCCAGTATCGGTCAAAGAAATATTGTTGGGCTGACGGTCAAATAGCTTTACTTGTAACTCGTCTTCAAGCTTTTGTAAACCACGTGTCACCGTTGGTTGAGTCACCATTAAATGGTCGGCAGTGGCAGCCAGAGTTCCATATTGGTCAAACGCTACTAATTCTTCTAGTAAATAGTTGTCGATCATCTTATCACCTCAAGAGTATACCTCACACGTATACTAGCATTCTCATTTGGTACTATTCAAGTCTTTATTCAGGGACTATTCTGTATTCACGAATTAATAAAGCGAGGTAATCACATGGATACAGTGAAATTAAATAACGGCGTTGAAATTCCACAACTAGGATTTGGCGTTTTTCAAGTAACCGACTTAAAGCAATGCAAGCAAGCAGTTCTTGATGCAATTAACTCAGGATACAGATTGATCGATACGGCAGCAGCTTATCAGAACGAAACAGCTGTTGGCGAAGCTATCAAAGAGAGTGGTGTTGATCAAAAGGACCTATTTATCACATCTAAACTTTGGGTTTCAGACATGAATTATGAACGTGCCAAGAAGGGTATCGAAACTTCTTTAAACAATTTAGGTTTGGATTATTTGGATATGTACTTGTTGCACCAACCTTATGGCGATACTAACGGAGCTTGGCGTGCACTGACAGAAGCATATAAGGCTGGAAAAATTCGAGCTATCGGCGTTTCGAATTTTTACGCTGACCAATTAAAGGATTTGGAACTTTCTAGTGAAGTTAAACCAGTTGTCAATCAAATCGAGGTAAATCCTTGGTATCAACAAAAACAAGAAGTTGCATTCAATCAAGGTGAAGACGTTAAAGTTGAAGCCTGGGCACCATTCGCAGAAGGCAAGCACGATATTTTCACTAACGAAACAATTGCTGAAATTGGTAAAAAATATAACAAGTCAAACGGTCAAGTAATGCTCAGATGGTTGCTGCAAAGAGGAATCATCGTCATTCCTAAGTCAGTGCATCAACAAAGAATGATCGAGAACTTTGATGTCTTTGACTTCAAACTCACTGATGATGAAATGAAGACCATGGCAACTTTGGATAAAAACGAGAGTCAATTTTTTGACCACCGTGATCCAACTACAATTGAACAAATTTTTGGCTCAAGCTTGGCACAACTAAAATAATTTTGTAGAGGAGAAACATAATGGTAGAAAGAATTAAATTAAATGATGGTAATGAAATTCCCGCAATTGGCTTTGGCGTATTCTTGATACCTGCTGACGGCTCAACTTACAAAGCAGTCATGAATGCTCTAAAGGTTGGTTATCGTCACATTGATACAGCAGTTGCTTACTTTAATGAAGCAGAAGTTGGACGTGCAATCAAAGACAGTGGCATTCCTCGTGATGAAATTTTTGTCACCAGCAAACTTTGGCTCCAAGATTATGGCTATGAACCTGCTAAGAAGGGAATCGCTACTTCTTTGAAAAAATTAGGCTTGGACTATATCGACCTATACTTGATCCACCAACCTTATGGGGATGTTCCCGGTGCTTGGAAAGCTATGGAAGAAGCTCAAAAAGCCGGTCAACTCAAGTCGATTGGTATCAGTAACGCCACTCCAAAAATTTGGAATCAATTTGAGGATTCATTCAACGTGATTCCAGCAGTTAACCAAGTTGAATACAATCCCTATTCTCAACAAAAAGAACTTCGTAAGATCTTAGATCCACTAGATGTAAAGCTTGAAGCTTGGGGTCCATTGGGTCAAGGCAATGCTGATTTATTTGCAGAACCAATCATCAAACAATTGAGCGAAAAGTATCATAAAGATGCTGGTCAAATTATCCTTCGTTTTGAAAATCAAGAAGGCGTTATCGTCTTGCCAAAATCTACCCACGAATCCAGAATGATTTCCAATAAAGACATTTTTGACTTTGAACTAACAGAAGATGAAATGGAACAAATGCGTTCACTCGATAAGGGTCACGGTTCACATAACCCTGATGATCCCGGTGTTGAACAAATGTTGCTATCAGCTTTTGATGTACACGCAAATGACTAATTTTTACTAATAGGAGAAAGAATATTATGACAAAAGTATTGATTTTAGGTGCTAACGGACAAGTTGCTAGAATCGTTGAAGAACGTTTGATGGCAGAAAATCCGGATGACAAGCTAACTTTATTTTTAAGAAATAGTTCACGTTTGAATAACTTAGAAGGACACAAGAATGTCACGATCGTTGATGGCGATATTACTGACTTTGATGATGTTAACAACGTAATGAAGGGTCAAGATATTGTTTATGTATCAATGGTTGACCATACTCCTGATAATGTCATCACTAACAACGTAGTCAAAGCTATGAAAGAAAATAACGTGCAACGCGTTGTTGAAACTAGTTTGCTCGGACTTTATAACGAGGTTCCTGGTGAATATGGACTTTGGAACTACGAACAAGTTAAAAGTGGACTTCCAGCAGCAATCAACGCTGATAAAATTTTATCTGAATCAGGACTTACTTATACGACACTACGTTTTCCATGGTTAAATGACCGTGATGAAGTTAAGTATGTTGTGACACACAAGAATGAAGAATACGTTGGAGTTTCAGGCTCACGTCAAAGTATGGCTGATGTAATTGTTAAAATTATCAATGACCCTACATATTTGGAGAATGATTCAGTTGGTATCGCTGATAAAGATACTCAAAAGGAAACACGACCAGTTTATTAATCTGCTATTTTGAACATCTAACTAATTGGTTAGATGTTTTTATATGAAGTGACTGATAAGTAAAACTTATCAATCATCTCTGAAACTGAAATTGGTTAAACTCTCTGTAGCTTGTATCATAGGTTTCGAAAGTTAAATACGAGTGACAAAGTAAACAAATTTTTTAAAAGGGAGAAATTAATATGAAAGCAGCTTTATTTGTAAAACCAGGAGAAATGACAACAACCGAAGTTGATAAACCAGTTCTTGAAAAACCAACTGATGCTGTCATAAAAGTACTTAGAGCTTGTGTCTGTGGATCTGACTTGTGGTGGTACCGTGGAATTTCCAAGCGCAATCCTAATTCACTTGCCGGACACGAAGCTATTGGTATCGTTGACGAAGTTGGTTCAGATTTAAAAAATATTAAAAAGGGCGACTTCGTAATCGTACCGTTCACCCATGGTTGTGGTCACTGTGCAGCCTGTCTAGCAGGATTTGACGGAGATTGTTTAAACGCTCAACCAGGCGGCAATGGCTACCAAGCTGAATACGTTCGTTACGAAAATGCTGACTGGGGCTTAGTCAAGATCCCTGGAAAACCAGCCGATTACTCTGATGAAATGCTAAATAACTTTTTAGCCTTGGCAGATGTTATGGCTACTGGTTACCACGCCGCAGCTAGTGCTGAAGTTAAAGAAGGCGACACAACTGTAGTCTTTGGAGATGGGGCTGTTGGTCTAGCAGGTGTTTTATCAGCTAAATTACGTGGGGCAAAGCGCATTATTGCAATGAGTCGTCACGAAGATAGACAAAAGTTAGCTAAAGAATTTGGTGCAACTGATATCATTCCAGAACGTGGCGATGAAGCTGTTGAAAAAGTTATGGAATTGACTGACGGCAACGGTGCTGATTCAATTCTTGAATGTGTCGGAACTGAACAATCAGTAGATACAGCAGTTAAAGTCGGACGTCCTGGTGCAATCGTTGGACGTGTTGGCGTTCCTCAAAAAGCTGAAATGAATACTAACAACTTATTCTGGAAAAACATTGGTCTTCGTGGAGGAATTGCCTCAGTTATAACTGATGACAGAAATGTACTTCTAGACGCGGTTTTAAGCGGTAAGATTGAACCAGGTAAAGTATTTACTAAGAGATTTGACCTTGGTCATATTGAAGATGCTTACGATGCCATGGACAAACGTACGGCTATCAAGTCATTATTGATCATTGCTGATAAATAGATGGATGAAAAAGGGTGAAATATTATGACAAATGTATTGATTATTGGAGCAACAGGAACAATTGGCGGTGCAGTCCGCCAAACCTTATTAAAAAATACAAACGACAATTTAACTTTGTTTGCACGTGGAGCTGGCCGTTTAACTGTTAGTGACCGTGAGACTTTGATTGCTGGAGACGTTACTAGCGACGCCGACCTTGACAAAGCTATGGCAAACCAAGATGCAGTCTTTGTTGCATTGAGTGGTAATTTGGGCAAGTTTGCCGAAAAAATCGTTGCTGCTATGGATCGTAATGAAGTACAAAGATTGTTGTTTATTACGTCAATGGGAATTTACAATGAAATTCCAGCATCTCTTGGTGGGGGTAATTTGAATGAAAATTCAATGTTGCAATCATATCGTGATGCTGCAGACGTTATTGAAGCTTCAGATCTAAATTACACAGTCATTCGCCCAGGTTGGTTCAACAATGGACCAGTTGACTATGAAGTAACTACAAAGGGTGAACTATTTGGCGGACATGATGTTTCCATCAGTTCAATCGCCGACATGGTTCAAAGATTGGTCGAAGATAATAATTTGTATTCAAGTGATAGTATCGGATTGAACACTCCCGAATCATAGGATAAATTAAAAAGCAGACTCTTAACGAGCCTGCTTTTTTAATGGCTTCAGTCATTTTAGGAATGTAAATCTATTCGAAGTTAAAAAACACCAAGTTTAATAGCAACTATAATGAAAATGATGACGGAAATACAAAATATTCTCATATCGACTTTTTGGAAAGGATGAATATTATGTCAAATGTATTAATTATTGGTGCCACTGGAAAAATTGGTGGAGCTGTACGTCAGACGTTGCTAAAAGAAACTGAAGATGAGCTGACATTGTTTTCAAAAGATGCTGCTCAATTAACTACCGAACCTAGCGAGACTGCCTTTGCTGGCGATATCAACAATGAAGCTGAACTAGACCGTGCCATGAAAGACAAAGATGTTGTAGTCGTTGCGGTGTCAGATCAAGTTGATGAAGCTGCTCAAAACGTAATTAAGGCGATGGACAAAAACAAAGTGTCTCGGCTGATTTTTATCACCACAATGGGTATTTATAATGAAATTCCGAAATCAATGGGTGTTGAAAATCTCAAAGATAATCCTGACTTGCAAAGCTATCGCGATGCGGCAGACTTGGTTGAACAATCAGATTTGGATTACACCATCGTTAGACCTGGCAAGCTCACGAATGGATCCGTCAATTATGAAATCACCAAGAAGGGCGAACCATTCGGCGCTCGTGATGTCTCGATGAACTCGATTGCCGACTTCGTCAAAACAGCCATTCATAATGACCAGTACTACGCACAAGAGAGCGTTGGTCTAAGTACAATTTAACTTTATATAGAGAAAAAGAACTGATCATCTGGTCAGTTCTTTTTAGTATCTATCGATAATTTTGTGCAATTCACTCAAATAGGCATCCCGTAACTCCTTTGGGTATTCGATTATTGCGTTGGTACCCAGGGAAATCGCATAGTGGACCATATAGTCGAACTCTGTCTGATTGTATCCACCGCGGATATAATTTTGCCCGTCGATCTGCTTGAAGTGCATGTTAGGATAATGATTTTTTAAAAAAGTTTCGGTCCCAGCTTGATTTAATTTGATGCTGAAAGGGATGTTGTGATAGTTCTTCTCGTATTCGATGCCGAATTGCTGCAACTGCTGGCGGGTGTATGTTTCAGTGATGTCTTGATTGATGACACAAGTTTTGAATCGGTCGCAACGATAGGTTCCCCATTGTTTTTGATTGATATTATAGGCACTGCAGAGCCAGACGCCGTTTCGATAAAAGAGGTCGTAAACTTGAATCTGTTCATCTGGTCGGTTATTGGTAAATGAGACATCGATAACTTTTTCATCCAAAATGGCTTCTAGAATCAGGTTCAGAAATTTCGGAGAACTGATCGTGGTCGCATTGTAATAGCTAATAACTTGCTGCTGTTTGGCAATGTTTTCCTGTTGCTGCTGGGGTAAACTAGCCATCAACTTGTCATAAATGTGCGAATATGATTTTTCAAACGGCGTAGCAGAAAGAATTTTGAGTGCCTTGAGGGCAAAGAAAATTGCGTTAACTTCTTCCAAGTTGAAAGTGATTGGGATCAGCAGTTCTTTATTCAATAAATGATAGCCACCCGCACGACCACTCTCAACATAAAAGGACAGTCCCATTTGTTCAAGTTCACTGATATCGCGCAGAGCAGTACGCTTTGAAATATGAAATTCAGTCATTAAATCATTAATTTGAAAAAAATTTTTGAAGTTGAGAAAAATCAACTCTTGGTTTAGACGTTCAGCTTTATTCATAATTTTTCAACTTTCTTGATAAAGGTGCCATGTATTGTCACCTTTTAATTGTATGATGAACTCATCAAGAAATAAAGCCGAGGGATTTAAAATATGAAAACTTTGATTATTAATGCACATCCAGATTTTAGAAATGAAGCACACTACTCAGTTCAAATGGAAAAAATGTTTTTGCAAAAGCATCAAGCTGCTTTTCCAGGTGAAACTGTCGATGTTCTAAACTTGTATGACACTGAAATTCCGGTGATCTCGAATGATGAACTATTGGGAATTTGGGATAAGCAAGCTAAAGGCGTTACTTTGAATGAAGAAGAACAACGTATTTTCGCCTTGAATCAAAAATTATTGGATCAATTTAAATCACACCATCGAATCGTGATCGTATCGCCAGTTCACAACTTTAACGTGACCGCTAAGATGAAGGATTATATCGACAACGTTTTAATTGCTCGTCAAACGTTCCGTTATACCGAAAGCGGGTCAGTTGGTCTCATGACTGACGATTATCGTGTGATGTTATTGCAAGCTAGTGGTTCTGTTTATACCAACAACGATCGTTACACACCATTAGAATTTCAAAGAACTTATTTAGATGCCATGTTTGTTGAAATGATGGGCTTTGACAGTTTCCAAATCGTTCGTTTACAGGGAACTCAAACTAGTGGAGTGGATATCAATGACGCAATTCAGTCAGCAAAACACCAATTAGATGTAGAATTCGATAAATTCTACGAATAATTATTTGCTCTGTTTATAGGTTGATAAACGTGTCATAATGGGAGTATATACAAATATTTTTTAAGAGGAGAGATCTTATGGCAGACAAAGAATTTACAGTTGCAGATTTGAAGAAGTTTGATGGCACAAATGGAAACCCAGCTTACGTGGCAATCGACGACATCGTTTACGACGTGACCGACGTAGACCCATGGGCCGGCGGCAAACACCACGGCAATACAGCCGGAAACAATTTGTCGGAAGCCATCATGAAATCGCCACATAAAAAATCAGTGCTAGCAAAATTAAATGAAGTCGGAAAGCTAGTAAAATAGAGCGAGAAGAAAAACGAATTGAGGGCGGAGCATAAGAACAGAAAGACGGAGGGGCCCGTTTGGCCCCGTAATCTTTTTGTTCTTATGCAGTAGCCCTCAGTTTTTCTCTCTCGCGTTTCCGCTATAAATATAGAAGCAACTAACAAAAGTAGAAGCGACCAACAAATCAATAAAACAAAAAAAGCCTGAAGCCAAAATGTAGTACCTTAAAAATGTTAGACATAAATCTAACGTTTATGAGGCAATTCAAACAGCTTCAGGTTTTTGCGTATAATCATATTTTTAAGAAATACTGATTTAGTTTAGACATCTCAATATTTATTTACTCTGTTTCAATTGGTGCACCAACATCTTACCAACTGCTCGTGCTGAAAAAGGATTTTGTCCGGTGATCAATTGTCCGTCTTGGACTGCATATGACTTGTATGCGCGTTTTTTACGGAAGATTGCACCGTGATCACTGGCTACTTTCTGATTTAAGAAGGGAACGACTTTTCTTTTGTTAGCTAGGATCTCTTCACTAGTTGTGAAACCCGTGATTTCTTTTCCCTTGATGAGATAGTCGCCCTTAGCAGTTTTAACGTTCAACAAACCAGCAATACCGTGGCAGACGGAAGTAACGTATCCGCCTTGATTGTAGATATCCATCGTGATCTTTTGTAGCTCGTGATTGTTAGGGAAGTCCCACATTACACCGTGACCACCAGTGTAGTAAATGGCAGCATACTCTTTTGAGTCGATCTGCGATGGGTTCATTGAATTCATCAAAGCACGATTTTGAAAATCTGAACTTTCGTAAATTTTCATGTCGGATTCAGCAACGTATTTCATGCTACGTGGGTCCAGCGGAACAAAGCCACCTTTTGGACTGACGTAATCAACGTCAAATCCAGCTTTGGTAACTTCGTCAACGAATTCAGTTGCTTCACCAAGCCAAAGTCCGGTTGGGTCAGTCGTTCCGTGGTATCTAGTTGTATTGGTTAAAACTACTAAGATTTTTGTCATTTTCCTTACCTCGTTATCCTCTTTGTGGTATCAAAGCCGAAAGGCCTTGTCGTTTAAATGAAAATCCTAAAGCACCCCAGGCATTTTCAGTATCGCGTTGGGTAGATTTGCCGTGGGCAGTACGGTCCATCTGTTGCTGATAAAAAGATAGTCCAACTAATGATCCGACTTTTTTATCTAAAGGCTTTAAGCCAGTTGATAGGTAGTGCAAGTCGATTTTGTGGAATCTGCCCGCCTTCATCAAGTTTGGAATATCAGGCATCATAACTAGTGGTCGTGCTAAGCCTACTATATCTGTACCATCAGAATCAATAGCATTTTCCATTCCCTCGGCAGTTGAAAAGCCACCAGTTACGGCAATTGGAGCATCGATCATTTGTTTGATTTTTTTAGCGTAATCGATAAAGAATGCACCTTTACCAATTCCCTGTACTAGTGGATTTTCATAGTTACCACCAGATATTTCGATTAAGTCGATTCCTAGCTGGTCCATCTTTTGAATAACTTTGATCGAATCGGCTTCAGAAAAACCGTCAGCACTTAGATCAGAAGAGTTGATCTTCAAAGCAATTGGGAAGTCAGCGCCGACTTTTTCACGCATGCCCAAATAAATTTCTTCAAGGATTCTCATGCGGTTTTCAAGCGAGCCACCGTATTCATCAACTCGACGGTTATCGTGTGGCGATAAGAATTGATTGAGTAGATATCCGTGAGCTGCATGAATTTCAACCCCTGAAAAACCTGCTTTTTGTGCAACCACGGCGGCGTTGATAAATTTTTGGACGATGTCTTTAATTTCAGAGCGATTTAAAGCACGGGGATTGTTGAAAGCAAATGCGTTTGATCCTTCCATTGGAACGACACTAGGTGCAACAGGCGTTTTGCTCATTGTTCTTGGAGATTGTTTACCAGGATGATTGAGTTGCATGAAGATTGCACCGTCATTGTCAGTAACGGAACTAGCCCAATTTTTTAAAGCTCGTAGATCGCGGTCATCTTCGACTACCACATTTCCGAATTCACCTTTAGCAGTGTCGTCGACCATAACGTTTCCGGTAATGATTAGTCCGGTGCCACCTTTAGCCCAGGTGCGATAAAGGTTATTGAGTGGAGGAGTTGGACGATTGTCGGCACTTCCCAAAGTTTCACTAGTAGCAGCTTTCATAAAACGATTTTTGATTTCGAAGCCATTCTTTAATTTTAGTGGTGTGAATAATGTAGTAGTCATAAGTTTTCTCCTTAGAATAATATGTTTAAACATTTAAACCTATCTTGCAAAAAATAAATTTCACCTATTAAGATGAAATACTATTTTCGAGTGAAATGGTAAGTTGCTTTAATAAATCGACTGTTTCTTCCAAAGAAACGCTGTAGTAACGTTCTTTTCCTTGTTTGTTAACAGTGATAACGCCAGCGTCTAACATCAATTTAAGGTGATGCGAGACGGCTGGTCTTGAGAGATCCAACTGATCAGTGATCTGATTAACAGTTAGCTCTTTGTTTTTGCACAGCAAGGTGATGATCTTTTGACGATTCTCATCTTGAAAAATTGAAAAAATCGGCATGCCCTTTTTGAAAAGGTCCATAGTTTCTTCTGCCATAAGATCCCTCCAATCAATTTTTAATATGTTTAAATGTTTAAACGTATTGTATTATCATTTTTTTGATCTGTCAACACCAAAATAAAAAGACTCACCGAAGTGAGTCTAAAATTTAAATATTAATAGCCACCAATGAAGTCTTCAGAAACATACAATGCTTGGTTGGTTGGATTGTAATAAACGCCGACGCCAAGAAGTGAAACGTCTGATGACATAACATTTGTGTAATGACTTGGAGTATAATTTTCGGCTCTAAAAGAGTCCATGATATCCGAAGCTAATGTTGTAGCGCTTCCGCCGTAAATACTTGCGGAACCCATGTAAATATTTTCTTCAGAAGAACCCTTAGTGCCTGATGGGAATGCTGACCAAGTTGAGCTACCATCGGGTCTTGTGTGACTAAACGATGTCGCAATTTCTTTCGCACGTGTCATAGCTGTTTGATTCATTTTTGAATCCAAACTTAGTGGTGCAATTCCCTTGGATGCTCTTTCGCTATTGATCGAGTTAAGAATTGCTTGTTGAACTGACTCAGTGGATGGAACCAATGAATTAGTAGTTTGAGAACTATTATTGGAATTATTATTTGCTGATCCATTGTCCTTGTATCCGGCTAAACCAAAGTTTGCAATATATTCAGGCTGTCCAGGCAATTTGTTGATATATAGACGACTAGCATCGACGTATTCGTGAGTTGAAACTTGGAAAAATACTTCACCCTGTGAGTTTTCAATCTGTCTACCTAATGCCCAAGCTGATCCATCAGCTAATGAGCGGTTCGATGCATGACCTAAATCGTCACGATAAAGTGGAGCCATACCGCCATTGATTGTTCCAACATACCCCGTGTCAGCATGTACATCATTTTGAGAAACTAGAAAAGTCCCAGTTGCTGTCAAAGTGATGGCTGCTAGCAAGGTAACTAATTTTGATAACTTCATACATAATCCCCCCAGAAAAAATTGTCTTATAGTATAGTTACAACTTGATTCTAGGTTTACTTGAAGTTTAATTCAACAAATTCTTGAATAATATTATCAATAATTTGATACGCAGGATTAGCCGAGTCCATGCCCGTTGTAATGCGTGTCGACCTGATCAAAATAAGCATTCCAGTTAGGATCTGCGTGGGCAGCAAATAACATTTCGATATCCTCGGGGATATTTCGCCCAACGGAAAGATTCAAGTTCATGGCTTCTTTTTTAGTAAAGTATTTGGCATTAGAAGTTTCAACACCGCCATGGAGGTCATCTTCTAAAGGCTCGCATTCAAAAAATAGTTTGTAGATGTAACTGAGATTGTGTTTGTGGTAGGGGTTTTTCTGCATATCTTTGATGCCGACCAAACGTTTGACGTCGACGTTGATGCCAGCTTCTTCAAAGGTTTCCTTGTCAGCAATTTCTGCTGGTGAAAAACCAATGTCAGCCCAGCCACCAGGTAAGGACCAAACTTGTTCGCGTTTTTCTTCAACTAATAAAATCTTATCGTCTTTAAATGTGGCAGCACGGACGTCAACTTTAGGCGTTACGTAGCCAACATCGGAATCGAAGAACAGCGTTAAATTCTCACGAGTCGGATTATCGACTAATTGAGCTGTTAATTTTTTTGAGATACGCTCTAATTGTTCGTATCTTTCGCGGTCAAACACGTCTTTTCCGTAATGCATCCCGCTTTGAGCGATAGCTTGTAATTGTTGGATCAGTAAGTTTACATCTTCCATTTTGTCACCTTCTCTTGTTCAAAGTATAACATGTGGGCGGTTTTCCTTTTGGTGGTCGAGTGTCAAATTCCAACGTTTTGATTCGAAAGGGTATAATGGAAAATGAATATACTTATCAAAAATTACGGAGGCGTTTATGGCTACAATTACACGTTTTTTGGAAACTTTTGAACCATCTCACTATGATGTATATATCGATGTAAACCGTGGTACTAAAGAAATTAGCGGTAAATCGACGATCACTGGCGTTGCACATACTAAACCAGTTTATATCCATCAAAAAAACATGGAGATCGAATCTGTTCAAGCTAATGGAAACGACGTTCCATTCACAGCTGACAACAAGACAGAGTCGATCAAAATTGAAGTACCAGAAATGGGCGAGACTACTTTAGCCATCACTTATAAGGCACCTTTGACTGACTCAATGATGGGAATTTATCCTTCATATTATGAAGTTAATGGCGAAAAGAAAGAGCTGATCGGAACACAATTCGAAACTACTTTTGCCCGTCAAGCCTTCCCATGTGTCGATGAACCTGCTGCTAAGGCTAAGTTTGATCTGGCTATCAAGTTTGACGAAAAGCCTGGCGAAACTATCTTAGCCAACATGCCAGAAGTTCGTGAAGAAAACGGCGTACACTTCTTTGACACGACCGTCCGGATGTCGACTTACTTGATTGCTTTTGCATTTGGCGACCTTCAAAGTAAAAAAACTAAGACTAAATCTGGCGTCGAGGTTGGTGTTTTTTCAACTAAAGCTCACGAACCAAAAGAACTCGATTTTGCTTTAGACATTGCTAAACGTTCAATCGAATTTTACGAAGACTTCTACCAAACACCTTATCCACTTCCACATTCATGGCAATTAGCTCTACCTGATTTTTCAGCTGGTGCTATGGAGAACTGGGGCTTAGTAACTTATCGTGAAGCCTACTTGTTGCTAGATCCTGACAACACAGCTTTGGATACTAAACAATTAGTTGCAACGGTTATTTCTCACGAACTAGCTCACCAATGGTTCGGTGACTTAGTTACGATGCAGTGGTGGGACGATTTATGGCTCAACGAAAGTTTTGCTAACATGATGGAATACGTTGCTATCGATGCCATCGAACCTGACTGGAACGTTTGGGAATTGTTCCAAACTTCAGACGTACCAGCTGCTTTACAACGTGATGCTACAGACGGCGTTCAATCAGTCCACGTTAATGTTGAAAACCCAGCCGAGATCGATGCCTTATTCGACTCAGCTATCGTTTACGCAAAGGGTGCTCGGATGCTAGTTATGATGAGAGCTTTAGTAGGAGACGATGCCTTACGTAAAGGTTTGAAGAACTACTTTGCCGCTCATCAATATGGCAATGCCAAGGGTGCGGACTTGTGGAATGCAGTTGGTGATGCTGCCGGCATGGACGTTGCCTCAATTATGAATACTTGGTTGGAACAACCAGGATATCCATTAGTAACTGCCAAAGTTGTTGATGGAAAATTGACCTTATCGCAACAACAATTTTTCATCGGCGAAGGCAAAGATGCTGGTCGTTCATGGAAGATTCCATTGAACAGCAACTATGATGCTGCACCAAAGATTTTTGAAGATAAAGAAATTGTTTTAGGCGATTATGAGCAATTGCGTAAGGAAAACGGCAAGCCATTCCGCGTTAATGTTGGCAACAATTCTCACTTTATCGTTAAATATGACAAGACGTTGTTGATGGATATCTTGGATAACCTCGACACAGTCGACTCGATCTCGCAAATGGGTATCTTGCAAGACTTGCGCTTGTTAGCTGAAGCACGTCAAATGTCATACGCTGCTGTAGTTCCATTGTTGAAGAGATTTGCTAACAACCACTCAACTGTTGTGAATGCTGCGATTTACCGGATTGCTTACAACTTGCGTAAGTTTGTCACTCCAAATACTGATGAGGAAAAAGCTTTGAAAGCCTTGTATGGTCAATTGAGTACTGAACAATATGAACGTTTGGATTGGATGCCAAAAGACGGCGAATCGATTGATGACCAATTGACACGTCCAACTATCTTAAACGCTGCTTTGTATGCCGAGAACCCAAGTGCTCAAGCTAAAGCACATAAGCTTTTTGAAGAAAACAAGAACGACTTAGCTTCGCTTTCTGCTGACATTCGTATCTTTGTCTTGAGAAATGAAGTTAAGAACTACGGCAGCCAAGAACTCATCACTGACTTGCTTGAACAATATCGTCAATCGACTGACCCAAGCTACAAGTCAGACCTTTCAGTTGCCATCACAAGTACCAAAGACTCGAAGATGATCAGCCTTTTGATCGAGAAGTTTGAAGATGCTGACACGATCAAGCCACAAGACTTGCGTGCATGGTTCCGTGGCGTTTTGGACAACTCAGCTGGAGAACAAGCAGCCTGGGATTGGATCAGAAACGATTGGGATTGGCTTGAAAAAACAGTCGGAGGAGACATGGAATTCACAACCTATATCACAGTTGTAACCAGCGTCTTCAGAACACCAGAAAGACTGGCAGAATTCAAAGCCTTCTTCGATCCAAAAATCAATACTCCAGGATTAACACGTGAGATCACGATGGATAAGAGCATCATCGAAACACGCGTGAACTTGATCCAAGATGAAAAAGCTGAAATAAATGCAGCTATTAAGAAAGTTACAGAATAATTTATCCACAATAAAAGCCCATCTCGAAAGAGATGGACTTTTTTAGTCTAATTGAATTGGAATAACCCAAAGTAATCCATTACAAAATGTAGCGATTAGCACAAATGGTGGGAAGAAATATGAAATGAATACTGCTGCGATATTTACAATTAAAGATAATATACTCAGAAAATTGAAACGTCGTTTGTTCCTGGTGGCATTAGCTTTCTCATCAGCTTTTTCAACGCAGTGATTTAGCCAAAGAAATGCTAAGTTAAAGAATATTACGATAACTGCAAATAAGACGCCAGCCTCTGGTGAAAAGACATTTCGTCCATACCATCCAGCCGCAACGGGTATCAGTGAGAGCCAGAATAATAAGATGATATTGGCCCACAATACTTGTCCATTAATTTTTTTAACTTTTAAAAACATTTGATGATGTTGATTCCAGATCATTGCGACCAACAAAAAACTTGCAATATAGGTAATGAATTGCATTTTTGCATCCCATAAAACAGACCAGCTATATTTGTCTGGCAATTTAATATCCAAGACTAAGATGGTTAAAATAATAGCCATTACACCATCTGAAAAAGCTTCAAGACGACTTTTCGACATGTTGATTCCCCCTCGATAAATACTCGATTTAAGTCAATTATAACTTTTTAAATATTAATAATAGTCAGTTTATTTTTTTAATGAAGTTAAGAATTACGGCAGCCAAGAAATCATCACTGACTTGGTTTAACAATACCGTCAAGCTACAAGTCAGATTTGTCAGTTGCAACACAAGTGCCGAAGATTCAAAGATGATCAGTCTCTTGATCCAAGATGAAAAATCTGAAATTAATGCAGCTATTAAGAAAGTTACAGAATAATTTAGATATAACGAAAGCCCATCTCGAAAGAGATGGGCTTTTTGGCGATTATTGAATATTGAAATCAATTACATTACTACCGGTTGAATAAGTTTTGACGTTGTTTAGATTTTTGTCAGTGATCTCATCATTTGAATCTGGTATCGTAACTGCACCATCAAAGATGTCAGCTTTTTCAATGTCGTCATCTTCATATTTGAGAGTGTTGTTCTTTAATTTAACATCTTGAAGTTCAAGTGTGTAGTAGTCGTTTGCCTTGGCTTTATAGATAAGTTCTAAAGTATCCTCACTTTTATCTAAAAATGCTTTAACAAGCGTTAAGTTAGGATCTTCTGTACTATCTTCATCGTCATCATCATCATCATCGTCTTTATTGAAATCATGGAAATGGGCGAGTAACTTTTCGTTGAACGCATTCAAGTTGGTAGGTGTAGTGGAACCATCTTTTAAACCAGAAACTTTAATAATAACGTTCTTACCTTTGTGATAAGTAAACTTGATACTTGGTTCATAGCGATCAAGTAGAGTCGCAAGGTCTTTTTGTGATGCCTTTACAGTGTCTCCGTTTGAATAGTCGAAATCATGTTTTAAATTAAAGACTTGATCTAATTGCATGGTTTTAACATTGAGACTAGGTGTGGATTTTTTAGAAATTAACATTTGTACTTCACCGTGATGATTGTATCCAGAACCCTTAGCTTTAGTATATTGTTCCAATTCATCCATGCTAATAGTTGGTTGCTTTTTCAATCCTGAAACCGTATAAGTCTTAGTCTTCATTTTGAAGTATGGGTCAGGTGATTGATCATAAATAGATATTTGGATTTTTTGACCATTCTTCAATCCGGTACTTTGACTGATTTTCATATAGGTCGTTCTCATGTGGCGCAAGTAGGTTTGAACTTTGACTAAATCATCGCCACTCATGGTATCAGTGCCCCATTTGTCTTCCGAAGTTAAATCTTCTGGAGACTCGGCAGTATCAACAATAGTATTTAACATATCTTTGTTGACCTTAGCCTTTTTCCCTTCGTAGCGAGCAATTTTTTTACTTACTGCCATTACACTACCATTTGCCCAATCCGCTGTACCATGATTGTTGTAGCCGTTAAATTCGATCTTAACTTCTTTAAAAAAATCGGCAGCTTCATGATTGCGATAGCCGATAAATCCCCCAATTAAGATGACTACCACAATGATGGCCGCAATTACTTTCTTATTCTTCAAATTTTCTAGTTTGAATTTCATTCTTTCCCCCAAGTATATAAAAATTATGCAATAAACAGTTTATCATAAATAAATTTATAGAAATATATCCAATTATTGTTCATAAGATAAAGTTATGGTACGAATAAGAAATAACTGATAATATAAAACCCGTACGATTTTTATACTTTAATTAGTTTTTGGGGGATTTATACGAATGACCAAACAAGTTTTACTAACCTGTGGCGCTGGTGCTTCATCCGGCTTCATGGCTGCTGCAGCAAGAAAAGCTGCTAAGTCGATGACGGCGGATCTTGAATTCAGAGCGAAGAGTGAATCTGAAGTTGAAGATGCAATGCCGAACATTGACTTATTATTGATCGCACCGCATTTGAAATATATGTTGGCTGAGGTCAAAGATCTGTCGGCTGAAAACAACGTCAAATGTGCCATCATTCCACAACAAATCTATGGAATGCTCGATGGAAAAGGTTTAGTTGAGCTGGCATTGAAAGAATTGGCGGTGTAAGTATGTTTTCTGAACATCCAGAGATCATCGACCCATCGACCGTGACGAATTAGCGTCGATTGCAATGCAAGTGATCTTACATGCTGGCGATGCACGTGAAAAAATTTTTCAAGCGGTTGATGAAGCTTCTAATGGTGAATTTGAAGCTGCCAAAATTTTGATGGGCGAAGCTAACACTGAACTACTCAAAGCACATCAAGCACAGACTAATACGTTGCAGTTGGAAGCTGAAGGCATCAACATTCCGTATTCAACATTATTCAGTCATGCGCAAGATACTTTGATGACGGTGAAGACTGAACAAAATTTGATCAAACAAATGATCAAACTATACAAGAAATTAGGGGAGAAATAACTTGGACATATTTATGAATTGGATGACAGACAGTTTTGCTCCAAAAGTGAACAAGATTGCCAGAAATCCGTGGATGGATTCGATCCAACAAGCAATTTTATCAGGCATGCCATTGATCCTGATCGGCTCATTTGCGACTATTTTGGGACTGATCAAAGACTACGTGCCAACATTTCCAGATTTTTCATTACTAAATACCTTTTCTTTAGGACTTTTTTCGTTATTTTTAGCTTATCTGATTCCGGAATCAGTTATGAAACATAAGAAACACACTGAAGTATCCAAACAAGCTGGCCTTGCCGGTATCGCATTTTTCCTAATGTTGATTTTTCCAAAGATCAATGCTGCTTCTGGAAAAATCACTTTCGACATGAGTTCATTAGGAACAGCAGGAATGATTGCTGCCTTAGTTTCGGGATTATTTGTCGGATTCGTGATGAACTTGTTTGCTAACTTCAAACTAGTCAAAGAGGATTCAGCGATTCCCGATTTTGTGGCAGTTTGGTTCAACACGATTTTTCCAATGATCACGATTCTTTTAGTCGGTTGGCTATTCACTTTCCAGCTCAAGATCAATCTGTCGTCAGTGATCAACGCTGCCTTTAGTCCACTGACTGCGTTAGGTCAGAGTTTCTGGGGATTATTGATCTTGACCTTCTTATCATTTGGATTCCTATATTCATTTGGTATCTCAACGTGGGTCTTAACGCCAATCATGTATGCAATCGAACTTCCAGCGATGGCTCAAAATCATGCGGCCTTTGTGGCGGGACGTCCAGCTGCCAATGTCTTCACGGTTGAAGCAGTTGCTTTGACGTTGATCGGTGGCGGTGGTTTAACACTATCGTTATGTTTGATGTTAGCTTTTATGGCAAAGTCAGAACGACTTAGAATTATTGGCAAAGCATCATTAGTTCCAGCTATTTTCAACATTAACGAACCATTAGTATTTGGTGCTCCCGTAGCGTTTAACCCGATTTTGATGATTCCAATGTGGATCAATACTTTAGTAGCGCCAATCTTGTTGTGGCTGACGATGAAAACGAATTTAGTGCCGATTCCACATTCGCCATTCCAATTGTGGTACACGCCATCGCCGATCATGGGTTGGGTCGTGACTAAATCAGTCATGGGCTTGTTGTTTGTTCTGATTTTATTTGCAATTTCATGGGCAATCTACTATCCATTCTTTAAAGTTTATGACCGTCAAGCGGTTGAACAAGATGCCAGTTTAGCTGGGGAAGAGTAATGCGCAACAATAAATATCCGTATTTCCCAGAAAACTTTTTATGGGCAGGGGCTCAGGCCGCTAGTCAAGCAGACGGAGCTTACGGCGTTGAGGGTAAAAAGGCGAACTTGTCTGACTTGCAGCCATTTCAAGCAGGACTGACTAACAGCGAGATTCAGCAGTTGGAACAAGACGGGATGTCGTTACAAGAGATTCAAAATAATCTTGAAGATGAACAACACTTTTTTCCCAAGCGACACGGAATCGATTTTTATCATACCTATGAAACTGACTTAGAACTATTGGCAAAAGCAGGGTTGAAGGCGTTTCGGACTTCGATCGATTGGTCGCGGGTATTTCCTAACGGCGATGATAAACAACCCAATGAGGTGGCTTTAAAGCATTACGATAAAATGATCAACAAGATGATCGACTTAGGAATTGAGCCGATCATTACGATGATGCATTATGAAATGCCAATCAATTTAACGTTGAATTATGGCGGCTGGGTCAATAAAAATGTCATTACGATGTTCGTTAAATACGGCGAAGTCTTGCTGGACCGTTTCGGCGACCGCGTTAAATATTGGTTGTTGATCAATCAGATCAATATGATCCAAGTTGAGCCTTATTTGTCATTAGGAATCGCGAGCGACCAGTATGAAAATGTCGAAGAAGCTCAGTATCAAGCGGTCCATAATCAGTTGGTCGCTTGTGCGCAGATTCAGCAATACGCCAAGGCAAAACATGACTCACAGTTAAAAATTGGGACCATGGTGGCTGACGGAACAGCGTATCCGCATTCTTGCAAACCTGACGACGTGGTTTTAGCCATGTGGCACAATCGGATGCAGTACTACTTTACTGACGTTGCCTTTCGTGGCGAATATCCGAAGTATGTCTTGAACTACTTTGCTGAAAAAAAGCTGCGGATCAATATTACTGAAGAAGAGCGTCTATTATTAAAAAACAATACCCTAGATTATATGGGCATTTCATATTATTTTTCACAGATGGTCAATGCTTCCAAGAATGACAAGATTCCTTATTCAGTCACTGATAATCCGAATTTAGATGCGACTCCTTGGGGTTGGAACATTGATCCACAAGGGTTGTACAACACATTGTCGCAGTATTGGGATAGGTATCAAAAACCAATCTTGATTGCTGAAAATGGATTTGGCAACTACGATAAATTAGAAGATGGACAAGTTCATGACCAGTATCGGTCTGATTATTTGTCGGCTCATATTGAACAAGTTGGACGAGCTATATACGATGGCGCTGACATTATCGGCTATTGCATGTGGGCACCGATCGATATCATCAGTTGCTCATCGCAACAAATGTCCAAACGCTACGGAATAATTTATGTCGATATCAATGACGAAGGTAAGGGATCACGCAAACGTTACTTGAAAGACAGTTATAAGTGGTATCGTCAAGTTATCACATCAAATGGTTCAAAAATATAAAAAATCGATGTCTGTAGGCATCGATTTTTTTGTATATGAGAAAAACAGTCATATTTGATATTACAAATTGGACAAAATACTTTTATTGAAAATAATTTACATTAAAATGGTTGTATAAACATTTTTTGCTAATCGAGGGGATCTGCCTGCTTCAGAGAAACTGAAACAGGTTTTTGTATCTAATAGGGGGATGTTTTCATGCTCAAAACTAATCGAATAGTGCTCGAGGTCAATGGCAAGACTGTTGAACCAGAGACAATACACAACTGGGAATTTAAACGTTTAGTCAAAGCACACAGACTGTTAACTAATATATACGGTGTTAGATTCAGCGATAATTTCAGTCAATGGGTCAAAACTAAAGATGTGGATGCACTGCAAAACGAGATCTTACGCGTCAAGATGCATGCTGGTGCTGATGCCATGAAAGACATGCTCAAGTCGAAGTATGACATGGGTAATGCCAGTTTAATGATGGCCGAAAAAGTGTCTGGTGGCAGACATAAATTTAGTACGGCTGAAATTGTTGTGCCTGAAAGTTCATTGTCTGTCGATGAGATCAAACAACAATTGTTAGATACTTTGCTGACAGATAACAACATTTATACTAAAGCGAACTTAGCAGCCGAGCCTGACCACTTTGTTTTTCAACAATCTGACGAAAACGTTCAAGAAGTTTTAGAGATAATTGGAAAATCCCCATTTCCAACCCATTACTTTGTCCACTTTAATGACTTAGCAGGCGTACATTCTCCAAAATCAGCAGGTTATGAAGATATCTTGGCGGGGACGTTAAGACTGTCTAACGGCAGCATTATCGGTGGCGTCCACCATCAGATCAAGCCTGAAAAAGCTGGCTTTAGAATCAAAGCAACTGTCGAATTTCCAACTATGACGCCATTGAGTTTGATCCATTCCCACCAAATTCACTTAGCTTGCGAATTTGGGTATTGGATATCAGATATTTTGGACTAGAATGGTGATAAGTTCAGGAGGTAATCTGATGACACGAAAAGTAATTCTTTTTATCGCACAATCGCTCGACGGATACATTGCCAAACGTAACGGCAGCGTCGATTTTTTAAATCATGACAATGGCTATGCACTTGATGTTGACCGCCAGTACGACAAGTTGACTGAACACATCGACACGGTGATCATGGGACGGACGACCTATGACCAAGTAGTCAATGAATTGTCGCCTGATGCGTATCCTTACGTGGATTATCAGTCGTATATTTTGACATCGCATGAGTTGCCAGATACCGAGCACATCCATTTTGTAAATGATGACGTAACTGATTTGGTAACACGTCTAAAGGCTCAACCTTCCAAAAAAGATATTTGGATCATTGGCGGCAGCACCGTGGTCAATCCACTGATGAACGCTAATTTGATCGACACTTTGCAAATTGGGATCGTTCCAGTAGTGTTAGGCTCAGGAATCCCGCTGTTTAACGAGACTGTAGACCCTAAGCGTTTGACTCTGGTCGAGGCGAAAAAAGTGAACAACATTGCCTATCTAGAATATCGCCCATAAGTGTATTAGTTGACGCACAAAATTTTTGCGGTTAAACTATTCAACAAATAAATTGAATAGATTGTGAGGGACTAGATATGCTTGATGAAAAGATGATGAACTATAAAGATAGTCTCTATTCAGAATTAGCTAAGATCGGCAAAAGTCTTTCCAGCGACCGCAGACTAGAGATCATGGACCTTTTGACGCAGGGACCAAAGACCGTCGAGTCCATCGCTAACAATACTGGACTAAGCATTGCCAATACGTCGCGTCACTTGCAGATCTTGCGTGAAGGTAACTTGGTCAAACGTACCAAAGATAAGAATTACGTCGTTTATGCACTAGCTAGTCCTAAGATCATTGAACTAGTCTACTTGCTGCGTGACGTTGGTGAAGACCAGCTTTCAGCAATCAAACAAATTCAAGACGATTATAATGAGTCGGAAAATGTTTATACTCTAACGCTGGAACAAGCCTTTGAAAAAATGCAGAATCAAAATGTAGAATTGTTAGACGTTCGCCCGAAGGATGAATACGATGCTGGACACATCGATCGAGCTAAGAATATTCCAATCGATGACCTAGAATCAGAAGTTAATCGAATTCCTAAAGATAAAGACATTATCGTCTATTGTCGAGGTCACTTATGTGCCTATACTAACCAGGCAACGCACATCTTAAATCAATCCGGACGCAAAGCATATAGTTTGAATGAGAGCTACTACGACTGGAAAAAATATATCGAAGCTAAGTAAAGTCATCGCATCTGCGGTGGCTTTTTTCAGTGGTTAGGATTTTGAGCAAAACCATTGACGAAATTTTAAAACATGTTATCATTTAACTATTCAATAAAGTAGTTGAATAGATACTGACCAAGGGGGCAGACATTTTGGCAGACAAATATGATGTAGTTGTAATTGGTGCCGGTCCTGCAGGAATGACTGCAGCACTTTACGCATCACGTGCAAATTTAAAAGTAGCAATGTTAGACCGTGGGATCTACGGCGGTCAAATGAACAATACAGCTGAGATCGAGAATTATCCCGGATTTAAATCGATCCTCGGACCAGATCTATCCGAAGAAATGTATCAAAGCTCGACTCAATTTGGTGCTGAATATGTCTATGGGACTGTCGAATCAGTCACAGTTGACTCGGATGGCATCAAACATATTCAGACTGATCAAGGCGAGTTGACTGCACCAGCAGTTATCATCGCCACAGGTTCAGAAAGTCGTAAACTTGGCGTTCTCGGCGAAGAAGAATTCAGTGGAAAAGGCGTATCTTACTGTGCCGTCTGTGATGGTGCTTTTTACAAGGACCGTGACGTTGCTGTTATCGGTGGCGGAGATTCTGCCATTGAAGAAGGCATGTATCTAGCAAACTTGGCTAAATCAGTCACAGTTATCCACCGTCGTGACCAATTGCGTGCCCAAAAGATCTTGCAAAGCAGAGCTTTTGCTAACAAAAACATGCATTTCATTTGGGATACAGTAGCTACAGAGATCGTCGGAACAGACCGTAAGATCACAGGTCTCAAATTACACAACAAGAAGACAGGCGAAGATAGTCAAATGGATGTCGACGGCGTATTCATATACGTTGGTGCAAATCCAATGACTGAATCATTTACCGATTTAGGAATCACCAATGAAGCGGGTTGGATCCCAACAAACGACCGCATGGAAACTAACATTCCCGGAATTTATGCAATAGGGGATGTCCGTGACAAAACTTTGCGTCAAATCACCACAGCAGTTGGAGATGCAGGTATTGCAGGTCAAGAAGTATTCTCATACATTTCAAGTTTAAACGACAAAGAATTAGTAAAATAAATCAAAGAGGTGCAATTATGGTTGTAGATATTACCGATAAGACATTTGAAGATGAAACATCAAAGGGCGTAACGCTAACAGATTTTTGGGCAACTTGGTGTCCTCCATGTAAGATGCAAGGACCTATCCTTGACCAATTAGATCAAGAAATTGGCGATAAGGTTAAGTTCACAAAGATGGACGTTGATGCAAACCCAGCAACACCAACAGGTTTTGGTATCATGTCAATTCCAACCTTGATCATTAAAAAAGATGGCCAAGTAGTTGAAAAGTTAGTTGGACTACATCAAAAGGCTCAATTGAAAGAAGTTTTAGCAAAATATCGTGACTAATATCAAAAGACGGACAAACGCATAATACTGCGATGTCCGTCTTTTTTGCATCAAAAAACTCCATCTCAGTTCAGAAATGGAGTTATGAGTTTAATTGTTGTTACCGAAGATTGAAAGTAGACTCAACAATACGTTGATGAAGTCGAGTACTAAGTTGATCGAAGCAACTAGTGCGATGGCACCAAGCGTTTCTGAACCTTGAGCTTGTTCGTAGATACGTTTGATGTTTTGAGCATCAAAGGCGATGTAGAACAAGAATACTACGATAACGGCGATGTTGATACCTAGCATCAAGAGTGAACTCTTGAAGAAGACTAAGTTGATAATTGAAACGGCGATAATTGAGATCAAGCCGATCAATAAAGTTCTGCTCCAAGTTGTTAAGTCCTTCTTAGTGAAGTAACCGAACAATGATGAAACGATGAAGATCACTGAAGTAACAACTAACGCTTGAGTAATGCTTTGGGCTGAGTAAGCGTAGAAAATCGGAATACCGAATACAGCAAATGTCGTTAAGAACAACACGTAACTGATAAAGGTCATAAAGTACGACCGAGTCGCAAAGGCATTAGCCATACTAATGAATCCAAATGCAACAGCCATGATCACGATTGAAAAAATTACCGGATGCGATACCATTCCGCTCATGACCACTTTTGACAATGCAGCATTTCTGGCGATGGCGTTAGCAACTAACAACCAGAATGCCACACCCAATCCAGTGTACAAGTACACCAGTGAAGTGAAACGAGCTAAGCCATTAGCTCTAGATTTATCTATTGTTTGCATAACGTCCTCCTTTTGGTATTGAATAGTATAACAAATTTGATAAGTAGTAACAGTATTTAGATTTGAATTACACAGAAAAACCACGAATGATTCAAGATTATTGATTAAAAATTTTTGATAAACAAAATAGATTTATTTAATAAAAATATCTTTAACAAATCCTCTAAAATTTTGAGTAAATTTAACATCTTGCTTGTTATCTGCAATCGAACCGTATCGAAGGTTAGAATTTATAGGTTGATAATAATATTTAGCATCAAAATTTATTTTAACTGAATAAGCAGGTAGGTTTTCAGTTGTTGCTAAAGAGAAAGCTATATATTCATTTGCTGAAAGATTAAATGAATATTTGCCGTCCATATTTTTTGAAGCTTTTTTTAGATAGTTTTGATTATGTCGATACTTATTGGGAGTTTCGGGATCAATTAATAACAAAGTTATTTGACACGAATTATTTGGAACTCCGAAAATCCAAACAAAATTTTGTGTTGATGTATTAGTTTCTTTATATGCTAAAGAACATGGATAAGATTTAGAAAATCTATTAAATCCGTCCATATCTGTTCTCGTTATTAATACTTTTTGATATGTATAACGTTTGTCTGAAAACCATATGAAAAACAAAAAAATAAGCGGAATAATAATAAAAATAACATTCCAACCCAAGCCTTGAATATCAAAAAGTTCTGAAAAAATTGTATCGCTATGTGGCATTAATATACTCCTTAAGAATGATCGTTATTGAAATTAAATTTTAACCAGTTTGTACAGACTTTTTCAACCAAAGAAATTTTGTTATAATAAACTGTATACAATATACAATTTATGTGGAGAACATTATGCAAGACTACACTGAAGAACTAAATAATCCTGAAACCAACTACTTTGTACTAGATTCAGGATCGAACGTAAATCATGATGACATAGACTTTAAAGCCTACAGCTGGCGAAAAGATCTTAATAAAAAAATCAAAGCTGGTGACTTGTTCATTTACAGACGATCCGGTGGAGGTTCTGAATTTTCAAATCTCTTCTACCTATTTGGTACAGGCAAAATTGGGCAGACGTTAGTCGGTAGTGATACTAAAACAAGAGCTTTAGTCCGAGTCGAAAAACCATACGTATTCAATAGGAAGTTAATGAAACCTGAACTAACGACCTTTCCATGGCATTTCAAGAAATATAAGGGTAAGTGGAGTAATTTTTTTAACATGAATGGTGTTACTTTTATTGATAAAGAAGATTTTGTTAACTTGCTCCAATTCCAAAATGACCTGTGTGGGGAAGTCCCCCAATTAACTGATGTTCAAGAAAAACTTGCTGCGTATATTTATGCCGATATGAAGATGGAGAATTACTTTGTTGAGGATAAAATCGGCGTCATGGACACTCGAGTCCCTGCAGATAAGATTTTTAACGATGAGGTCCGAGGAAGCTATCGTTATAAATGTCCGGTAACAAGTACTGTCGATCCAGCTGATTTGAAAGTCGTCAGAATCGTGCCTTGGGAAGATAACAAGAACACCCGCATGGATCCGAAAAACGGTTTGATGTTTGAAACTTGGTTAGCAGTTGCATTTGAACAAGGATACGTGTCTTATTCAGATGAAGGGCGGATGGTCGTCTCACAGGACGTGGTTCATAATGAAGAACTGTTTTCTAAAGTAGAACGTTATCGCAAAATTAAATTACGCATGAATCGTAAATTCTCACCGAAAAAAGAATATTTTGCTTATCATCGAGAACATATATTTAGAGACCAAAAAAACCATCTATTAATTTAGATGGCTTTTTGTTACTTCGCTAAATGTTCTATTGCGTAATTGGCCTCTTCTGGTGTGAATTTTTCACCGTAATCCGATGTAAGCTGGTCTCTTATGGCATCTGGAGACATGGACATGTGATCTTGATAAGATTTTGCTTTTTTCAAAGCATTTTCGTTATAGTCAGCGTTTAGATTATCAACGGCATAATTTGCAGCTTCTTCAGAAAATTTTTCACCATATTCTGAAGTTAGTTGGTCAAAAATCCTTTTTTTAGACATGTGCATTAATGATGAGTAAGATTTTGCTTTTGTTAACGCAGAACTATATTCTACAGGTACTGAAGGTTTTGATTCCTTAGTTTGTTGGCTAACCTTATTGTCTGCATTTTCAGTGTTTTTACTACTATTATCTTTAGCTTTGTTGCTGCCTGATTGGGCAACTTTTGCATGTTCACCGTTTGACTCAGTTTTTGATGATGTGTTTACGGCATAGGTAATGATTCCGAATAAGATAATTAGCCAGAACCACCATCTTTTATATATTTTTTTCTTTGGCTTCTCGTTTTGTGAATTCATATTTAAATTCCCCCTTAAAACATTGATCATTAAATCATACAGGGATTTTTCGTAAATTCTATTTCTTTATCGGATTGTATTTATGTTTAGAATTGGCCAAAATTGGATGAATGTTTTTATGATTTTGTATTAATAAATTCCGATACCTTTGCGGTGGGGTGCTTGATGTACTTAATTACTTTGGAATCTTGCTCTACTGCGTACAGCTGAACTTCTGGATCTGGTTCTTCAATGTACTTAATGTTTTCCGGTTCGTCGTCTATGACGTACATCTGCATATCTAAGGTTGGATAATCCCATTCGCTGATTTTCTCAGGATGATAAAAGACGGCTGCGTTGTCGATTTTTTCATCTGGATATTTCACTGTCCAAAGATTATCGAAGTCATATCTCACGGCTTCAATCGACACTTCTACATTCGGATTTTTAATGAATTGATAAAGTGTTGAATCATTTTCGAGCATGCTGATTTGTTCGTCCGGAGAGACAAGATCGACGAGCTTCTGATCGGGTAAATCCAGTGAACGTATCAAATTAGGACTGGGGCTATATATATAATGAAGATTCGTGATGTCTTGCTTTACCAAGGCAATCTGCTCTTTTTCAGTCATTGTATTTAATAGAAGATATTTATTTGTCATCAGGTCCTCCAATGAATTCGATCTATTATTGATCGAACTGACTCGCAAATCAATTAGAAATAAAAATTATTATGCATTGTCGGTCAATGCCATTTATAATATTTACTATGAAGATATTTGGAGGAGTAATACATGACTGACTCAAACAACACTCACTTACACATGGACCACAATCCTAAAAATTCACCTTTGGCTGACATTGTCGATAACACGCTCAGCTTTTTCGAAGAATACTTAGATCTTGAAAATTTTGTTTCTGGAGCAACTCATACGTTGCCTGTCACATATGTGATCAAAAGCAAGATTGCACGTTTAGAACCGGATACTAGCTATCAACTTGATGAAGCGGACGACGATAAGGATATCGCCATTGTTGATGAATTTTTAACCTCGCGCGACTTTGCCAACTTCCGCCTATTATCGAACGGTGAACATTTCTACATGGTCGACGATACAGTGGGGGATGTCCCTAGAATCTTAGCAGCCAATGGCGACAATCAACTAGTCGAATTGACTGATTTGACGACGGTTGATGATAGTCAGGACCGCGATGTTCAATACTTCTACATGGCTGAAAAAGCTAATGAGAATAAGTAAACTTTTTGCTAGTTCAATACTTTGTGAAACTTTCTGATATCAGTTAAAATGAAGTTGGTAGCATATAAATATTCTTATAGGAGGGCTTTGTGATGAAGAAACTCTTTTATAGTTTATTTTTTGTGGCGCTAATGTCGTTGAATAGTTTGTTTACACTTAATGCAGTTGCTGAAGCCCAAACCTGTTGGGACGGAACAGAGCGGCAGTGCGATGGTTCAATGGCTCGACAAGGATATGGACGCGGACAGCATCATCGGATAAATGCTAACTCGCAACCTCGATATAACATGATGAACAACGTAGACACGAACGCTGATCAAAATGTTTTTCGAGGACCAGGTTTCATGCAGCAAGGATATAAATATAATCACTCTGAATTTTTGACTAATTGTGTTAGGATGAATAATCCTAATTACTTAATGCAAGGACAACCGTAACACGATCGAATAGATATGCTACCTTACTTGTAATTGGTCAAAACAAAAAGCCGTCGAATTTTCGACGGCTTTTTGCGTATCTAATATTATAGGATATGAATGTTGTACTTAGCGCAATCTTTGATATATTCTTCTGGCCAAACGCTGGCTTGTACTTCGCCGACATGAGCTTTACCAAGAAGTAACATACATAGACGTGATTGACCGATACCACCACCGATAGTGAATGGAAGTTCTTCAGACATGATCATCTTGTGATATGGCAATTCTAGTCTTTGTTCTTCACCTGTGATCTTCAATTGTTCTGCCATTGATTTAGCATCAACACGAACACCCATTGAAGAAATTTCGATAGCTTGTTGCAATGGTTCGTACCAGAACATGATGTCACCGTTTAGTTTCCAGTCATCGTAATCAGGGGCACGTAAGTCATGAGGCTTGCCACTCTTTAGAGCACCACCGATTTGTTCGATGAAGACGCATCCGAGTTCCTTAGTAATGGCGTTTTCACGTTCTCTAGGTGTCTTGTCTGGCCATCTGTCTTCAAGTTCTTGTGATGTTACGAAGTGAATTTCATCAGGTAAGTGGTGAACTGCTTCGGGGAACTTGTACCAAACTTCGTGTTCCATATGCTTGATAACTTTGAAAATTTCTTTAACAGTAGCTTCAAGCGTTTCTTTTGTACGATCTTCTTTTTTGATAACTTTTTCCCAGTCCCATTGGTCAACGTAGATTGAGTGGAAGTTGTCGAGGTCTTCGTCTTTTCTGATGGCATTCATGTTAGTGTAAAGACCTTCGCCTAGTTGGAAGTCGTAATGTTTCAAAGCCCAGCGTTTCCACTTAGCAAGTGAGTGGACGATTTCGATTGTTTTACCTGGCATGTCTTTCATTTCAAAGGATACAGGTTTTTCAACACCGTTAAGGTTATCATTTAGACCAGTGTCCTTTTCAAGAAACATTGGTGCAGAAATACGTGAAAGGTTCAATTCTTTACCGAATTCATCTTGGAATGTTTCACGAATGAAACGAATTGCAGCTTGTGTTTGTTTCGTTGTTAATTTTGGTTCGTAGTCCTTCGGTTTAATAATATGCATGATAACTCTCCTTTAAAAATTTTTTTAGATAAATCCGATCGAAATGGAGGTAATAAAAAAAGCCTTCCATCCCTAATAAAAGGGACGAAAGACTTTTCGCGGTACCACCCAGTTTGCTTATCCGAAAATAAGCCACCTTAATAAGAGTACTAACATACTCCACTGGCTGATAACGTCCCAGTCACACGTCCAAACCTAATTTGAAAAATCATTTCAGTTGGAAACATTTAGAAAGTGTTATTCAGAAATCTCTGCTCTGTTCGGGTTCTCACCATTCCCGATTCACTGTCAGATTGAGAAAACTTACTCCTCTTTCGTACGTCTTTATCTTGTTGATGTAATTTATACTAGCATTATTTTTGCAGTTGTAAACCCTAAAATTAAAAAAATTCAAATATGAACTAATAATCATAAACAATAGATCATCGATAAACGCTATTCTAATAGGGGTTGATTTGATAATTATGAACTTTGAAAAAATTAATTTTAATAATATTAAAATGGCTGTCGTGAATTAGAGTGGGGGATTCAAATATAATTGGTACATCTGAATTATCGATCAATAAATGATATTTTTAACGTTTTACAGCAATAAATTGAAAATTAATTTAGGTCAAACCACAAATAATCGAAAAATTATATAAATAATAAACAAATTTGTAAAAAAATCTCCCAAAATGTTACATAGCGACTCTCATAGCGGTATACTACCAGTAGTTGTTGCGATGAGATAAAACTTTTTTTGGAAATTTTGCGTGAATTGTCTGGGACTCACGTTCAGTTTTATTGAGTAACCAAATATGGGATAGATGAAGGTTCAATCCTTTCTATACACGTAAAAAGAGATAATGCCATACTGGGTTTTGGCATTATCTCTTTTTTTATTTATTCTGCTTTGATCGATGATTTAAATAAAAAGATGATCAAGTTCGTCATATCCGTATCCGACAAATTATTGTCGGTAAACAGCCATTGATTGATCAAGTATTCTAATTCCTTGAAATATACTGTGATCAGCCATGGTGCAATCGTCATCGCAGTATCTTTGTCGAATTTCCCAGTTGAGATCAGAAATTCGGTGAAGTCAGTTTTACGTTCTGAAATCGCCACGTGTAAAAATTCGTCTGAGTCATCCTTTAGGATGCTAATCAATTCATGATTGTCGCGTGCAAAATTCAGGAACTCTTTGATGTAATCGTTGTTCAGTTCACCATTTTCATCAACAGGCGGTATGAAAACATCTTTGAATTTTTCGACCATATATTTCCGTAATGAAAAAATCAGCTGGTCGATACTTGAGTAACGATTGTAAAAAGTTTTGCGACTGATACCTGCCGCTTGTGCTAAAGCTGTGATCGTTATTTTGTTTAGGGGATGCGTTCTCGCCAAGATAATAAACGCATCTAATATAGCATCGTTAGTCTTAGTAATTCGTTTATCCAATGACATCTGATTAGCCCCCTAACTGTTTCTATATTTATTTTAACATACAAAAAACAAAAATATCGTTAGGATATTTTGACCTAACGATATTTCATAAATTACTATTCAGTTACTTCATTAGCTTGTTTTAAAGCGTTAGAAACAGCCTCTTTAACAGCCTTGCTTGAAGCGGAAGCACCAGAAATTGAATCGACATCGACGCTGTTTTTAGCCACGATCTCTTTAGGTAATTCTTTGATTGCTTTTAATCCATAATCTTCAGATTCACTTTCCTTCAAGACTTCAACATTTTTGATGTTTTGGTCGTCATCGACTGTGACACGAACGACGACTTCGTTGCCCATGCCTGCAGTTGACTTGCCGATAAATTGATTTTTGCCAGTTTCGAATTTTTCATCGCCGGCATCTGAACCAAGACCTCCAGCATTAGTTGTGCCAGCTGATTTAGATGCACTGGCAGTAGCGTCAGTTTGACTGGCTGGTTCAACGACTTGAGCCTTGACCTTGGCAGCTTCTTCACCAGCAATCTTACCAAAGACTAAGTCTTCAGCTAAGTTGCTGCCGCCATTGTATTTACGTCCCATCAAACTGCCGAGTTCGCCGACAGCATATAGGTGAGGGATGACGTTGCCATCTGGATCTAAGACTTCAGTCTTCTTATTGTGGACTGGACCACCTTGAGTGTTCAAGAGCCCTTGGACCATTGGAAGTGCGTAGTATGGACCATCTGAGTTGAATGGAGTCAAAGTATCGCCATCACGATGGAAAGCAGCATCGTAGCCTTTTTTAGCAAAGCGGTTGAAGTCTTTGATCGTGTTCTTCAAAACTTTGTTAGAAACGCCCATGACTTTCGACAATGCCTTCAAAGTATCGACCTTGATAACTTGTTTCATAAATTCTGGATATGGAGCTTCGGTGTCATTGACCAATTCATCGTATTTCTTCTCGTCGAAGATCACGTAAGGATGAATTTGGGCATTAGGGATCCGCCATTGGCCGTGATTTTGAATGTGTCCGTGACGGTGCATTTCATTTTCATCGAAGTAACGAGTTCCATCGTCGCCAACGACCATCAAGCTGCCTTGATGGAAGGCAGGCCAGTCGAATGGCAAAAATTGGGAACGTTGACCAGCTTCTGGTTTTGGAGTTAGTCCATGGAAAATACCATATGATTCGTAGTTTGCCATGTTGTAAAGCTTTGCACCCACATCTTCAGCCATTTTGACGCCGGCACCTTTGTTGTAGAGCGAACCAATAGGATTCAAGCTAGTCTCGCCTAAATAGTTTTCGACCATTTCGGGATTATTCTCAAATCCACCAGTTGCCATAACGACACCGTTATTAGCCTTAACATTCAACAGTTTGCCATCACGTTTGATTTCAACGCCAATGACAGACTTGATGTATGGGTCTTGGAAAATGTGTTCAGCCGGAGTTTCGTACAAGACGTCGATCGAATCAGCACGGTCGAGCACTTGTTGACGTAGATTCTTCCACAAAGCAGAATCAGCAACACCTTCGTGAACGGCGACTAAGTCATGCGTTCCTTGTCCACGTAATTCTGGGTATTCGTGGCGCATGAACCACAAAGCCTGTGAGACGTCAGAATCAGGATGGTCAGCCATCACAAAAGGCTTAACGCCTAAATATTTTTTCAAAAAGTTTGGCATGTCGTAGAGACCCTGCACGTATGTTTCCATTAAATCTTTATCGTAATGAAGCGGATCAGCTAGATCATCGTAGTAATCGCGCAAGTCTTGCAAGTTGCTACCAGTAGAGATAACTTGACCGGCGTATCTAGTATTTCCTCCTTCATGTCCTTCAGGAGCGGAATCGACGATCAATACTTTGGATCCATTGTCAGCTGCAAAACGAGCTGCAGTTGCACCAGCACCACCGAAACCTAAAACGACAACATCATAAGTTGCGTCCCAGTTTGAATTAACGCTCTTAAACATAATGTTCACTCCTTTAAAATTAACCTTATTGATTAATATAACTCTTTTGAATAAATAATGCGGATTTTCTTGTGAAAAACTGTTCAAAATTGCCCCTAACAGCAGGATAATATATGTGTTAGATTAGCATTGAAAAGTTTATAAATAAAAACGAGGGAAGAGTTGCCAATGGGAATGATCAATAAAAAGTATTATGCCTTAGGTACAGTGATAAATCTGTCAGTCGCACCGCCGGCAACAGAGAAGGACTTGGATTCAGCCTATCAATTGATCCAACACTACGAGGACAAGTTGACGGTCAATCGAGCTGAATCAGAAGTAATGTCAGTCAATCACAATGCCGGAATCAAGGCAGTTTCGGTACCAGAAGACACATACGACCTGATCAAAAAGGCCGTCGTTGTTAGTCAAAGACATTTAGGCTTTAATGTGGCGATCGGTCCACTGGTCAAGCTGTGGAAAATTGGTTTCAAGGGTGCTAATAAACCAGCGGATTCCGACATCAGACAACGTTTGACCGAGATCGACCCGTTTCAGATCGAATTAAACGATTCCGACCAGTCAGTTTTTTTGAAAAAAACTGGCATGGAAATCGACTTAGGTGGTATTGCTAAAGGCTGGATAGCCGACCGTATCAAAGAACTTTGGGAAAAATCTGGCGTTAAATCTGGCATCATCGATCTCGGTGGAAACATTTTGCTAGTCGGTAAGAGTTTACGTCCAGATTCACAGTGGCGGATCGGCATCCAAAATCCAGTCGAAAAAAGAAACGTCCCATTAGGAGTATTGCAAACAGCTGCCAAATCAATTGGAACGTCAGGAATTTATGAACGGAAACTAGTCATTTACGGACACTCGTATCATCACATGTTCGATTCGTTGACCGGCTATCCGATCGACAACAATTTAGCTTCAGTGACGATCATTTCTGATCGTTCAGTCGATGGCGAGATCTGGTCAACGATTGGCTTTTATCAAGGGATGAAAAAGGGCTTGGCACTCTTAGAAACAGAGCCAGGGATCGAAGCAATTTTTATCACCAGAGATCTAGAAGTAAAAACAACCAGTGGTCTGAAAAACACTTTTTCGGTCGTTGGCTAAATAAAAATGTAAACGTTTTAAAACTTTGATTGATTTATCACAAGATTATATTTAAAATATATAATATAGGAATATTAAAGGTTTAATTGAAAGGATGGATAACTTAATGAAGAAGTTTATCGCCATAGTTGGTTCTAACTCAAAAAATTCTACTAACCGTAAATTATTACAATTCATGCAAAAACATTTTAGTAAAGAGGCTGATATTGAATTAGTCGAAATCAAGGACTTGCCAATTTTTAAGAAGAGTCCTGAAAAGACTGTTCCTGAATATGCCATTCAAGTTGCTAACAAAATTGAAGCAGCTGACGGTGTTATCATCGGAACTCCAGAATACGATCACTCGATCCCAGCCGCACTTTCAAGTGCCTTAGCTTGGTTATCATATGGACAACATCCATTTGTCGACAAGCCAGTTATGATCACCGGTGCATCATATGGTTCACTGGGCTCATCACGTGCTCAAGCACAATTGCGTCAGATCTTAGATTCACCAGAGATTAAGGCACGTATCATGCCTAGTTCAGAATTCTTATTAGGTCACTCGCTACAAGCCTTTGACGACAACGGCGACTTGAAAGACAAGGATACGCTTAAACAATTGGATGGATTGTTTGAAGACTTTTTAAAGTTTGTTGGTATCTCAGAACAATTGGGTGACGCTACAGCAGCCAACATGGAAAAAGCTGAAAACTTCAATTGGGAAGATAATAAGTAGAGGGAGAAATAAAATATGAAATTAGTCGGTATTGCAGGTTCGATGCAGATCAATCATATAACCGTATGCTATTAAAATTTATTGCTACACATTTCAGTAGCCAAGTAGATGTTGAAATTTTGGATATCAACGATATCCCAATGTTTAATCAAGATGAAGACATCTCAGATGGGGATGCTATCCAATACATCTCAAACAAGATCAAACAAGCTGACGGTGTGATCATCGCTACGCCAGAACATAACCACACAGTTCCAGCTGCTTTGAAGAGTTTGATTGAATGGCTTTCATTCAGCATTCATCCACTAGATGGCAAACCAGTCTTGATCGTTGGTGCTAGTTACTATACACAAGGTTCATCACGTGCACAATTGCATCTCAGACAAATCTTGGAAGCACCTGGCGTTAATGCTGTTTGTTTACCAGGAAACGAAGTCCTTTTGGGCAATGTTAAAGAAGCCTTTGATGACAAGGGCAACTTGAAAGACCAAGGAACGATCGACTTTATTCATGGAACACTAAACAAGTTCATCAAGTTCGTTAAAGTTATCAACCAAGTTGACCAACAAGACGACAGTTCTTATGAAGAAGAAGACCTTGATGCCAACAATCCAGTTGACACAACCGTTACAAATGTTGATATGAACGCTAAAGATTGGGTCGAACAAGCAGCAGTTAAGACAAATGCTACAGACGGCAAGGGCTACGTTAAACTTGATCGTGGACTTTTGACAGTCGATCAAATCAACTGGTTCTTACGCACAATGCCAATGGAATTAACTTACGTTGACGACAACAACCAATTCATTTATTACAACAAGACAGGCGAAGGCAAGAGCATGTTAGCCGGACGTACACCAGACCAAGTTGGTGACAAGATGACTGATGTTCACCCACCACGTGCTATTCCTAACGTTAAGAGAGTTATCCACGCCTTACGTACTGGCAAGACTGACCTAGTTTCAATGCCAGTTCCAGGAAATAACGATACTAAACATATCATGCATTACTACAAAGCTATGCATGACGAACAAGGCAACTACCGTGGCGTTAACGAATGGGTTTTAGACTTATGGCCAATCGTTGAGTCATACCTCAAGCAAACAGGTAAAAAGTTAGTTGCAGATCCAAATGCTAAGGTAGACGCAAACGCCGGAGCATCACAAAGTTCAGACAGTGCTGCAGCAGATACAGATGCCAATGCAGGTGCATCAGAAGATGCTAGTCCAGCACCAGAACCAACACCAGATGTAGATGCAAATTCTGGAGCTTCAGAACATTAATAGATTACGAAAAAAGGATCGAGAAATTTTTTCTCAATCCTTTTTATTTGGGTTTCCACATGTAAAGTCAACGAAGAATCGTCTTCTGTCGGCGATTAGATCATCTAATTCATTCAAGTCGTCTAAAGTAGCTTGAGTTCGAATGAATTTTTTGATTTCAGAAAGTTCGTTTTGGCTTTCATTGAGTGTTTCTGGTTGATTATTTTTAACATTATCCATAAATATCACCACTTACTATTTTTTGTGAGTAAATTAAGTATAAGATGTTTCAACAAATACTGATAATATAATGCTTGTGGGTGCGTTTACAGTAATTATTGCTTTACATTCTGAAAATAAAGAACTATGATTTAATTTATATTTTCAGAAAACAATTGGAGGCACTAAATGATGCAACTGAAGAAGTTAGCAACAGGTGTTGTAGTTGTTTTAGCGATGTTCCTTTTCGCATTTACTGTAAACAATACAAATGCCGGAAATAAAGAAGCATACGCAACGACAACTGTGGCCCACAAATCAACAGTTAAAAAGACTGATCTTAAGAACTCTGGACAAGCTAGAGATTTCTTAACTAACAAGTATGGCGACGAAGGTTGGGAAGCAATCAACTACAATAAGAACAAAGATTATTGGACATTCGTAGCCTCAAAAGATAGTCAAAATGGACTCGTCAAAGCAGGACATACCTTATATGTACATGCAGATGGGACAATCGTATATTAGTCAAAGAAAAGCTCATCGAAAGATGGGCTTTTTGAGTACAGTTAATTATTTTAGATCTAGTTGGAAAAACTTGGAATTGCTATGCGGATATGACCAACTCACAGTTAATTCGTCTTCTGTAACTTCTTTAAAACCTTGATTGCGATAAAAATGATGAGCACGTTTTTGGCTGCCTGGCGAATCCAATACGATGGTTTTAAAGTTATGTTCTTTAGCAAATTCAATGAATTCTTCATAGAGTTTTTTTCCTAAATACTCAGGTTCTCCACGGAAATCAGGGTAGGTGAAAAACTTCTTCAAGACTGCTGTGTCAGAATTCAACGGCAACAAAGAAATCGTCCCGACAACTTTATCGTCTTCGATGGCTGTCCAAAATTGTCCACCAATTTTTTGATAATGATTTTCAATCTCAAACAAATCGTATTGCTCAGCCATTGTGATACCAAGCCCGGCTTCAATATTTTGACAAAAGTTAACTAGATCAACGATTTCCGCCGTAGTCTTCGGATTAGATTTGTAGGTAGTAATTTTCATAATGAATCCTCTTTTGATGTAATTGAGTATAATTGTACAATTCTTTTTTTAATTTGAAAGATTAAATCGAAAAGCAGCATCTCCTCAATTAAATGAGAAGATGCTGCTTCTATTTGTTCAAAATCGATTCGATTTTTAGTAGATTATCAACTTCATAAGTTGGTTCAAAATTAGTCTTATTTTGTGAGTTTTGAGGATTGAACCAAACACTGTCGATATTAGCTTCAACGGCGCCGGCTATATCAGCTGTCAAAGAGTCACCGACAATCAACATGTCTGATCTGTTAGCATTTGGTATTTGTTTCTCCATCTCTTCAAAGAAACGAATGTCAGGCTTTTGGAAACCAATATCTTCAGATAAGATAACTTTTTCAAAGTAGTCGCCAATACCAGCACCAGAAATTTGGGCGTGTTGCTTAAATTTAGTACCGTTTGAAATCACAAACATACGATGATCGGAATCTAAGTCGGCCAATAATTCTTTAGCATGAGGAATCAGTTCATGTTCATTTGCAAAAAGTTGAATGTACTCATCTTGGAAGTCGCTAGTATCAACGTCAATTCCAAAATGTTCAAAGTAGCGAGCAAAACGTTGATCAAGCAACTCTTGACGAGTGATCTGCTTGTCTTCAAATTGTTGCCACAAGTTATTGTTCAAAACATGCCAATAAGCAATTTGTGAGTCATCAAAAGCAAAAGAAGAAGCAATCGACATCTCATGCAAAGCCTTCTCAGCATTTTTTTCAGTGTCTAAAAGAGTGCTGTCTAAGTCGAATAGGATAATAGGGTATTTCATTGTAGAGCTCCCTTATGGTTTTTATAAAGCTTAGCATAATTCCCACGTTTATTGAATTGCCCTTAGTCGGGGGATTAAGGCAAAAAAATGAAGAACAACATAATGCTGTTCTTCTAACATTTAGCAGTAATTAGTTTTCTACCAGTGCTCTATATAAACTTAAATCGACTTCATGTTCTAAACGGATGATGAAGCGAATTAACTTAATCTTTTTCCCGTCAGCGTTTTCTTCAATTGTATCATCAGCTTTCAAAACCTTTGCGGATCCTAAGTAATAGAAATCATTACCCTCACGCTTATCGTCGTCTGACTTCTTAACGAATAATTGAATCATACCGAATCCTTTGTGATCAATAACTTGACGCTCAGTGTTGCTTGAAGTTGATCGCCCACTTTTGGAGAACCATTTCATTGTGGAACGATCGAGGAATTCATCTTCATAAGCCATTTTGTTCTGAAATTTCTCGGTTTTTTCCAAGGCTATAAAAACTGGGAGAAATTTTGCATCTGGACGCATGATGTAACCACCAACGTTTTGAGCATTTTGTTCTTTTTTCCAGTTTAAAAGCTTAATAACATCAGCACGATAATATTTCTGGCCGATAATAAAACGATCATCATATGATGCTGGTGATTCATGTAATTGCCATAAGTTGGCGTCAATTGCGTCATCGACATATCTGTGAAAGTCTGGTGATTGCAATTCAGATTGGAAAATAGTTGTTAACTTCCATTCTTTGTCTGTTCGTTGAACTAATGGATTATCTCCATACTTCTCACGATTTTTATTCATGAAGTAAGACAAATCAAGTATGGCAGCTGCATTGTCCAATGATTCTTTGTCACAAAAAATATTTTGAGATTTGAGATCTGACAATATAGTTTTGTCATTTAAAGTATTGTTATTAAATAATTGTTTTAGGATCCAAGCTTCAATTGGTCGTTTTGAAACAACTATTTCTCTTGAAATAAAATCTAGAAATGAGTACTGAACTTTGTTGAATTGCGGTAATGGATTGTCCTCGAATTTAGTTTGCATATCATAAATAGTTTTGAATTTATGGACAATGTCGGACACGTCGATGTTACCCATTTTTTCGAAATCGACAAGCATCGGTATTTCACGACCATTTTTATCTTTTAGGTTCTGATAGGCAGTTTTGAATCGCTTCATGTCATTTAGTCGAGCTTTGGAGACTGCTTTTAGCACACGATTACGGGCAACTTCTTCAAAGTTAATGGTTGAAACGCCTGAAATACTGGGACTAATAATTTGTTTGCGTATTTTTTCCTTATTACTAGTGTTAGAACGATCAAAAGCCATTGGAATCATATAGTTTTCATCATAATTACCAATAAAATCTAAAATAGTGACAGATTCTTTATCCTTGTACTTTCGCAAACCTCGACCTAATTGTTGTAAAAAGATGATGCTTGACTTGGTTGGTCTCATCATGACTATTTGATTGAGACAAGGAATATCAACACCTTCGTTGAAAATATCAACCGTGATGATATATGATAACGCACCATTTTCTAATTCTTTGACTGCTGTTTCACGATCTTCAACTTTATCTGCCGCAGAGACAAATCTAGCATTAATTCCTCTTTGGTTGAGTTTTGTTTCTAACTCTTGTCCTTCGGATACTCTACTAACAAATATGAGACCATGAACATTCTTGTTTCTTGGACCATAGTAGTTGGTTTTAGAAATAATGTAATCGACACGCTCGTCAGAAACGAGATGTTGTAGGCTGGTTTTATCATCAATTACTTCACCATCCTTTTCATAATCAGTTACGCCGATGTAATGAAAGGGTGCAAGTAAATCGTGATCAAGTGAATCCAACAGTGAAATTTCGTAAGCGAGGTTGTAACCGAAATATTCATATACGTTTGTTCCATCAGTACGTTCAGGAGTTGCTGTCATTCCTAACAGGAAATTTGGTTTATAGAAATTCAATAATTTTTGATACATTGATTGAGTTTCTCCACCTTGATTTTGTCCAACCCGATGTGCTTCATCAATGATGATGTAATCAAATGCAGTTGAACCAAATCGTTCTTGAATTGATGATTTGGACACCATATTAACTGTTGCAAAAATATAGCGAGCATTAAAATTTTTATGATTACCACTTAGAATTCCATAATCGCTGTCAGGTCCTCCTAAGATCTCTTGAAAGCTGTCTTTTGCCTTTCGTAAAATCTGTTCCCGATGTACTACAAACAATACTCGTTTGGGATTTACTTGTTGAACATCAAATGCTGCTAAATATGTTTTACCAGTTCCGGTAGCAGCAACTATCAATCCCTTGTCTGCATGTTTAACATTACGGAGATCGTTTAATGCTTCTAGAGCGGGTATTTGCATTTTGTTGGGAACAATTTGACGCGGTTCAGCAATTTTGGATTTAAGTTCTGGACTTGGGTAAACTACGGGTTGCCATTTAATACGATAATTTTCCACCCACATTGGAGTAAGTGGAGTGGCTTCAGTCCATAAACTATCCAGTTCACTTTTGACACTATTAACAATATCTCCGCGTTCTGTTGATGTTACGCGAAGATTCCATTCAAAATTCTTCTTTAAAGCATTCTGTGTCAGATTTGCGCTACCTATCAAAATGCTTTCGTAATCATCATGATTGAAATAATATGCTTTTGTATGGAAACCATCTTGATGAAGAACCCGTACATCTAGATTTGGTATTTGTAACAAATCGTCAAATACATCTGGGTGATTAAAACTCAAATAGGTTGAGGTAATAAGTCTTCCTGATACACCATGATTTGCAATATCAGCAAGTGTACTCTTTAGGTCCAATAGTCCACCAAGCGTGACAAAAGCGACAGCAATCGTGAATGAATTTGCGCTACGTAATTCATCTTCTAATGTATCTAAAACAGTTCCATTATGATTGGTTACTAAAGCTGGTTGATATCGATCTAAAGCTTGAGTTGAATTGTCAACAAAACCAAAATTTACGCCGTTAATTATTTCGTCATTAATAGTCATAGTTAAATCCTGTTTCTGCTAAAGCTTTAATGACTGCAACGTCACTTGGAGCCCAAGTTAATTTTAGAGACTCTTCTGGTGTTACCCATCGTAGTTCATCGTGTGCAATTGTTTTGGTAATGTTACTTTCTAATCGTACGTAATAACAATGAAGAATCACCTTACCAAACTTTAATTCTGCATCACCATCAATGGAAAATTTGCCAAATACTGTTGCTTTGGCACCAAATTCTTCTTTAAGTTCTCGAGCCATGGCTTGTTCTGGTGTCTCCATAGGTTCAATTTTGCCACCAGGGAATTCCCAGTTCTCCCCTAAGACGCGATTGGATGCCCGTTTGGCAGCAAGTAACTTGTTGTTCTTGATAATAATTGCACCAACGACTTGAATCTCACTCATATTTCTCACTCCTATAAAAGATGTCTCAATAGGATCAGTATATCAGAAGAAAACCCGGATATATTGAAGATAAGAATTACGATACATTCGGAAAATAATTTATAATTTCAAAAATAAATCACATAATTTTCGTAAGAAATGTAATTAGTAATTTTATTCCATACAACATGATTACGATCCCACAAACAACATTAATCCATCGTAAGGTTTTTTCATTAAACAAGTTCTTAAACGACGAAATAATCAATGTTAGTGTACTAAACCAGATCACTGATGCCATGGCTACTCCTGAGATGAATGGAGTGGCTCCACTGGCTGGATTGGAGACGTTGAATGCTGCTAACATCATAGTTCCATCCATGATTGCTTGAGGGTTGCACCAAGTTACGACGAAGGCTGTGGTGATGGTTTTCCAAAGTGTGGTTGGGACTTCTGATTTAGTTTCGGTGTCGTCAGGCTTTGCCCTTAGTAGTCCGACTCCGATGTACATGACGATCAGGCTTCCGAAGAATAGCATGCCCATTTGTAGCCACTGGAACTTGTGCATCAAGGCACCGATTCCAAAGAAACAGCTTAGTGATAATGCGATGTCAAAAAGTATTACGATTAAGGCGGTCAGAAATGCCCGTCTTTTTGTGTGCTCCAGTGATGAATTGATGACGAATAAATTTTGTAATCCGATGGGCGCAACGTATGCTAATCCCATAGTTAATCCTTGTAAAAGAAAATTCATAATCCTACCTCATACCAACCAAATTTGTATTAATATGGTGATTATAGAGAGTATGAGTTCACTTGTAACCAACCAAGTGACAAATTATTGACCAACCAAATTAGGAGTTACTATGAATATTCAAATTGATTGGAAGCCTGACAAATCAAGTCAGATACCGGTATACAAACAAATAGTCGAATATATTAGTCAAAAAATCGGTCAGGGAGAATGGCCGATTGGCACACGCTTGCCTTCACAACGGGCAATGGCTGAGCAGTTTGAGGTCAATCGCAGTACGATCACTTCAGCAATTGAGGAACTGACTTCATACAGCATTATTGCGGGAAAACACGGAGCTGGAACTCAGGTTATCAGCAATACTTGGTCGTTGATGTTGCCGGTGACGCAAGACTGGAATCGATTTATTTCAAACGGTTTTTTTGAAGCTAACAATCGGGTTGTTCAAACTATCAACAACATGGAATTTGCCCCAGACATTTTACGACTGGGAACGGGCGAACTGGACCACCATCTTTTTGATAAAAAGCAGTGGAAGAAAGTCCTACAATCAGTTGGTTCAAAAATTGATTCACTCGGATACCTTGAACCGTTAGGGTTATTGGAGTTGCGTCAAGCGTTGTCGAAACATCTTCAGAGACAAGGAATGGACGTTTCTCCTAACCAGATTTTGATCACTTCTGGTGCATTGCAAGCACTGCAACTGATTTCGTCAAGCTTGTTGCAACAGGGGACAACGGTGTTCACCGAGGAACAGAGTTATTTGAAATCCTTGCAGATGTTTCAGTCAACGGGAATGTATTTGTCAGGCGTACCAATGGATGACGAGGGATTGCAGTATTGGAAGATTCCAGTTAAAAAGCGTGAGAATAGCATTCTTTACACTATTCCAACGAATCAAAATCCTACTGGGATAACGATGTCCGAGAAAAGACGTCATGACTTGTTAGACTTCTGTGACAAGAATGGTCTGCCAGTCATTGAGGACGGTGCTTATCAAGAGTTGATCTATGATCAAGAGACACCCATGCCGCTACAGGCTATCGACGACAATGGCATGGTGATTTATTTAGGCAGTGCTTCAAAGACATTGGCTCCTGGCTTGCGTCTAGGTTGGTTGATTGCTCCAGAACCGATTGTCCAACGTTTGGGGGACGTTAAAATGCAAATGGATTATGGTGCTAGCTCATTGTCGCAGTGGGCACTGACCGAATTTTTAAATAGCGGTGCCTATGACGAAAATTTAGCTAGTTTAAAAGAAGAACTGAAGAGTCGTCGCGACAATGCATTACGTGTGTTAGATGAACATTTTAAGGATATTGCGACCTGGAAAAAGCCTGCAGGTGGATTCTACATTTGGCTGACCTTTAACGACAAGATCAACGTGGAAAAACTATTTAAAGTTGCTGTGAAAAAACATGTCTTGCTAAATCCCGGCGACATTTATGGCTTTAAACAGAATCGGTCATTACGGATCTCGTTTGCATATTTGAACAAAACGCAATTTGAATTGGCGATTGGCATCTTATCGGGGATAGTACGGGGGAAATCATGGAAAAAATAGACGTGAATAAATTTCATTTTAAAAATTTTGATATCAGCGATTTAAAGCAACATTTGACGACAAAGACGGTGCCTGCTAAGACGACTTTGTTGTATCAAGGAGATGTTGCAGAAAATGTTTATATCGTTGAACAAGGCTTGCTACGACTTTGGAACAACGACGATGGTCGAGACATTACCTTTCAATTTTTCTTCGAGAATCAGATGGTGTCGTCATTTGAAAGCTTGTATTTGAACCAGCCAAGTAATTTTTCGATTGAAAGCTTAGAAGATACGACTGTTCAAGTTTTATCCAAGAAATCATTTGAAGAGATACTGGATTCGCATGAAGATGTCAGACAATTTTTTACCCAGACGATCTGTAAAAGATTTATCGATTATACGCATTATTTCCTGTCGCGGATCAAGGAGAATCCGCAGGACCGCTATGAAGAATTAGTCGAAACTGAACCAGAAATTTTAAAAAGAGTGCCGCAATATTATATTGCCTCATACCTTGGTATTACGCCGGTTTCGCTCAGTCGGATCAGAAACAAAGCTAAGTAAATTAACAATTGTTAATGAGGGATTTTGAACGTGAAACTATGCTGTATTCATCAAGTGTTTTAGGAGGCACGTTATGAATAAATTAGTAGTTTACTGTCATCCATATGAAGGCAGCTTTTGTCACGCAATTTTACAGCATCTAGAACTCGGAGCAAAGAACGCCGGCAAGCAATTGGACGTCATTGATCTATACAAGGACAACTTCAATCCAGTCATGTCCGGACGTGACCTATTAGGATTCGTTAAGCATCAAGCAGTCGATGACCAAGCCATCGAATACGCCGACAAATTAAAAAAAGCCGATCATCTGATACTGGTATTCCCAATCTGGTGGGAACTAATGCCAGCAATGATGAAAGGCTTTATCGATAAAGTTATTTTTCCAGGCCAAACTTATGAATATACCAAGTCCGGATTAGGGATGATCTCAAGTTTGCCAAATTTGAAGTCGACCACCGTGATCACAACCATGAATACACCGAAGCTGCTGTATAAGTTTAGATACGGAAATGCCGTTAAGAAGGCGTTGATCAACGGAACCTTCAAAAAAGGTGGATTCAAGCATGTTAAGTGGAGAAGCTTTAACATGGTGAAGATGGTGTCAGATAAGAAGAGGAGTAGTTGGTTGAATTCGGTGGAGGATATAGTTGATTGATTATTTATACGTATTTTAGTTAAATTCTAGGTTGGTAATTAAATTTAAAATATTAAATGTCAGTTAATGTCACAAAAAAGGTGTGCTGCTATTTTTAGCAGCACATATTTTTTTGAAAATATATAACTAAATATTGACTATTATGTGAATTTGATGCAATATAATAAATGTGCTGCATAAGATGATGCGAATGCTAATTATTAGAAAAATCTTGCAGCAACATTATATTAGGGGATTTTATATGAGTACCAAGCAATTTGAAAAAATTTTAAATACAATTAATATTGATCCAACGAAAAATACTGAAACAGCGTCAATATTACAAATGTGCAAAGACATTGAAAGCCAACAATATCTTTTGCCTATTTATCAAACGTTTGTACGCTGGACCGCAGAAAAACAGGTTGCGTTATTTCAATATCAATTTTCTGGGAAAGCTCCAGTATCAGCAATTTCTGTAAATAGAATTGATCATAATTTTAAACAAGATAACGTCCGGCAAGTACAGTTCTATTCAAGAAAACAAATTGATGACTATAAAAATATTGTTGGTAAAGACTCGGTTACAGATGGTCAGCAACGTCTGACGACAAATTATTTGGCATATATCGGTGATGTTAGTTTAGGCGGTATTGTTTTAGATATTAATAAAGCCAAATTCCTTGAAGTGGATAAAAATGATGTCAAGCCATACCAGATTCCAGTTACTGTTCTCTATAACAAGGAAGATAATATATACGAATATGTTGAAAAAAATATGAAATACTCCGGAAAGGATTTACTGTATGTTGCAAGTGCTTTAGATAAGGTAAGAACAAAATGGCAAAAATACTACTATTCAATTAATCGAGCATTAAACATGAATGTTAAAGAACAAGAAGAATGGTTTAATATCTTGAATTTAGCAGGTAGTTCGGTTACTAAGGACATGGTCTTTCTAAGTCGATTACAAAATAAAGGAATTGACTTTTACACGGAGTATGCAAATAAATATACTTCTATTATTAAAGACGAGGGATTGATTGATTTATATCCAAAAAAGTCAACTGAAGTATCGATTCCACTGGCATCATTAAATGCGGCTTTTGAGAAAGTTACTAATGCAAAAACACATGTATTAAATATGTCACCTTTGCCATCAGACACGAAACCAAAACAAATTGCACAACTCAGTGAAAAGCAAATAAGATACATATTCACAATTACTCTTGAAGCATTAAGAGAGTCGATAAGATATTACAAAGAGTTCAAACAAATGGATATCGATAGAATGGATTACATTACCAATGTAATTGGATACATAGTTCTTTCTCAATCAAGAAAACTTGATGGAAAGGCTATTAGTGATATTAATGATTGGGTGGAAATAGACCTATTCACCAATGAATCTAATGGAACTAGACGGGTTATTTACCAAGATTTAATATTAAGAACGCAAAATATTAATGTTAAATAATGTAATTCCTATAAAATGCTGTAAATAATGGTATTCAACTCGTTTTAAAATATTGTTTTCCATCAATTTAATTTAGTGAGGGCAATCAATGATGTTAATCGATGAATGAAACGTGGCCATAGTCTTATATTTTTACAATGATTTATATATAGCTTATTGATTACAGTTGATAACAGTTAGTCAATGAAATCACATCTCAAGGGTGTGATTTTTTGTTCTCTGGATAATAAATAAATGTGTCTGAAATATAAATAAACCACGCTTTTATTAGCACATTTGAACCTGTATCATTAAATATGAATACAACCGCTTGGAGACAATAAAATTGGAAAAAATATCCGCACCAATAGTCAAAAAAATCGAATATGGCAAGAAGTCGATTGAAGAGATGGACCAACAATTTGCTGATTTTGGACAGAATGATCTGATTCTGAATTATCCAACTGTGTATATTGTTGAAGATAAATCGTCTCACAATGCTTATTCAGTATATGTTGGTGAAACTACTGATATTAAGCGAAGGTCATTGGAGCATCTGAAAAACGATGTCGGTGCTGGAACGGATAATGATACGGCTTCTCAAAAATTTTGGGAGAAAATAGACAAATCTAAAACTTCCGAAATGTACATTATTGGACATGATCACTTTAATAAATCATTGACCTTAGACATAGAAAATAAGTTGATCCATTACATGTC